>CAZAWH010000007.1:0-39551 GCA_964488775.1 uncultured Sandarakinorhabdus sp. | reverse complement strand
GGGCGATCAGCGTGCCGCCAAAACTGTCTTCCCGGGTCTTGTCGAGGCCGTTTTCTAGCCGCAGCGAGGCGCCGAGGCCGAGGCTGAGCGTGCCGTTGACCGGCAGCACGGCATCGATCTCGCCATTCAGGGTGCCCCAGCTGTCGGCCAGGATCAGGGCGCTGGCCGCCGCCGCAGTGCCGGGGCGGCGGAAGCCGAAATCAACCAGGCCGGTGGGGGCGGGAAACGGGCTGCCCAGCGCCGACAGGCCGACACGGATGGTGGTGGTGCGGCTGATGCGGGTGGAGGGTGGCACCACCGGATCGAAATAAAGGCCATCGATGCGGACATTGCCGGCGGCGATCGGCGAAAAGCCGCGCACATTCATCTGGTTGTAGATACCGATCACCTCGCGGCCGACGGTGCTGCCAAAGGCGTCGCCGGCCTGGCGCACGGCATTTTCGGCGGCGCGCGCGCCGGTGGCGGCGATATCGGCCGCTGGTGGTGGTGGCGGTGGAGCCGATTGCGCCGCCACGGGCGCGGCGAGCAGCAACGCCGCTGCGATGATGCTATCCCCTGTCATGCGCATCGGTTTGCCGCTTTCGGCCGCCACTGCAAGTCAGAAATCGACGGTGAGATAGGCCTGGGTGACGCGGCCGGGCAGCACCGTGTAGGCATTGGCCCCGCGCAGTTCAAAGCCCTGCTGGCTGGTGAGGTTGGTGGTCTGGATGCGCAGCACCGCATCATTGCCGGCCAGCTTGAACCGGTACCTGCCACCGACATCGATGAGGGTGCGGGTGGGGACGTAAACGAGATTGTTCACCGTCGCGACTTCGGGCGAGCGGTAGGACAGGCGCAGATCAAGGCTGAGCCCCGGGGCGAAGCCGGGGCGCCAATCGGCCGAGAATTCGATGCGTTCGCTGATCGCGCCAACCGGCAGCCGGCCCACCAGGCCGCGCGTGACGGCATCGCCCGTCACCCGGGGGCGCAGCAGCACGGCACCGGCCACGATCGACAGTTCGTCGGTGAGCGGCCCAGCCAGCGAGGCTTCGACGCCGCGGTTGATCACCTCGCCCAGCACGTCGAAGCGGCCGGCGGTGTCGAGGTTGAAATAGGGCTTGGAGACTTCGAACAGGCCGGCGACCATGCGCATGCCGCCGCCCAGGTTGAGGCGGACGCCGGCATCGATCTGGCGGGTGCGGATCGCCGGCAGCGCCTCGTTGCGGTTGGCGGCGAAATTGGGGGCGACGCCGGATTCCTCGAGGCCCGTCACCGCGCCGCCATAGAGGGTGACGCCATCGGCCAGCTGCGCCGCGGCGGTGACATTGTAGAGCCAGGGCGTGGCATCGGTGGCGGTGATGGCGCCGGGAAAGCCGATGCGTTTGCTGTAATCGCTTTTCTGCACGCCCACCGAAAGCTCGCCCACACCGTCCCAGCGGCCTTCATAGGCGATGCCGCCGGTCCATTGCCGCACATTGTCGTCCTGCTGCGGGCCGAAGTTGAGGGTGGGCGGCGGCACATTGGGGGCGACGCCGAGGATGTTGACCGGGCCGAGATCGATCACCTGCGAGCCATCGAAGCGGCGATAGCCCTGGCGGCCGCGCAGCGTGGCGTGGATCTGGTGGCGGCGCGGGCCATCCTCAAACCGGCGGGTGAGGCGCAGCTCCCCGCTGGTGGAGGCGTTGTAGAGCGTGGGATCGCCGGTGATGCGCTGGGTGCCGGTGCCATCGGGCGCGCTGATGCGCACCACGTTGGCGAACTGGCCATTGACCACGCGCTGCGAGCGGAACAGGCCGGCGCGCAGCAGCCAGCCATCGGCAATGGTCCAGTCGGTGATCAGGCCGGCGTTCAATTCGGTGTCGCCGCCGCGTGACCACCAGGGGCCGAAGAACTGCCGGCGCGGCAGGCGCGGCGGCAGGAAATTGCCCTGGGGCACCGAAATCGGGCCATGATCATCGATCGGCGTTTCGCGCACGGTGAAGAACGGCAGCAGGCTGAGGCGGGCCGAGGGTTTCCATTCGGCGATGAAGGCGCCTTCGACGCTGTGATCGCGGGTCTTGTTGAAGCCGTTTTCCAGCTGCATCCCGGCGCCCACCCCGATGCTGAGCGTGGAACTGACCGGCAGCGAGGCATCAAATTCGGCCGTGGGCGTGTGCCATGTGTTGTAGCCCACCAGCAGGCTGGCCGCCGCCTCCTGCCCCGGCCGGCGCAGGCCCAGATCAACGATGCCGGTGGGGGCCGGAAACGGGCTGCCCAGCGCCGACGGGCCAACCCGGATGGCGGTGGCGCGCACCAGCCGGCTGGACGGGACGACGATCGGATCGAAATAGAGCCCGTCGATGCGGACATTGCCGGCAGCCACCGGGGAAAAACCGCGCACGCGTTCGCGGCTGTAGAGGCCCGACACCTCGCGGCCGATGCTGGTGCCAAAGGCATCGCCGGCCTGGCGCACGGCGTTTTCCGCCGACCGGCTGCCGGTGGCCGCCACCACCGGCGTGTCGGTGGGGGCGGCATGTTCGCCATCCGGCGTGTCGGCCGGCGGCGTGCTGTCGTTCGGGGCTGGTTGTGCCAGCGCCGGCGCGGCCAGCAGCATCGCCAGCAACAAGATGGGGGACCCTGTCATGCCCCGTCCATGGGCAGGCGGCCGGCCAGCGTCCAGCGGAAAAAGCGCGTAGGCGGCGGCACCCTGTTCAAAAGTCCATGGTGAGATAGAGCTGCGCCCAGCGGCCATCGTTGATGCGGTAACTGCCCGGCCCGTCCAGCGAGACGCCGTTCACGCCGCCGGCATTGAAGATCTGGGCCCGCAGCACGGCCGCCTTGCCGGCCAGCCGGAAGGCATAGCGCGCGCCCAGATCGATGAAGGTCTGCGGCGGGATCGCCACCGCATTGTTGACCGTGGCGGTGGTGGCGCTGTTGGCGAAGATGCCGATGTCGAACGACAGGCCGGGCGCAATTGGCGGGCGCCAATCCGCCGACAGGTTGAGGCGGCGGCGGATCGCCCCCACCGGCCGCGGCCCGGTGAGGCCGCGGGCGACGGCATCGCCGGTGACGCGCGGATCGCTGAACACCGCGCCGGCAACGACCGACAGGCTGGCCGTCACCGGGCCGGACAGGCTGGTTTCGACCCCGCGGCTGACCACCCGGCCCAGCGGGCCAAAGCGCCCGCCCGGATCGAGGTTGAAATAGGGTTTCGACAATTGGAACAGGCCGGCCACCACAGTCACCGGGCCAAGCGTCTGGCGCAGCCCGGCATCGAACTGGCGGGTGATGATGGCCGGCAGGGCTTCGTTGCGGTTGACGGCATTGGCCGGGGCGACCCCCGATTCCTCGATGCCGGTGACGAAGCCGCCATAGGCCTCGCTGCCTGCGCCCAGCCGGATGGCGGCGTTGGCATTGACCAGCCAGGGCGCGGCATCGGTGGCGGTCTTGAAGCCCGGCAGGCCGATGCGCTTGGCATAATCGCTGCGCTGCACCCCCAGTGACAGCGCGCCGACGCCATCCCATTCGCCTTCATAACCGAGCGCACCGGTCCATTGCCGCACCCGGTCTTCTTCCTGCGCGCCAAAGCGGAACGCGGGCCGGGGGGCGGTGCCGATGGTGCCGATGCTGGTGGGGCCCAGATCGATGCTGTCGCTGCCGCCAAAGCGGCGATAGGCGCTGCGCCCGCGCATGGCGACATGCAGGCGGTGCTGGCGCGGGCCATCGGCCAGGCTGCGGGTCAGGCGCAGTTCCCCGCTGGTCGAGACAAAGAACAGACGGGGATCGGCCAGCACCCGCTGGCGGGCGCGGCCATCGGGTTGCACATCCAGCAGCAGGTTGGAAAAATCCTGCCCGAATGCCAGCGAGGAGCGGAACAGCCCGGCTTTCAGCTGCCAGCCTTCTGCCATCGTCCAATCCAGGATCGCACCGGCATTCACCCCGGTGCTGCGGCTTTGCAGCCAGGCCGGGCCAACGAAGCGGCGGCGGGGCGGATCGGGCGGCAGCACATCGCCGGCGGGCAGAAAGGCCGGGCCAACATCATCGCGCGGCACCCGGGTTATCTGGACGAAGGGGACGAGGCGCAGCCGGTCAGTGGGCCGCCAATTGGCGATGATGGCGGCTTCGCGCGTCTGGCTGACGCTGTTGTTGACGAACCGGCCATCGCCCCAGGTGACGCCGGCGCCGATAGCCAGCCGGCCGGTGACTGGCACGGCCACATCCAGTTCGGCCTGGCGGCCGCCAAAACTGTCGAGGCTGACCAGCGCCGAGCCGGCGGCATCGCCCTCCGGCAGGCGCAGACCGATGTCGACAATGCCGGTGGGCGCCGGAAACGGGCTGGCCAGCGCCGACGGGCCGACCCTGATGCTGGTGGCTCCGCTGATCCGGTCAGACGGGAAGGCGACCGGATCGAAATAAAGCCCGTCGATGCGGACATTGCCGGCGGCAACGGGCGAGAAGCCGCGGATATCCTCGCTGTCATAGAGCCCGATCGCTTCCCGCCCGATCACCGTGCCAAAGGCATCGCCGGCGCCGCGCACGGCATTTTCGCCCGAACGCTTGCCGGCGGCGGGGGTGGTGACGGCAATGCCGTTGGGGGCGGGGTTGGAGGCAGGCAGGCGATCCCCCGTCTGGCCCGCCGCCGGGGTGGCCAGCACGAACGCGATGAGGGCGGGCCTGCCCAGGGCGATGCCGGGGGCGGGCAGGGCCATGGGTCGATCCTTGAGACTGTGTTGCGCGCCTCATACGCAAAATGGGCCGGCGGGCAAGTCCCCGCCGGCCCATCATGGCCGGTCCGGCCGCCAGCGCCGATCAGTAACGATAATGATCGGGCTTGAACGGGCCGCTGGCTTCGACGCCGATATAGGCGGCCTGCTTGGGATTGAGCGTGGTCAGCTTCACGCCCAGCTTGTCGAGGTGCAGGCGGGCGACCTTTTCATCAAGATGCTTGGGCAGCACATGCACGGCATTGCTGTACTGATCGCCCTTCGTCCACAACTCGATCTGGGCCAGCACCTGGTTGGTGAAGCTGGCCGACATGACGAAGCTGGGGTGGCCGGTGGCGCAGCCCAGGTTGACCAGCCGACCCTTGGCCAGCACGATGATCTGGTTGCCATCGGGGAATTCGACGATGTCGGTGCCCGGCTTCACTTCGGTCCACTTGTAGTTGGACAGGGCGGAAATCTGGATCTCGCTGTCGAAGTGGCCGATGTTGCAGACGATGGCGTTGGGGCGCATCGCCATCATGTGCTCGGCCGTGATCACATCCATGTTGCCGGTGGCGGTGACGAAGATGTCGGCGCGCTTCACCGCCTCTTCCATGGTGACGACCTCGAAGCCTTCCATGGCGGCCTGCAGCGCGCAGATCGGATCGATTTCGGTCACCATCACGCGGGCGCCGCCGTTGCGCAAGCTATGGGCCGAACCCTTGCCGACATCGCCAAAGCCGGCGACGCAGGCGACCTTGCCGGCCAGCATCACATCGGTGGCGCGGCGGATGGCATCAACGAGGCTTTCCTTGCAGCCATAAAGATTGTCGAACTTGGACTTGGTGACGCTGTCGTTCACGTTGATCGCCGGGAACGGCAGGCGGCCCTGCTTGGCCAGCTCATAGAGGCGGTGGACGCCGGTGGTGGTTTCCTCCGAAACGCCCTTCAGAGTCTTCACCGTCTGGGTGAGATAGCCGGGGCGGGCGGCGACAAAGGCCTTGAGCGCGCGCTGGAACTCCACCTCTTCGGCATTTTCCGGCTCGCCCATGGTTTCGCCGGCTTCCAGCCGCGCGCCCCACAGCGCGAACATGGTGGCATCGCCTCCGTCATCGAGGATGATGTTGGCGGTCTGATCACCCCAATCGAAGATGCGGCCGACATAATCCCAATAATCCGCCAGGCTCTCGCCCTTGATGGCATAGGTGGGGATGCCGGCGGCCACCATGGCGGCGGCGGCATGATCCTGGGTGGAAAAGATGTTGCAGGTGGCCCAGCGCAGCTCCGCCCCCAGCGCCACCAGCGTCTCCATCAGCACCGCGGTCTGGATCGTCATGTGCAGCGAGCCGGTGATGCGCGCGCCCTTCAGCGGCTGGGCCGCACCGAATTCGGCGCGCAGGGCCATCAGGCCGGGCATTTCGGTTTCGGCGATGGCAATTTCGCGGCGGCCGAAATCGGCCAGGCTGATATCGGCGATTGCATGGTCGGCCATGATCGGGTTCCTGTTCCGGAGCAAAAAGCTGCGCCGTCCCCTAGAGTGTGGGGCGGGCAGGAGCAAGCATAAAGATAGCTTTATATGATGCGGCGGATCAGCCGCCGAGTTGCGCGCGCAGGAAATCCAGCCCGGCGCGGATCTTGGGCGGCAACAGGGTGCGGCTGGCATAAAGCAGCCAGGCATT
The DNA here is from genome assembly GCA_964488775.1 of uncultured Sandarakinorhabdus sp. Lineage (GTDB taxonomy): Bacteria > Pseudomonadota > Alphaproteobacteria > Sphingomonadales > Sphingomonadaceae > Sandarakinorhabdus. Next base: position 33,211 of record CAZAWH010000007.1, on the reverse strand, counting down.
GCTGCCAAAGGCGGTGCTGCTGGCCTCGTGTTCGGGGAGCAGGGAGACCAGCTGGCCGCCGGCGAGCGCATCGGCCGCCAGCCAATCGGTGAGCAAGGTGGCGCCCAGGCCGGCGATGCAGGCGGCCTTGAGCGCCAGCGGCGAGGAAATGGCCACCGGTCCATCGACGGCAATGGTTTCCGCCCCGCCGCCCGGCGCGGAAAAGCGCCACTGCCGCCGTTGCAGCGGGCCAGCGAACAACAGGCAAGGGGGGCCGGCGAGATCTGCCGGGGCGGCAATCGGGCCATGGCGCGCCACCCAGGCCGGCGCGGCATAGGCATGATAGCGGCTCGGGTGAAGCGGCAGGCCGATCAGCCCGGGCGGAATCGTGGGCGACATGCGGATGGCGATGTCCACCGGTTCGGTGACCAGATCGACCAGCCGGTCGGTGAGGATCAGTTCGACCTCCAGCCCCGGGTGGGCGGCCCGCAGCGCCGGCAGCAACGGCACCAGCCGGATCGTGCCATAGGCGACCGATGCACTGATGGTCAGCCGGCCGGCGAGGGTGCTGCCGCGCGCCATTTCGGCCGCGCCGGCGAGATCGCGCACCAGCGGTTCCACGGCGGCGAAATAGCGGCTGCCGGCTTCGGTGAGGGCGAGGCGGCGGGTGGTGCGCTGGAACAGGCGGAAACCCAGTTCGGCCTCCAGCCCGGCGATGGCGCGGCTGATCAGGCTGGGGTCCACCACGCGCTGGCGCGCCACCGGGGCAAAGCCGCCGGCATGGGCGACATCGATGAACAGGCGCAGGGTGGCGAGCTCCATGGCGAGAGTATTGATGCATTTGCTGCACGAAACAATGGCGCGGGCGGCGGTTTTACGCGCCCATGGTCCGGAATATCCCGGTTGCAGCAGAAACGCTGCTGATCCGAAGGAGAACGACGATGACGATCCGCAACAGCATTGCCCTGGTCACGGGCGCCAATCGCGGCATTGGTGCCGCCCTGGTTGATGCCTTGCTCGCCGCCGGGGCGGCCAAGGTCTATGCCGCCGCCCGCCAGCCGGTGGCGCACGCCGATCCGCGAGTGGTGCCGCTGGCGCTGGATGTGGCCGATCCGGCCGCCATTGCCGCCGCCGCTGCGCGCGCCGGTGATGTGACCTTGCTGATCAACAATGCCGGCGTCCTGGAAGGCGGCGATATCTTCACCGCCGGTGCCGATGCGGTGGAACGCCAGCTGGTGGTGAACGGGCTGGCCCCGCTGCGGCTGGCGCTGGCCTTTGCCCCGGCGCTGCGTCGCAGCCGGGGCGCAATTGCCACCATCCTGTCGGTGGTGGCGCTGGCACCGATGCCGGGCCTGGCCAGTTACAGCGCCAGCAAGGCGTTGGCCGCCTCGCTCACCGGCTCGCTGCGCGCCAGCCTGGCGGTGGATGGGGTCAGCGTCCATGCCGTGTTCCCCGGCCCGGTGGACACCGACATGGCGGCCGGGATCGACATGCCCAAGACCAGCCCGGCCGATGTGGCAGCGGCGGTGCTGGCCGGGATCGAGGCCGGCGATGCCGAAATCTTCCCGGATGCGTTTGCCCGCCAGATCGCGGCCGGCTGGTATCAGGACCCGCGCGCGGTGGCGGCGCAATTTGCCGCCTGATCAACGCCGGGCTGGAAATGCGGCGCGCACCTTGCCAAGGTGCGCGCCGTTGCCATTTGGGGAGGGATTGGCCGTGCGCCACCTGTTTGCGAGTTTGATGCTGATGTCTGCTGCTGCCGCTGTTGCCGCTCCGATTGCCTATCCGGTCACGAAGGCCGGCGCCGAGGTGGAGGCCCGCCATGGCATCAGCGCGCCCGATCCCTATCGCTGGCTGGAGGCCGATGTGCGCAGCGATGCGCAGGTGGCGAGCTGGGTCGAGGCGCAGAACAAGGTGACCATGGCCTATCTGGCCGGGCTGCCGAAGCGCGAGGCCATCCGCCAGCGCCTGACCGAGCTTTACAATTTCGAACGCTTTGGCCTGCCGCGGGTGCGGGGCGGCGTGCAGTTCTTCACCCGCAATTCGGGGCTGCAGAACCAGTCGGTGCTGTATGTGCAGGCGCCGGGGGCGGAACCGCGCGTGCTGATCGATCCCAATCCCTGGGCCAAGGATGGCGCCACCGCGCTGGCCGAATGGCAGCCATCGGATGATGGCAAGCTGCTGGTCTATGCCGTGCAGGATGGCGGCACAGATTGGCGCACGCTCAAGGTGCGCGATGTGGCGACGGGCGCTGATCTGCCCGATGTGATCGAATGGGTGAAATCCAGCGCCATCGCCTGGAAGAAGGATGGTTCGGGCTTTTACTACAGCCGGTTCCCCGAACAGGCCGGGCCGAAATATCTGGGCGTCAGCCTGAATCAGAAACTGTATTTCCACAAGCTTGGCACGCCGCAATCGGCCGACACGCTGATCTTCGAGACGCCGGACCATCCCAAGCGCGGCCATTTCGGCCAGGTGACGGACGATGGCCGCTGGCTGATCATCATCACCGCCGAAGGCACCGACGACCGCTATGAGGTGCGGATTGCCGACATCGCGAAAGGTGAAACGCCGCGCGCGCTGGTGACCGGGCTGGATCATGACTGGTCGCTGGCCGGATCGAAGGGTGACACGCTTTATTTCCGCACCAACAAGCAAGCGCCGCGCGGCCGCGTGGTGGCGATGAACGCGCTGACCGGCGCCATCACCGAAGTGGTGGGCGAGGGGCCGGCCACGCTGAACGGCGCCTCGCTGCTCGGCAACCGGCTGGTGGCGGAAACGCTGGAGGACGCCAAATCGGTCGTCCGTCTGTATGAACTGGATGGCAAGCCGCTGGGCGTGGTGCCGCTGCCCGGCATCGGCACCGCCGGCGGCTTTGAATCGTCGGAAGACGGCAAGACCTATTTCGGCTTCAGCAGCTTTGCCACCCCGGCGTCGATCTGGCGTTATGATGCCGCGACCAACCAGGTGGAGCTGGTGCGCCAGGCCAAGGTGGCGTTCAACCCCGGTGATTACACGGTCAGCCAGATCTTCTACACGTCCAAGGATGGGACGAAGGTGCCGATGTTCGTGGCGCACCGCAAGGATCTGGACCTGTCAAAGCCGCACCCGACCCTGCTCTACAGCTATGGCGGGTTCAACATCAGCCAGACGCCGGGCTTCAGCGTCAGCCGGCTGGTGTGGATGGAAATGGGCGGCATCTTCGCCCTGGCCAACATCCGCGGCGGCGGCGAATATGGCAAGGCCTGGCACGATGGCGGCCGCCTGCTCAACAAGCAGAATGTGTTCGATGATTTCATCGCCGCCGGCGAAGCGCTGGTGGCAAAGGGCCTCACCTCCAAGGGCCAGCTGGCCATCCAGGGCGGCTCCAACGGCGGCCTGCTGGTGGGGGCGGTCACCAACCAGCGGCCCGATCTGTTTGCCGCGGCGCTGCCGGCGGTGGGCGTGATGGACATGTTGCGCTATGCCAACTGGACCGCCGGGCGCTATTGGGTGGACGATTATGGCGATGTGACCAAGCCGGAGTTTTTCCGCTACAACCTTGCCTACAGCCCCTATCACAATGTGAAACCGGGCAAGGATTATCCCGCCATCCTGGTGACGACGGCCGACACCGATGACCGGGTGGTGCCGGGCCACAGCTTCAAATATGCCGCCGCGCTGCAGGCCGCCAAAATTGGCGACAAGCCGCACCTGATCCGCATCGAAACCCGCGCCGGCCATGGCAGCGGCAAGCCAACCGACAAGATCATCGCCGAGGCCGCCGATCTGTGGGCGTTCGCCGGATACTGGACGGGGCTTACGAAATAGGCCGTGAACACACGATTATCACCCCCCGTGATGGCCCGAAGACGCCAAATCGGTTTTGGCGGGTGACGAGGGCGAGGCTTTACGCCCCGGCGAGGCGCCAGACGACGTTGATTTGGCGTCTCCGGGCCACCGCAGGCGGGGTGTTCGGCCCCGATGCAGCGCTCGCTGCGCTTGGGCGGTAGCGCCGCTACCGCCGCTGCGCTTGCTCACTCGCCTCAGGGCCGAACACCCCGTCACGGCGGGTGATATTCATGCGTTCACGGCCCGGGCGGCGGTTTCGGCCCGCTGGGCCGGGTGAGGATGAAGAGGCTGGTGGCCGGCAGGATCACCGCCTGGATGATGATCACCCGGTCTGGCGCGCCGACGATCCAGCTGGCGGCGAAGACGCCGGCCATGGAGACGATGGCCAGCAGCTTGGCGCGCGGGCTGATGGCGCCATGTTGTTCCCAGTTGCGGATCAGCGGGCCGAACGTGCGGTTGGCCAGCAGCCAGGCATGCAGGCGCGGGGAGCTATTGGCGAAGGCCCAGGCCGCCAGCAGCACGAACGGCGTGGTGGGCAGCAGCGGCAGCACGATGCCGGCGATGCCAAGTGCCAGGCTGGTGAAGCCGAGCAGAAGCCACAGGGGCCGGAACAGGGGCCGGAACATGCCACTGCCATAGCAGGCGGCAGCCGCAGCGCCAGTGTTCAACCGGCCCGGCGGCCAAACTGCGACGACGACGCCTGCAACGATGCCGCCGCTGCGGCAGGGGGCAGCACATAGGTTTGCTTGGCCAGGCGGTCTTCGCGCGCGGGCGCCCGTTCGGCGGCCTGGCCGGCCGGGCTGTTCGGCAGGCGCATGTCGGCCGTGACGATGCGGGTGAGCATGGCGCGGGTGGCCTGCCACAAGGGCACATGGAGCGCGGCGCTGTTCATGCCGTTGGTGAAGAGCGAGACGATCAGCCGGTCGCGCGCCGGGCAGTCTTCGGCGGCAAAGGCGATGCCGATGCGCCCGCCGTGGCAGCGTGCCACCACGCCATCGATGCTGCCGATGCCGCGCAGGCGCACCCGCACCGGCTCGCCCTTCACCAGCCCGTCGCCGGCCAGCGCGATGCCCGACACCGAAATGTCGAGCCCGCGCGCCAGCGTGGCGTGGCGGGCATCGCGGCGCCAGATCGCCACCTGATCGTCCCAGGCAAAGCGTTCTTCGGCGCGCAGGGCCGGCCGGCCGAGGCAGAGCATGGCGGCGAGAAACAGCACCACGATATTGACCAGCCCCCAGAAGGCCACCATTGGCACCAGCGCGCCCTGGGCGACGATGCGGGTTTCCGGAATGGCATTGATGACAAGGCCGGCCAGCGTCGCCAGCATCAGCCCGGTGGCGGCAAGGAAAATCCCGCGTTGATAGCCGCCGCCGGCTGCATCGCTGCCCTTGGGGGTCACCTTGAAGGCGTGGCCGTGCGGCTTGATCAGCGTTTTCAGGATCACCGGCAGCAGGCGGAAGCTCTGGAAGGTGCCGAGCACCTGCGCCGCGATGGGAAAATAGCGGCCGCCGCCCAAGAGCACGATCCCGCCCACCTGCGCCACCACCATCGGCACCAGGAAGAAGATGGCGCTTTCGGCGGTGACGCCGACCAGCGGCGGCACATCGAAAAACAGGAAGACCAGCGGCGAGATGATCGAGGTCAGCATCATCAGCGCCTGGGAGAGCCACGCCGTGGGCAGGAAGAAGAGGCGGTGGCCAAGGGCATGGCCGGGGCCAAGCGGGCCCGATTTCAGGAACAGGATCTGCATCGCCCCCTGCGCCCAGCGCGCCCGCTGCACGAAGAAGGCATCCAGGCTTTCCGGCGCCAGCCCGAACGCCAGCGGCTCGTTGAGATAGCGGGTGACATAGCCCTTCTGCAGCAGCGCGAGGCTGAGCAGCATATCCTCGGTGATCGATCCCGCCGGCAGCCCGCCGCCAATGGCGTCGAGTGCGGCTCTGCGGGTGATGCTGTTGGACCCGCAGCAGAAGGCGGCATCCCAACCGTCGCGGCCGGGCATGATGGCTTCGAAGAAAAAGCGCTGATCATCGGGCAGCGCGTCGCGCAGGGCGAGATTCTGCTGCAGCGGATCATGATTGTAGAAGCTGTGCGGCACCTGGACGATGCCGATGGCCGGATCGTCGAAAAAGCCCATGGTGCGTTTCAGAAACCCGCGCTGCGGCACGAAATCGGCGTCGAACACCGCGACGAACGGCGCGCTGGTCACCTTCAGCGCGTGGTTGATGTTGCCGGCCTTGGCGTGCAGATTGTCGGGCCGGGTGATATAGCCGGCGCCCTTGGCGGCACACAGATCGCGCAGCCAGGCACGGCGGCCATCATCGGCGACCCAGACATTGAGATTGGGCCAGTCCAGCGCCAGCGCGCCGAGGATGGTCTTTTCCAGCACCTCGATCGGTTCGTTGTAGTTGGCGATAATCAGGTCCACCGCCGGCCAGTCGGCGCGCGGGCGGCGGGCCAGCCGCGCCGCGCCGGCGTCGGCCTCGGCGCTGCGGTTGGTGCGGCGCATCAGGCCGGCAAACAATATGGCGGCATCGAACAGGCCGAACAGTTCGACCGCCAGGCAGAACAAGGCAAAGCCCAGCCCGAACCACCCGGCATCCCAGGGGATGGTGACGGTGAAGCGCCAGTGCAGATAGGCGCCCACCACCAGCGCCACCGCCGCCACGATGCCGGCGCGGGTGGCCGGCCGGTCCAGCCCGGCCAGCGGTGCCAGCAACAGCCCGGCCACGCACAGCAGCAGCGGGGCAGCGACCAGCAGCGCCGGCGCGGTGTCCAGCGGCGGGATCATCAATTCCAGCGCGGGAAGCGCACCTCGGCCAGGCGGCCAACGTCGCAGCGGCGGGCAAGGCTGGTCGGCGGCGGCAGGTTAATCGCCACGGTCAGCGCCCGGGCTTCCTTGTCGGGATTGGCGGCCAGCATCGCCCCGTCGCGCCGCGCGGCCGCCCCGGCGATGGCGGCCACCCGGCCCTCCAGCCATTGGTCGCTGCCGATCAGGCGCACCTTGGCGGGGCTGCCCGGCAGGATCGCCTCCATCCGCCGTTCCGGCAGCGCCACCTCGACATAGCGGCGGTTGCAATCGGCCAGCTCAATCAGGCTCGCCCCCGGTGCCACCGTCGTGCCCCTGGGCGCCGGTTGCGACCAGACCACCGTGCCGGCCGGCAGCCGCGCCTCAAAGGCGCTGGCCCGGGCCAACCGTTCCTCCTCGGCCGCGATCTGGCGGGTGAGTTCGGCCAGCCGCGCCTCGGCATCGGCGACCACGCTTTCCAGTTCCTGGCGGCGCAGCAGCAGCCGGTCGCGCTGCTGGTCGCCATAAGGCGCGTCCATCGCCGCCCCGGCCAGATAGAGGCCATGGCCCGCCGCGCGGGTTTCGATGGTGAGTGCCATCGCCTGATCCTTCAGCGCGGCACAGCGGCGGGCGCTGGCCAGCGCCTGGGCGCGCAGCCGGTCGCGCTGGGTGAAGGTGGCAAAGCGCTGGGCGGCCAGCGCCTCGATGCGGTCGCGCTGCAACACGGCTTCGGCGGCTTCGGCCTCGCAGGCGGCCAGCGCCTCGTGCGCGGCGTGGGTGGTGGCCGCCAGGCGCGCGCTCGCCGCCTGGCCAAAGCGGGCGGAGCGGCCGGCGGCGCGGGCGCTGGCGCTGTTGAGTTCGGCAATCTGGCGCAGGGCCAGATCGCGGGCGCTGATCAGGGCGGCCTGCTGCCCCTTGAGGGCGGCCAGCGGCCCGGTGTCGATGATGCGCGCCGTCACCAACCGGGCGGTGCGGCTGGTGGTGATGGCGCTGCCCGGCGGCGGCAGATCGGTGGCAACGATGCCGGGGATAGGGGAGGCCATGCGGATGATCGGGGCGTTGACGAACGCCTCCCCGCCCACCTCGCTGGTGACATAGGGCGCAAAGGCCCACAGCCCCAGCGCCGCCATGCTGGTGGCCACCGCCACGCGCACCTGGTTGGATCGGATCAACTGTTCGAAACGGCCGGCCATGATTGCCCCTTCCTGACAGCGCAGGAAACGGCGGAGCGGCCGGCGTGCTTAAGCGACGGGATGCGAAAGGGCCTCGGCCGGCAGGCCGGCGAGCGCGGCGACGAAGCTGACGGATTTAGAGGCGCCGGCCAGCGCACAGATTTCCAGCTGCTCGGCGCAACTCCAAGCCGCCTCGAAACCGGCCTGGGTGGCGGGGGCAAGGCGGCCGGTGCTGCACAATTCGTCGATGGCCTGCAGCAGATTGGCCTCAACCGGGGCCCAGGCGGCGGCATCAAGCGGCACGGCGCGGGTGGCGGCCAGTTGCGCGGCATCCAGCCCGGCGGCACGGGCAAAGATGGCGGCATGGACGCCCCATTCATAATCGCAGGCCCTGAGCGCGGTGACGCGCAGGATCACCAGCTCGCGGATGCGCAGCGGCAACGGGCTGTCGCGGTCGAGCAGGTTGGGCACGCCCTTGCGCAGAAAGCGCGGGCTGTGGGCGAAGGTGCGGAACAGCGCCAGAATCTCGCCATTGGCCTTGGGATAGGCGGCGAGCAGGGCGCTCACATCCTCGGGCCAGGGCGGCGGCAGCGGGTGCAGATGGTTGGACATGATGGGCGCTCCTGCTATGTTTCTCATAGCGAACATGCGCTATTAATTTCATAGCGTCAAGCGGAGGGTGTCGATGGCGGTGCGGGGATCAGCGAGTGGCCGGCCGATCATGCGGCTGCTGGATGTGCTGGGCCAGCGCTGGGTGCTGCGCATCCTGTGGGAATTGCGCGATGGGCCGCTCAGCTTCCGGGCCCTGCAGGCGGCGTGCGCGGCGATTTCGCCGGCGGTGCTGAATGATCGCCTGAAGCTGCTGCGCGGCCATGATCTGGTGGCGTTGCAACCCGATGGCTATGTGCTGACGCCGCGGGCGCACCAGTTGGTGCCGTTGATCCTGCAGATGATCGCGCTGGCCGATGGCTGGGCCGCGGCCGGCGATTGGCCTAACGGAGAGCCATAGCGATCTCGGCGGCGAGTTCCGCATCGCCCGCCGCGATCACCTGGCCAGCGCTGGCCATGCCGAGCCGCTGGCCCTGCCAGTCGGTCATCACCCCGCCGGCGCCCTGGATCACCGGCACCAGCGCGGCCCAATCATGGATTTTCAGGCCGGATTCGATCACCGCATCCAGATGGCCGGCGGCGACCAGGCCGTAATTGTGGCAATCCCCACCATAGAGCGTGTCGCGCGCGGCGCTGCGCACCTGTTCGAAGCGGGCGAAATCGGCGGCGTCGAACGCCTGCGGGCTGGTGGTGCCCAGCCGGGCTTCGGCGAGTTTGAGGCCATGGCGGACATGGCAGCGCTGGCCGTTGAACAGCGTCGGCTGATCCGGCCCGGCGATCCAGCGATCCTTGATGATGCACTGATCGATCACGCCCAGCACCGGCTGGCCGCCCTGCATCAGGCCGATCAGCGTGCCGAACAGCGGCCGGCCGGTGACAAAGGCGCGGGTGCCGTCGATGGGATCCAGCACCCACACCCGCTCCGCATCCGGCCGGTCATCGCCATACTCCTCGCCGATCACGCCGTCGTTCGGGCGATGGTGCGACAGCAGCCGGCGGATGGCGGCCTCCGCCTCGCGGTCGGCGATGGTGACGGGGGAAAAATCCGCCTTGGTTTCCACCAGGAAGGGCCGGCGGAACCACGGCCGGATGGCGGCGCCCGCGGCATCGGCCAGCATCTGGGCCAGTTCAAGATCCGTCACAGGTCCAATTCCTTCAGGATCGCCGCCCGGTCCCCATCCAGCGCCGGGGCCGGCGGGCGATGGGCGCTGTCTGGATGGGCCGAGAGTTTCACCGGATTGCCGGCGGCGATCAGCGGCGTGCCATCGGGCAGCGCGGTTTCCACCACCATGTTGCGGGCGCGGACCTGAGGGTTGGCCAGTGCCTGGCCGATATTGTTCAGGGGCCCGCACGGCACCCCGGCTTCGTCCAGCGCCGCCAGCCAGTGCGCCGCCGGCCGGGTGGTCAACACCGCCTCGATCACACCGGCCAGTGCCTCGGCATGGCTGGTGCGGGCATCGTTGCTGGCAAAGCGCGGATCGTCCGGCGGCAGGCCCAGCGCCGTGCACAGGGCGGCGAACAGCTGATCATTGCCGGCGGCGATGACGATGGGCGCATCGGCACATTGATAGGCGGCAAAGGGCGTGATGCTGGGATGGCGGGCGCCCAGCGGCCCCGGCGATTGGCCGGTGGCGGCATAGCGGGCGATGGCATTTTCGAGGATGGCAATCTGGCCATCCAGCATGGCGACATCGACAAACTGGCCTTTGCCGGTCCTGGCGCGATCATGCAGGGCCGTGGTGATGCCGATCACGGTGAACAGGCCGGCGGTGATGTCACCAATGCTGGTGCCCACCCGGGTGGGCGGCCCGCCCGCATGGCCGGTCACGCTCATGATGCCGCCCATCGCCTGCACCACCATGTCATATGCGGCCTTTTGCGAATCCGGCCCGGTCTGGCCAAAGCCGCTGGTGGCGGCGTGGATCAGGCGCGGATAGCGGGCGTGCAGCACATCCCAGCCATAGCCCAGCCGCGCCATCACGCCGGGGCGATAATTGTCCACCAGCACATCGGCGCGTTCCAGCAGCGCCTCGAACACCGTCCGGTCGGCCGGGGCCTTCAGATCGAGTGCGATCGATTGCTTGCCGCGGTTGATGCTGGCGAAATAGGCGCTCTGCCCGTTGATGAACGGGCCATAGGCGCGGGCGTCATCGCCGCCATCGGGCCGTTCCACCTTGATCACCCGCGCGCCCAGATCGGCGAGCACCATGGTGGCATAGGGGCCCGCCAGCACCCGCGACAGATCGATGACCAATATATCAGAGAGGGGACCGGGCATGCGGCACGGCATAGCGTTTTCAAACGGCGTCGTCACCGGCTAGTCTTGGGCCACAACAAGGGGGTTTTTGATGAAGAGACTGATTCTGGCCGCGCTGCTGGCCACCACCGCTGCCAACGCCCAGCCGGCCGACCGGGACGCCGCCTTCGATGCCCAGGTGTCGAGCGCCGAGCAGATGGCCTGGCTGAAGGACTTGAGCAGCGGGCCCAACCATGTTGCCAGCCCGCACAACCAGGCCAATGCCGCCCGAATCGAGGCCTTGTTCCGGCAATGGGGCTGGCAGGTGAAGCGCGCCGATTACCAGGTGCTCTATCCGACGCCCCTGTCCACCGCGCTGGAACTGGTCGGGCCGGTAAAGAAGGCCTTGGGCGGGCAGGAGCCGGGCATCAAGGAAGACGCCACCTCCAACAATCTCGCCGGCGCGCTGCCGCCCTATGTCGCCTATCAGGGCGATGGCGATGTCACGGCGCCGGTCGTCTATGTGAACTATGGCCTGCCGGGCGATTACGAGGCGCTGGCCCGGCGCGGCATCAGCGTGAAGGGCAAGATCGTCATCGCCCGCTATGGCGGCGGCTGGCGCGGCTTGAAGCCGAAACTGGCGCAGGAACAGGGTGCCATCGGCTGCCTGATCTATTCCGATCCGCAGCAGGATGGTTATGGCAGCGCCGACACCTATCCCAATGGCGGCGGCCGCCCGCCGGCCGGGGTGCAGCGCGGCAGCGTGGTCGACATGACGACCTATCCCGGCGATCCGCTCACCCCCGGCGTCGCCGCGACGAAGGATGCGAAGCGGCTGACGCGCGAAACCGCGGCGACGGTGCTGAAAATCCCCACCCTGCCGATTTCCTATGCCGATGCGACCGAGATCCTGTCCCGCCTTAAGGGCGCGCCGGTGCCGGCCGATTGGCGCGGGGGCCTGCCCTTCCATTATCGCTTTGGCGGCAGCGACGATGTGCAGGTGCATCTGAAGGTGCAGTCCGAATGGTCGCTGAAGACCATTTCCAACGTCATCGCCACCCTGCCGGGTTCGTCGAAGAAGGACGAATGGGTGGTCCGCGGCAACCATTATGACGGCTGGGTGTTTGGCGCGTCCGATCCGCTGTCGGGGGAGGTGGCCATGCTGTCGGAAGCGAAAGCGCTGGGCGCTCTGTGGAAATCCGGCTGGCGGCCCAAGCGCAGCATAATCTATGCCAGCTGGGATGGTGAGGAGCCGGGCCTGTTGGGCTCGACCGAGTGGGTGGAGCACAACCTGCCCGAACTGCGCCAGAAGGCGGTGATTTACATCAACAGCGATTCCAACGGCCGCGGCTTCCTGGGCGCCGATGGCAGCGCCCAGTTCACCAGCCTGATCGGCCAGGTCGCGGCCAGCGTGAAAGACCCGCAAACCGGCGCCAGCGTGGCCGACCGCTGGCGCGCCGGGGTGCGGGCCAAGGCGTTTGATGGCTTGCGCGGCAACCCGGCGGCGCTGGCGGCGGCCGAACTGGGCGGGGACCAGCCGATGGACGCGCTGGGTTCGGGCAGCGACTATACCGCCTTCATCCACCATGCCGGCGTGTCATCGATCAACATCGGTTTTGGCGGCGAGGGCGAAAGCGCCGGCAGCTATCACAGCATCTATGACAGCTATGATCATTTCGTGCGCTGGGACGATCCGGGCCTGGCCTATGGCGCGGCGCTGTCCAAGGTGGCGGGGCGGCTGGTGATGCGGCTGGCCGATGCCGATGTGCTGCCGGTGCGCTTTGGCCCGGTGGCGGGCGCGGCGCGGGCTTATTTCAACGAGATCAAGGCCCTGATCGACAGCCGCCGCCGCGAGGATGACCGCCGCGCCGCCTTGACGCCCGAACTCTACCGCCTGGGCAGCGATCCGCGCGATCCGCTGGGCCCGCCGCTGGCCAAGCCGGCCACCCCGGCGCTTGACCTTTCGGCGCTGGATGCCGCCATCACCCGGCTGGATGGCGCGGCCAAGGCCTTTGATGCCGCCATGGCGGCCAAGGGCAGCAGCCTGACCCCGGCGCAGGCCGCCGCGCTCAACAAGCAGATCCAGGGCATCGAACAGAGCCTGCTCAGCCCGGCCGGCCTGCCGTTCCGGCCGTGGTTCCGCAACATCCTCTACGCCCCGGGCCGTTTCACCGGCTATGGTTCGAAAACCCTGCCCGGCGTGCGCGAGGCGGTGGAGGAACGGCGCTTTGACGATGCGGTGCGCGAAGCCGGCGTCGCCGCCAAGGCGCTGACGGATTATGCCGACCGGCTGACGGCAGCGACGGAGCTGCTGAAATGACGCGCGCGCTGCTCATCGCCGCCCTGCTCGCCAGCCCGGCGCTGGCCCAGCGCATGCGGCCGGCCGATGTCGACGCCCTGCCGTCGTCGAAACCGGTGCTGGTCGAACCCTATGGCACCGCGCCCGCACAGGTGGGCGAATTGCGCCTGCCGGCAGGCCCTGGCCCGCACCCGGTGGTGATCGTCATCCACGGCGGCTGCTGGTGGAAGGGCTTTGCCACCCGGCAGAACACCGCTGCCCTGGCCAGCCGCCTGACGGAGAAGGGCTTTGCCACCTGGAACATCGAATATCGCCAGACCGGCCAGACCGGGCCGGACGGCAAATATTCGGGTGACGCCGGCGCCGGCTGGCCCGGCACCTTCCAGGATTGGGCGGCGGCCACCGATCATCTGCGCGATCTGGCCAAACGCTATCCGCTCGATCTCGGCCGGGTGGCAGTGACCGGCCACAGCGCCGGGGCGCATGCCGCATTGTGGGTGGCCAGCCGCCACAAACTGCCGAAGGACAGCGCGATTGCCTCGCCCGATCCACTGAAGATCGGCGCGGTGGTCGCCATCGACGGGCCGGCTGATCCCGGCGCCGAAAACGCCCTGTTCGAACAGGCCTGCGGCGTGCCGGCGGGCACAGCGCTGTTTGGCGGCAGCCCGGCCGAACAGCCCAAGCGCTGGGCCGAAGGCAGCCCGCAGGCGCAATTGCCGCTGGGGGTGAAGTCCGGCCTGGTCTCGGCCAGCCTGTTCCTCTCCCCCGCCGCCACGGCCAAATGGGTCACCGAAGCCCGTAAGGGCAGGGACAAGGCCAGCGCCCTGATCCTGGGCGGCACCGGCCATTTCGAGGTGATCGCGCCGGGCAGCCCGGTGTGGACTCAGGTTGAGGCGTTCCTGGTTGAACAATTGAAGGTGACCCCGTGAAGCTGCTCGCCTCTGCCACCTCCCCCTATGCCCGCAAGTTGCGGGTGATTGCCCATGAACTGGGCATCGCGCTGCCGGTGGAGGACACCGCGCCCATGGCCGATCCGGCCGCCTTGCTCAGCGCAAACCCGCTCGGCAAGGTGCCGGCGCTGGTGCTTGATGACGGCAGTGCCATCATCGATTCCCCGGTCATCGCCGCCTTCCTGCTGGCCAGTGTGCCGGGGCAACAGTTGATGGCGACATCGGGGCATGACCATTGGCAGGCCCGCACCACCGAGGCGCTGGCCGATGGCGTGCTGGATGCCGCGATCATCCTGCGGTTCAACATGGCCCAGGGAATCACCAGCGGCCCGTGGGTGGACCGGCAATATCGCGCGATCGAACGCGCGCTAGCGGTGATGAACACCCGCGTCGGCGGCAGCGGTTTCGGCGACATCTGCATCGCCGTCGCCTGCGATTATCTGTCGTTCCGTTTCCCCGAACTCGACTGGCGCGGCCACAACGCAGGCCTGGTGGCGCTGACCGACCGGCTGCTGGCCACGCCGGCCTTTCAGGCGACGGTGCCGCCGGCCTAACCATCCCGCCCGCGCGGCAGGCGCACGGCGCCATCGGGCACCGCGACCCAGGGGTGGCGCCGTTCCTCGAACACGCTGCGCAAGGGCGGCGGCGTGTCGGGATCGGCGAACAGGCCGGCGGGGATGGCGATCAGGCCGGGGTTGATCGCGGCGGTGTAGCAGATGGTGCTGCCGCAGCGCGGGCAGAAGCGGTTGGTCAGCTCCCGGCCCTTGTCGCTCATATGGGCAAAGGCCCGTGTTTCCCCGGTGATGGTCACGTCGGCTTCGGCCAGCCACACCGCCATGCCGAACGGCGATCCGCTGCGGCGCTGACAATCGGCGCAATGGCACATGTTGACCATGGCCGGATCGGCCGCCAGCGCCACGCGGACGCCGCCACACAGACACTGGCCGTGGCGGTTCATGCGGCGGCCGCGCCCCACGCCCGCCAGACCACCAGCGCCAGTGCCGGCAGGCCGATCAGATTGGCAATGGCGATGCTGTTCAGTGCCGCCGGCCGGCCCGCGCCCTGCCACAGCCACAGGAAGGACAGCATCGACACGGCCACCACCACGCTGGCCGCCTGCCGCACCCCCGGCGCCGCCGCCGCCCACAGGCACAGGATCAGCACGCCCAGGAACAGCGCCGCGCGGTGATGCAGCAGCAGGAAGGGGCCATCGCCGGGGGCAACGCCATAGAGCCGGCTGATCAGGCCCGGGTTGAACAGGGCCAGCGCCGGCAGCGCATGGATCAATGCCAGCACCGCCCAGGCCGCCCGCTCGATCATTTCTTCAGTTCGCGGGCCAGGGCTTTCTGGGTCTTCTCGCCATAAGGCGGCTTGAAGCCGGCGAGGCCAGCGAGATCGATCCTGGGCTGGCTGTAGATGGCCTTGGGGTGGCTGAACTCCTTGAAGCCATCATGGCCATGGTAATTGCCCATGCCGGCCGGGCCGATGCCGCCGAACGGCAGATCTTCGGCGGAGACGTGGAAGATCACATCATTCACCGTCACGCCGCCCGAAATGGTGCGATCCAGCACGCGGCGCTGCTCCAGCTCGTCCTGCCCGAACCAGTAGAGGCCGAGCGGCCGGTCGCGGCGGTTGATCTCGTCAATGGCGCCGTCCACCGCCTTGTAGGTGCGCACCGGCAGCAGGGGGCCGAAGATTTCCTCCTGCATCACCGTCATCTCGTCGGTGGCGCCGCGGATGATGTGCAGCGGCATCTTGTTGGTGTTCTGCTTGCTGAAATCCTCGTTGGCCGGATTGACCACCACCACGTCCGCCCCCTTGGCGCGGGCGTCTTCCACATGGGCTTCCAGCCGCTCGCGGTGGCGGGCGCCCAGCACGCTGGTATAGTCCGGGTTGGCCAGCATGGTGGGATAGAGCTTGGCCGTCGCGCTTTTGAGCCCTTCGACAATCTCGCCCTCCTTCTCCTCGGGCACCAGCAGATAATCAGGCGCGAGGCAGATCTGCCCGGCGTTCATCAGCTTGCCCATCGCCACCCGCTCGGTGGCGGCGGCCACGTCGGCGGAGCGGCTGATGATGGTGGGCGACTTGCCGCCCAGTTCGAGGGTGAGCGGCACCAGATTCTTGGCCGCCGCTGCCATCACGTGGCGGGCCACGCTGGTCGCGCCGGTGAAGATGATGTGATCGAACGGCAGTTCGGTGAAGGCGCGGCCCACCTCCGGCCCGCCGGTGATCACCGCAATCTCGGTCGCATCAAAGGCGGCTTCCAGCACCTCCTTCATCAGGGCGCTGGTGACCGGCGTGTATTCCGACGGCTTGATCATCGCGCGGTTGCCGGCGGCCAGCACCCCGGCCAGCGGCGCGAAGGTCAGGTTCACCGGGAAATTCCACGGGCTGATGATGCCGACGACGCCCTTGGGCTGCCATTCCACCCGCGCCTTGGCCCCCAAAAGGGCCAGCGGGAAATCGAGCTTGCGCTTTTCCGGCTTCATCCACTGATCCAGGTGCTTCAGCGCATGCTTGATCGGCTTCACGCTGGCCATGATGTCGGTGACCAGGCTCAATTCGGTCGAACGGTGGCCGAAATCCTCGCTCATCGCCGCGGCAAAGCGGTCCTTGTTGGCCAGCACCACGTCGAGCGCGCGGTTCAGCCGGTCCCGCCTCGTGGCGGCGGCAACCGGCAGCTCGGCGGTGAAACTGGCGCGCTGCGCCTCCAGCACGGCGCGCATGCTGGCAGCGTCGCGGGCATCCCATTCGGCGGTCTTGGCGTGGCTGGCCATGGCATTCCTCCCCATCAATGGCGCACAGCCTATGCCGGCGCGGCCCGTTCGCCAAGCTGCGCCCTTTCGTCAGGCTGGCACAGGCGCGGGAGTTGCGGCATCGTGGCAGCAACAAACAATATTTGGGGATGGATGCATGACCAACTGGCCCGCCATGTCGATCAAGGAGGCCCATGCGCTGTTGACGGCGCCGGGGCAGCCGCTGGAGATGGAAATCGTGGCCATCGCCGGCCGGCCGACGCGGGTGTGGAAAAATGCCCCGCCCAGCCTGGCGCATTGCTTTGCCGCCGGCCGCGCCCATGGCGACCGGGTGTTCATCGTGCTGGACGATGAACGCGTGACGTTCGAGGCCTTTGCCCGCGCCACCCTGGCGCTGGCCGAACAGTTGAAGGCCGATGGCCTGAAAAAGGGCGACCGGGTGGCGGTGGTGATGCGCAACATCCCGGAATGGCCGGTGGCCTTTTATGCCGCCAGCATGTGCGGGGCGATCGTGACGCCCTTGAACGCCTGGTGGACCGGCGGCGAGCTGGAATATGGCCTGACCGACAGCGGCACGAAGATCCTGCTGATCGATGCCGAACGTTATAACCGCATATCGGGGCACTTGCCGGCCTGCACCGATCTGGAGACCATCTATGTGACGCGGGCCAGCGAGATGGAGCTGGGCGATCCGCGCGCCCGCCGGCTGGAAGGGGTGATCGGCCGGCCGAACAGCTGGGCCGGCCTGCCCGATCGCGCCATCCCGGCCGAGGCGCTGGCGTTGGGCCCCGAGGATGATGCCACCATCTTCTACACCAGTGGCACCACCGGCAAGCCCAAGGGCGCGCTGGGCACGCACCGCAACATCTGTTCCAACATCATGGCCAGCGCCTGCAGCCAGGCGCGCAGCTTCCTGCGCCGGGGCGAGGCACCGCCGGCCGCCGATCCCAATGGCCCGCAAAAGGCCACCCTGCTTTCGGTGCCCTTCTTCCACGCCACCGGGTGCCACGCCGTGTTGAACCCCAGCCTGGTGGCCGGGGTGAAGCTGGTGCTGATGCGCAAATGGGATGTGGTGGAGGCGATGGGCCTGATCGAACGCGAACGCTGCAACTCGGCGGGCGGCGTGCCGACCATCGCCTGGCAGATCCTGGAACACCCGGACCGCCACAAATATGACCTGTCGAGCCTGGAGACCGTCTCCTACGGCGGGGCGCCATCGGCCCCCGAGCTCGTCCGGCAGATCGGCAGCCAGTTCAAGGCCAAGCCGGGCAACGGCTGGGGCATGACCGAGACCAGCGCCACCTTCACCCACCACATGGCGGAGGATTATGAGCATCGGCCCGACAGCTGTGGCCCGCCGGTGCCGGTGTGCGATCTTGAGGTGCGCGATGCCGATGGCCGCGTGCTGGGGCCGAACCAGGTGGGCGAGCTTTATGGCTTTGGCCCCAATGTGGTGAAGCTGTACTGGAACAAGCCCGAAGCCACGGCCGCCACCTTCATCGACGGCTGGGTGCGGACCGGCGATCTGGCCCGCATCGACGAGGAGGGCTTCTGCTTCATCATCGACCGCGCCAAGGACATGCTGATCCGCGGCGGCGAGAATATCTATTGCGTGGAGGTGGAGAACGCCCTCTACGAACATCCCGCCGTGATGGATGCCGCGCTGGTCGGCCGGCCGCACAAGACGCTGGGGGAGGAACCGGTGGCGTTCGTCACGCTGAAGCCCGGCAGCGATGCCGACGAGGCGGAGTTGCGGGCCTTTGTCGCCGCCCGCCAGGCCGCCTTCAAGGTGCCGGTGCAGGTCTATTTCAGCCGCGAACCGCTGCCGCGCAACGCCAATGGCAAGATCCTGAAGACGGAGCTGAAGAAGCAGGTTGGCGGCTGAGGCCGGCCGGCCCCCTTGCGTCGCGCGTTCCGCGCGCTGTCCCGAAGATCCTCCCCCTCTGGGGGAGGTGGCGCCCCGCAGGGGCGACGGAGGGGGCCGCCGGCTGCGACGCAAGCCTGTATTCCCCGCGACCGGCTTGCGCTAAGGAAGCCGCAGAATCGCTGTCCAACAGGAACTGCCACGATGAAATTCTTTGCCGACACCGCCGATGTGGCCGAAATCGCCGATCTGGCCGCCACCGGTCTGCTGGATGGCGTCACCACCAACCCCAGCCTGATCGCCAAGTCGGGCCGCAATTTCCTGGAGGTGGTGAAGGAGATTTGCGCGATCGTCGATGGCCCGGTGTCGGCCGAGGTGGTGGCGCTGGATCATGCCACGATGATGAAGGAAGCCGCCGTGCTGCGCGCGCTGGCCCCCAACATCTGCGTGAAGCTGCCGCTGACCATCGATGGCCTGAAGACCTGCAAGGCGCTGACCGCCGAGGGCGTGAAGACCAATGTCACCCTGTGCTTCTCGGCCAACCAGGCGCTGCTCGCCGCCAAGGCGGGTGCCACCTATATCTCGCCCTTCGTCGGCCGGCTGGATGATATCGGCCACGACGGCATGGAGCTGATCCAGGACATCCGCACCATTTACGACAATTATGATTTCCAGACCGAAATCCTCGTCGCCAGCGTGCGCAGCCCGGTGCACGTGCTGGCCGCGGCCCGCATCGGCGCCGATGTCGCCACCATGCCGCCGGCGGTGATCCGCGCGCTGGCTGGCCATGCGCTCACCGAAAAGGGCCTGGCGGCGTTCATGGCGGATTGGGCCAAGACCGGCCAGTCCATCCTGTGAGCGGCGGCCTCTGAGCGCGGCGGCGGAGCCTGTTGCCGGCCTGGTGGCGCGGTTTCTGGCCCATGCCGGGGATCAGCGCCGGCTGTCGCCGCACACGCTGCGCGCCTATGGCCACACGCTGGCCGAATTTGATGATTTCCTTGGCCGCCATCTCGGCGGCGCTGTGGTCGGCGGCCAACTGGCGGCGTTGCAGGCGGCCGATCTGCGGGCCTTTCTGGCGGCGCGGCGGGCCGATGGGCTGGCGGCGGCCAGCCTTGCCCGCGAGGCCTCGGCGCTGCGCAGCTTTCTGGCCTGGGCGCGGCGCAACGAGGGCCTGGCCTGTGATGCCATTGCCGCGCTGAAATCGCCGAAGCAGCCGCGCCGGCTGCCGCGCGCCGTGTCCCCCGATGATGCCCGGGCGCTGGTGGCGCTGGTGGGGGAGGCGCAGGCCCAGCCCTGGCTGGCGGCGCGCGACATGGCGGTGCTGTTGCTGCTCTATGGCGCCGGCCTGCGCATCGGCGAGGCGATGGCGCTGACCGGCGCGGTGCTGCCGCTGGGCGATGTGCTGGTGGTCACCGGCAAGCGCGCCAAGACCCGCATGGTGCCGGTGCTGCCCCAGGTGCGCGCCGCCATTGATCACTATGTCGCGCTGTGCCCCTTTGCCATGACGCGTGAGGCGCCGCTGTTCCGCGGCCAGCGCGGCGGCCGGCTGGAGGCCGGGGCGGTGCGCGGCGCGGTGCAGGCCGCGCGCACGGCGCTGGGCCTGCCGGCCAGTGCGACGCCGCACGCGCTGCGCCACAGCTTTGCCACCCATCTGCTGGCGCGCGGGGCCGATCTCAGGCAACTGCAGGAGTTGCTGGGCCATGCCAGCCTCTCCTCCACCCAGATCTACACGGCGGTGGATGCGGCCCAGTTGCTGGACAGCTGGCGCAGCGCCCATCCGCGCGCCGATTGATCAGGTCGGGCGATAGGCCCGGCGGGTGTAGCTGAGGGTGACCGGCTGCACCGGAATGAACAGCAGGAAGAATTCCGGATCATATTCCACTTCGATCTCGACATAGGACTGGCCGTTGGCGGTGCCGGTGCTGATGTCGATATCGGGTTCCTCGCTGCTGGTCAGGCCGAAGGCGCCGGCGGTGAAGGCGGCTTCGATGTCGTCGCTGGTCTTGGCCGGCCACAGGGTGGCGACCCGCGCTGCCTCGCCCAGGCCGTTCTGGATGCCGGCGCGGGCAAAGAAGAAACGGCCGATGTTGAGCACGGCAAACACCAGGATGATCCACAGCGGAATGGTCAGCAGAAATTCGCTGACATTGCCGCGCCGGTCGCGCGCCAGCCGCCGGGCGATGCGCAAGATCATTGCACCCGCACCACTGCATCGCCCACCAGTACATTGGCGCTGGCGCCGCTGCCGGCGGCACCGATCACCTGGCCCCAGCGGAAGGTGGGGGCAAAGGTGGCGGTAATGCGCAGTTTGACATAGCGGGCGATCTGGGCGCCGTTGCAATTGGCGGTCAGCGACGCCTGGCGCACGCCGCCGCATTCCAGCCAGCTGTCCACCGTGGCGCTGTTGTAGGTCCGGCCCCAGGCCGTGGTCATTTCGGTGACGGCATAATCATAATTGCCGGCGACACCCTTGCGCGCCTGGATCAGTTCCACCCCGCGCTGTGCCGCCTGTTCCAGCCGCAGCCGCATCATCCAGGCGTTGGAAAAGTCCATCGCCACCAGCACCATCGTGCCCACCACCGGCAGGATGATCGCCATTTCCAGCGCGGCGGCGCCGGCGCGATCGGCGCGCAGCCGGGCAATCATGGTGCGTGCGCGGCGCATCAGCCGAGCAGCCTCACCGTGTTGCCCTTGAAGGCGGCGGCGCCGCTGTTGGCCGGGCAGACATTGGTGATGGCGCTGTTGCCGGTGAACACCACGCGGCGGCCGACAATCTGCATGCAGTTGATGTTCATGCCGGCGGTGCCGGTGAAGGCGACCTGATTGTTGGGGATATAGATGGCCCCCTGCAGCGACGACAGGATATTGCCGTTTACCTTCACCTCTTCGCCCAGCGGCGTGGCGCGGCGATCCTGGTAGAAGAGCACGCCCTTGAAATCGCCGCTGGTCGGTGCCGACAGGTTGATCCGCGCCCCGCCATTGATGCTCATTCCGGCCACCAGGTCCGATGTGCCGCTGGCCGGCGGGTTGGACATGGTCAGCACGATGGTCACCCCGGTGCCGTTCACCACCCCCTGGGAGCCGACGTTGAAACCCAGGTTCTTGTTGGCGTTGTTCCCCTGGCTGCGGCCGTCGATATAGTAGATCCCGGGGGCCAGGTTGGCAGTGCCCTGGATGTCCATGCCGCGATATGTGCCGGGTGTCAGGTTGCGCGTCTGGTTGGACCGCACGTCGCCATTGTTGGGCGAATTGGGAATCGACGGGGTCGGCAGGCCGGCGAAGGGATCGCGCTGCGCCACCGAATAGGGCTGGAACACCGTGCCCGGCACGAACACGTTGCTGCGATTGTCGACATTGCCCACCGCCGAAACCGGGCTGGCGGTGATCAGCGCGCTGCCCTGGCCATTGATCGCCGGTTCGCCGTTGCTGTTGGAATGCATGCCGCAATTGGCGGTCACCGTGGTGTTGCCGCTGTTGGTGATGGACAGGCTGTTGGTGTTGTCGAGCGCGAGGATGCAATATTCGCCATCCTGGCGCAGGCCGGCGGTGGCGGCGACGCTGATCGTCACCGCCCGCCGCAGGAAGGCCCCGCTGAACGGCAGCCGCACACTGGCGGAAATCCGCACCCTGACGGCGCTGGTGTCGCCCATGAACGGGCCGCTGGTCGGGCCGTTTTCGATCACCGGGGTGCCGGTCAGGGTGAAATTGCGGTTCTTGGCCAGATCGGCGGTCACCGTGTCGGCGACATTCTGGTTCTGGGACAGGGCATAGGCACCGGCCAGCGCGGCGGAATCGACCTGGCGCTGCATGGCGCGACGCATCAGCGTCCACTGGATCGTGTCGCTGGTCAGGCCGGCGGCGCCAATCAGCACCGGCATCATCAGCGCGGTCATCGCCGCCAGGTTGCCGCGCCGGTCGCGGATCAGGCGGCGCCCCCATAGGCCGCTCATGCCAATTTTAACCCTCTGTTAATTAAATTGTTTCAATTCAAGCATTTAGCAGAAAACCTCCGATTCGCAACCATTTTGCATTCGCCGTGCCAATGCCTCTCAACCGGCCAACCGGCGCAGCAGCACCTCCCAATGGGCGAGGCCCGGCGCGATGGCGGCTTCCGGCACCCGTTCGTTGAGGCCGTGGGCAAAGGCATCTTCGGCGCGGATGAACAGGCCGGACACGCCATAGGACGGGATGCCCAGCGCGCGCCAGAACACGCTGTCAGTCGCGCCGGCGTCCATGCCGGGCGTCGGCTTCACCGTGGTGCCGCGCGTCTTGACCGCCGCCGCGACGGCGTCGACCACATCGGCGCGCAACGGGGAGGGCGGGGTGACCGGCCAGTCGATGCCGGTGCCAAAGCTCACCCCCGGGTCTTCGGCGATGCGCGCCAGTTCGGTCTGCACGGCGGCAATCGTCGTGCCCGGGAAGATGCGGCAGTTGACGGTGAGGGTGGCGCGCTGCGGCAGGGCGTTGGGCGCGTGGCCGCCGCTGACCATCGTGGGCACGCAGGTGGTGCCGATCTGGCCGATGGTGCCCGGATGGGCGCGCAGCGTGGCAATGGCGGCCGCATCGGTGGGATCTTCGGCAAAGCGGCGCATGGCGGCCCCCAGCGCGTCGTTGCGCGCCGCCCCGGCGGCGGCCAGCGAGGCCCGGGTGATCGCGTCCACCTGCGCTGGCCAGCGGTGGCCGGCAATGCGCGCCGCGACCAGGCCCAGGCGGGCGATGGCGTTGCTGGCGCCCGGCGTGCTGCTGTGGCCGCCGGGATCGGTGATGGTCAGGGTGAAATCGGCATAGGATTTTTCCGACGCCTGCAGCTTGTAGGCAAAGGGCTGGCCATTGGCGTCCAGCGCCCCGCCGCCGCCGTCGCTGTTGAGCATGAACTCGATGCCCAGCGCCTTGGCCTGCCTGGCCTGGGCGGCGCTGGTGACGCCATCGGTTTCCTCGTCGCCCGACAGGAACAGGTGCACATCCCGCCCCGGTTTGAAGCCGGCCGCCTTCAGCCGGGCCAGCGTGGCGAGCAGCATCGCCACGTCGAACTTGTTGTCCATCACGCCGCGGCCAAAGATATAGCCGCCATCGGCCACCGCCTTGAACGGATCGCGCACCCAATCGGCCGGGTTGGCCGCCACCACGTCCAGATGCCCGGTCAGCGCCATCGGCGGCGCCTTGGGCTTCCCGGCCTTCCAGGTGAAGTGCAGCATGGCGGTGCCGGCCAGCTCCTCGATGGCAACATCGCTGGCGGCAAAGCCCCGGGCCACCAGCCAGTCGCGATAGAAGCGCGCCAGCGCCGGGGTCTGGCCGCGGCCGGCCACGCTGGCATAGCCGACACTGTCCATCAGCAGGGCCTTGGCTTCGGCGGCATCGCCGGAAGCGGCGGCGGCCGGGGCGGCGATGATGGCGGCGGCGATGAGGGCGGGGATGATCTTCATGGCCCCGATGTGCCCTTGGCCGTGGTCTCACGCAAGCCGGCCTCTTGACGTGGCAACCCGCCTGCCCGAACGGTGACGGCCATGCCTGCCAATTCGCTCACCCGCTATATCCTGCTCGGCCTCGTGATCGGCCTTGGCGTCGGATGGGCGATCAACACCAGCCTGCCCGCCGACGAGGCCAAGGACATCGCCGGCTATCTGTCGATCATCACCGATGTGTTCCTGCGGCTGATCAAGATGATCATCGCGCCGCTGGTGCTCTCCACCCTCACCGTCGGCATCGCCCACATGGGCAGCGGCAGCGCGGTCGGCCGCACCTTCGTGCGGACCCTGGCCTGGTTCATCGCGGCCTCGGTGTTCAGCCTGGGGCTGGGCATATTGATGGTCAACCTGCTGGCCCCGGGCGTCGGCGTCGGCCTCGCCCTGCCGGCGGTGGATTCCGCCTCGGGCGTTGCCACCAAGGCCTTCAACCTGAAGGACTTCATCGGGCATATCTTCCCGAAATCCATATTCGAGGCGATGGCCACCAACGAAGTGCTGCAGATCGTGGTGTTCAGCCTGTTTGCCGGCGTCGCCTTGATCGGCATGGGCGAGAAGGCGGCGCCCATCAACCGCGCGCTCGATGCGGTGATGCACATGATGCTGGTGATCACCGGCTATGTGATGAAGGTCGCGCCGTTCGCGGTGTTCGCCGCCATCGCCTCCTCCATCGCGGTCGAAGGCCTCGGCATCCTCGTCACCTTCGGCAAGTTCGTCGGCGGCTTTTACCTGGCGCTCGCCGTGCTGTGGGCCTTCCTGCTCGGCGCCGGCAGCGCGGTGCTGGGCGTTGGCGCCGTCCGCCGGCTGATCCCGGAAATCCGCGAGCCCTTCCTGATCACCTTCGCCACCGCCTCCTCCGAAGCCGCCTATCCCAAGCTGCTCGCCGCCATGGAACGCTTTGGCGTGCCCACCCGCATCGCCAGCTTCGTCCTGCCGCTCGGCTACAGCTTCAACCTCGACGGCTCGATGATGTATTGCGCCTTCGCCAGCATCTTCATCGCCCAGGCCTATGGCATCGATCTCACCATCTGGCAGGAACTGGCCATGCTCGGCCTGCTGATGATCACCTCCAAGGGCATCGCCGGCGTGCCGCGCGCCTCCCTCGTCGTCATCGCCGCCACCCTGCCCTATTTCAACATCCCCGAAGCCGGCCTGCTGCTGATCCTCGCCGTCGACCATTTCCTCGACATGGGCCGCAGCGCCACCAACGTGATCGGCAACGCGGTGGCGACGGCGGTGATCGCCAAGTGGGACGGCGGGGGTGACGGGGTAAAATAAGAGAGCCTCCGGCGGGCAGGGTCGCGGACCCTGCACCCATTTCGTTTTCGGGCGCGCCAGTGCCACAAGCGCACACCAGCGCCGCAGGCAATCAATACAGCCTGCGGCACTGACTCTGACACCATTGGGCCGAACCAAATGCACGGGTGCAGGGGCCTCGCCCCTGCCCGCCGGAGGCCCTTTTTCTTTCCCTCAAGGATGCAGCGTCAATTTCTGCAGCCGCCAGTTCAGCAATTCGGCGACATAGAGTTCATTCTCCGATGGGCAGGCGATTTCGTGGATCCAGCCGAATTGTTTCAGTTGCTTGCCGGCGCCGCCGAGCCAGCCGAGCAGCTTGCCGTCGAGGCTGAGCTTGTAGATGCGGCCGGGCCAGGCGTCGGAGACGTAGAGAAATTGCTGGCCGCTGGCGGTGCGGGGGGTGATGCACAGGGCCCAGGGCGCGCCGGGCATCATGGTCTTGGTGGGGGCGGCGTCGGGTCCGGCGGCGGGGACGACCGGGCGGTTGCCGATGGCGCTGGGGGCGTCGGCTGGGCTGGGCAGGTTGATCTGGATGATGCGCAGCAGCTTGCCGTTGGTGTCGAACACCTGGATGCGGCGGTTGCCGCGATCGGCGACATAGACCTGGTCCTGCGCGTCGACCTGGATGGAGTGGAGGGTGTTGAACTGGCCGGGTTCGCTGCCGAAGCTGCCCCATGAGCCGAGCCAGCGGCCATCGGGGGCGACCTTGGCGACGCGGGAATTGATGTAGCCATCGCTGATGTAGGTGTTGCCCTGGCTGTCCCACGCCATGTCGGTGACTTCGCGGAACTGGCCGTCAACCGGGGGCAGTGGCGGCTTGGGATGTTCGAGCGGGCGGGCATTTTCGTCGCTGGCTTCGGGTTTGCGGCCGAACACCATGGCGACCCGGCCGGCCGGATTGAACTTGATCACCATGTTGGAGCCCTTGTCGGCCACCCAGATATTGCCGCCGGCATCGACCCGCGTGGCATGGGCATAGGACCAGGCATAGAGATTGTGGCCGATCTCGCGGACGAAGCGACCCTGGGCGGTGAATTCCAGCAATTGGGCGGCGGCGGCGGCATAGGCCGGGCCCTGGGTGTTGCCGCGGTGGAAGACATAGACCTGGCCTGATGGTCCCAGTGCGACGCCGGCGACTTCGCCCAGGTGCAGATCGGCCGGCGGCTTGAGGAAATCGACGGCGTCAAAGCGGATTTCCGGTGCGTCCTGCGCGCTGGCGGCCGTCGCCAGCAGTGCGGACTGGATGATGGCGCGCAGCATGATGGTCCCCCCGTTTGTTGTTGCGGGGGAGTGTATCGGCTTTGGCGGCGGCGCGGTAGGGCGGCGGCGGTCAGAAGTTTGTCGTCGGGTTTTCTGGCGCCGGCAGCGGGTCGGGGCCGAAGCGGTTGTCGCCAGACGTGCCAGGACGTTGGAAAAGCAATATTGCGATCACTGTGACCAGCACGCTGAAGAGCGCCAGGATTGCAAGAGCCAAGGGGAGCGGCTCCGATGTCAACTTTGGCAATCCATCAAAGCTGCCAGACATCTGCTGTTCGAACGTGCCATACAAGGCCATCAGCGCGACAGGGAAATTCCAGGCCAACGGTGCCAGTGCTGCCCACCAGCCTGACCAGTTCAGGTCATGCAGGCGTCTGACCGTTACCGTTAGCGCCGGGATACAAATGATAGCGTAAAATGCACCGCTGATGTCGAAGCTTACCACCAGGAAAATGACGGTAAACCACCAATATTCAGCACGTGATGCCCTGCCGCGAACATCGGTTGCCCGTTTCAGGGCCAAGAGGATCCATTCGTACCAGACTTTCGGGGTGTCGATGCTCGGCATGGGGCAAGCGTTCCTTGGGCTATTCAATTCACCGGCGCGCGGCGGCGGTAGCTGAGGGCTTCGGCGATGTGGATGCGGGTGACGCCGTCGCTGCCGGCGAGATCGGCAATGGTGCGGGCGACGCGCAGCACGCGGGCATAGCCGCGGGCGGAGAGGCGCAATGTGTCGGCGGCCTGGGTGAGCAGGCGCTGGCCTTCGGCATCGGGGGTGCTGTGGCTGCGCAGGGCTTCGCCGTCGGCCTCGGCATTGCTGCGGATGGCGGTGCCGGCATAGCGCGCCGTCTGGCGGGCGCGGGCGGCGGCGACCCGGGCGGCGACCTGGGTGCTGGTTTCGGCCGAGGGCGGCAGGGACAGGTCAGCGGCGGAGAGCGCCGGCACCTCGATATGGAGATCGATGCGGTCGAGCAGGGGGCCTGACAGCTTGCTTTGGTAATCGGCGGCGCAGCGCGGGGCGCGGGCGCAGGCGAGGCCGGGATCGGCCAGATGCCCGCAGCGGCAGGGGTTCATCGCGGCGATCAGCTGCACGCGCGCCGGATAGGTGACATGGGCGGCGGCGCGCGCCACCTGCACCTGGCCGGTTTCCAGCGGCTGGCGCAAACTGTCGAGCACCGTGCGTTGATATTCCGGCAGTTCATCAAGGAACAGCACGCCGAGATGGGCGAGGGAAACTTCGCCGGGCCGCGCCCTGGCACCGCCGCCGACCAACGCCGCCATCGACGCGCTGTGATGGGGGGCGCGGAACGGCCGGGTGCGTTTCAGCTTGCCGCCCTCCAGCTCGCCGGCGATGGAAGCGACCATCGAGACTTCCAGCGCTTCGGCCGGGGTGAGATCGGGCAGGATGCCGGCCAGCGCGGCGGCCAGCAGCGATTTGCCGGACCCGGGCGGGCCGCTCATCAGCAGATTGTGGCCGCCGGCCGCGGCGATCTCGATGCAGCGCTTGGGGGTTTCCTGGCCCTTGATGTCGGCCAGATCAGGGCCGGCGCGGCGAATTTCGGCTTCGGCCTGCAACGGCAGGGCCAGGATCAGCGAACCTTTGAGGTGATTGATCAGGGCCAGCAGATCGGGGGCGGCGATGAGCTGCACCTCGCCGGCCCAGGCGGCTTCGGGCCCCTGGGCGGCGGGGCAGATCAGCCCCTGTTCCTCAGCGCCGGCATGCAGCGCGGCGAGCAGCACGCCGGGCACCGGCAGGATGGCGCCATCAAGGCCAAGTTCGCCCACCGCGACAAATTCGGCCAGCGCATCGGCTGGAACCACGCCCATGGCGGCGAGCAGGCCGAGCGCGATCGGCAGATCATAATGGCTGCCTTCCTTGGGCAGATCGGCCGGGGACAGGTTGACGATGATGCGGCGCGGCGGCAGCGACAGGCCGATGGCGTGCAGGGCGGCGGCCACCCGTTCGCGGCTTTCCTTCACCGCCTTGTCGGGCAGGCCGACGGTGATGAAACCGGCCGGGCCGGCCGAAATCTGCACCTGCACATCGACACTGCGGGCCTCCAGCCCCAGAAATGCCACCGTGCCGACATGGGCCACCATCGCGATTCTCCCGCGCTGTTCTGTGACCCTGTTGCAACGCTTAGGAAAATGCGGCCTTGGGCGCAATTGTCGCCTTACGAATGCCACAGGCCGGTCGTAACGGACGATGCATCGTGAGTCGGCCCGGTTTTCTTGAACTTCTGGTTCGGTCAGAGCCTGTGCGGGTGTTCCAGATCGTTCTGGGCGTCCTGCTCATTCCTGTGGCCGGCATCATCGGGCTGGTGTCACCGGCGCCGATCGGCATTGTCGTGGCCGGGGCCGGGGTGGCGTTGATCTTCCGCAACTCGCGCTGGGCGCGGCGGCGCTACATCATGTACAGCCGGCGGCACCCCCGCGTGCGGCAGGCGGTTGATCTGGGCCTGATGCGCGGCCGGCGCCGGCGCAAGCCGCCATTGCCGTCCGCTTCATTGACGAACCCGAAGACTGACCCTACATCCCCGCCCATGCCCCAGGCGTAAGGCGCGGCCGCGTCTGCGCTGCGCTTTTTCAGGTCAGGACTTCCATGCTCGGTTTGGGCAAGATTGCCAAATCCATCTTCGGTTCCAGCAACGATCGCTACCTGAAATCGCTGCGGCCGATCATCAAGCGCATCAATGATCTGGAAGCCCAGATCAGCGCGCTGACCGATGAGCAGCTGCAGGCGCAGACGCCGAAGCTGAAGGCGCTGCTGGCCGAGGGCAAGAGCCTTGACGACATCCTGCCCGAAGCCTTCGCCACCGTGCGCGAGGCCGCGAAACGCACGCTGGGCCAGCGCCATTATGATGTGCAGCTGATCGGCGGCATCGTGCTGCACCGGGGCGAGATTGCCGAAATGCGCACCGGCGAAGGCAAGACGCTGGTCGCCACGCTGGCGGTGTATCTGAACGCACTCACCGGCCGCGGCGTGCATGTGGTGACGGTGAACGACTATCTCGCCACCCGCGACAGCCAGTGGATGGGCAAGGTCTATCGCTTCCTCGGCCTGACGGTGGGGGTGATCGTGCCCAACCTTGACGACCAGTCGCGGCGCGAGGCCTACAACTGCGACATCACCTATGGCACCAACAACGAGTTCGGCTTCGATTATCTGCGCGACAACATGAAATACAGCCGCGAGCAGATGGTGCAGCGGCCGTTCTACATGGCGGTGGTCGACGAGGTGGACAGCGTGCTGGTGGACGAGGCGCGCACCCCGCTGATCATTTCCGGCCCCACCGATGACAAGTCGGCGCTCTACACCGCGGTCAACGCCGTGGTGAAGGAACTGGAGCGCGAGGATGTCGAGGTTGACGAGAAGCAGAAGAGCGTCATCCTGACCGAAGCCGGCACCGAGAAGGTGGAGCGCATGCTGAGCGCCGC
Organism: uncultured Sandarakinorhabdus sp.; assembly: GCA_964488775.1. Taxonomy (GTDB): domain Bacteria; phylum Pseudomonadota; class Alphaproteobacteria; order Sphingomonadales; family Sphingomonadaceae; genus Sandarakinorhabdus. Next base: position 3,277 of record CAZAWH010000007.1, on the reverse strand, counting down.
CGGCCTGTTGCAGGGCGAAAATCTCTATGATTTCGAGAACACCCAGGTGGTGCACCACCTGAACCAGGCCCTGCGCGCCATCGTGATCTTCCGCCGCGACACCGATTATATCGTGCGCGACGGCAAGGTGATCATCATCGATGAATTCACCGGCCGCATGATGGACGGCCGCCGCTGGTCCGAAGGCCTGCACCAGGCCGTGGAGGCCAAGGAGGGCGTGGCGATCCAGCCGGAAAACCAGACGCTGGCCAGCATCACCTTCCAGAATTATTTCCGCATGTATCCCAAGCTGGGCGGGATGACCGGCACCGCCAGCACCGAGGCGGCGGAATTCTATGACATCTACAAGCTGAACGTGGTGGAGATCCCCACCAATCTGCCGGTGCAGCGCAAGGATGTTGACGACGAATTCTACAAGAACAGCCAGGACAAGTTCAAAGCCATCGTGAAGGCGATCCGGGGCGCGCAGGAACGCGGCCAGCCGGTGCTGGTCGGCACCGTCTCCATCGAAAAGAGCGAGATGCTGTCGGACTTCCTGAAGCAGGAAGGGGTGGAGCATGTCGTGCTCAACGCCCGCTATCACGAGCAGGAAGCCGCCATCGTCGAACAGGCCGGCCGCATCGGCGCCGTCACCATCGCCACCAACATGGCCGGCCGCGGCACCGACATCAAGCTGGGCGGCAACGACGAGGCCCGCATCGCCCGCGAACTGGCCGGCATGCCCGACGGGCCGGAGCGGGACGCCGCCGAGGCGCGGATCAAGGCCGAGGTGAAGGCCGAATGCGAGCAGGTGAAGGCCAATGGCGGCCTGTTCGTGCTCGGCACCGAACGCCACGAGAGCCGCCGCATCGACAACCAGCTGCGCGGCCGCTCCGGCCGCCAGGGCGATCCGGGTCTGTCGCGCTTCTATCTCAGCCTCGATGATGATCTGCTGCGCATCTTCGGCCAGCAGAACATGCTGTCCCGCCTGATGAATTCCGGGCTGGAGGAGGGCGAGGCCATCATCCACCCGTGGATTTCCAAGGCGATCGAAACCGCCCAGAAAAAGGTGGAAGCCCGCAATTACGACATCCGCAAGCAGCTGCTGCAATATGATGACGTGATGAACGACCAGCGCAAGGTCGTCTATGAACAGCGCGCCGACATCATGGACAGTGACACGGTGGGCGACGTGGTGGTGGACATGCGCCACGAGACCGTGAACGCCATCGTAGCCACCCATTGCCCGCTGGGCACCTATCCCGAACAATGGAATGCCGAAGGGCTGCAGGCCGATGTCACCGGCACGCTGGGCCTTGCGGTCGATGTTGCGGCCTGGGTGAAGGAAGAGGGCATCGATCCCGAGATCATCGTCGACCGGCTGATCGAGCAGGCCGATGCGCTGGTGGCGGCCAAGGCGGCCGAACTGCCGGCCGAAACCTGGGTGTCGATCGAGAAGAGCTTCCTGCTGCAGGCGCTGGACCATCACTGGAAGGAGCATCTGGCGACGCTGGATTCGCTGCGCTCGGTCATCCACCTGCGCGCCTATGCCCAGAAGACGCCGATCAACGAATACAAGCGCGAGGCCTTTGCCCTGTTCGAACGCATGCTGGCGAGCGTGCGCGAGGATGTGACCCGCATGCTGGCCAACGCCCAGTTCAGCCTTCAGGCCGATGAACCGCCGGCCGAGCTGCCGCCGTTCATCACCACCCACATCGATCCGGCCACCGGCCAGAACGAGGCGGGTCCGACGCCGGCACTCAGCTTCGATGCCTTCGGCTCAAGCCTGCCCGCCGGCATGCTCGCCGCCGCCCAGGATGCCACCGCGATGATCGACATCGATCCCGCCGATGTGGAGGAATGGCGCCAGACCGTCAGCCGCAACGCCGAATGCCCCTGCGGCTCGGGCCGCAAGTTCAAGCATTGCCACGGGGCGTTCTGACCCCGCCGGCGTGCGCGGCGGTTGACCTTGGGCCGCTCAGCGGCTAAGGGCCCGCATCCCTGAGCGGTGGCGACGCCGGCCAGGGTTACGACAGATGGCACCGTGTGCGGGCGGCCTTCCGGAAATCGGGGGGCCTTTCGTGCTTATGTGACGCGCCGGCGCGTGCCGGCAGATCAACGGGGCCGATCTGGAGTAGGCCGCGGGCCATGGGGGCCCCGGTCGAAGCGAGAAGAGAGACGATGCCAACGATCAACCAGTTGATCCGCAAGGGTCGTGCGCCGCAAAAGGCGCGCAACAAGGTGCCGGCCATGGAGGCCAACCCGCAGAAGCGTGGCGTGTGCACCCGCGTTTACACCACCACCCCCAAGAAGCCGAACTCGGCGCTCCGCAAGGTGGCCAAGATCCGTCTGACCAATGGCTTTGAAGTCATCGGTTACATCCCGGGTGAAGGCCACAACCTGCAGGAACACTCGGTCGTGCTGATTCGCGGCGGCCGCGTGAAGGATCTTCCCGGCGTGCGCTACCACATCGTTCGCGGTGTGCTGGACACGCAGGGCGTGAAGAACCGCAAGCAGAGCCGTTCGAAGTACGGCGCCAAGCGTCCGAAGTAAGGGGGATCAAGAAATGTCACGTCGTCGTCGCCCCGAAAAGCGCGTCATCCTGCCGGATCCCAAGTTCGGCGATCAGGTGCTGTCCAAGTTCATGAACCTGGTCATGCTGCAGGGCAAGAAGTCGGTCGCTGAAAAGATCGTCTATTCCGCCCTGGAAACCATCGAAGCCAAGAGCCGCCGCGAGCCGCTGGGCGTGTTCCATGATGCGCTGGCCAACGTGCGCCCGGGCATCGAGGTGCGCAGCCGCCGCGTGGGTGGTGCCACCTATCAGGTGCCGGTGGAAGTCCGTCCCGATCGTGGCCAGGCCCTGGCGATCCGCTGGATCATCTCGGCCGCGCGCAAGCGGTCGGAGCACACCATGGCGGCCCGCCTGTCGGCCGAGCTGCTGGACGCCGCCTCCAACCGCGGTTCGGCGGTGAAGAAGCGCGAAGACACGCACCGCATGGCGGAAGCGAACCGCGCCTTCTCGCACTATCGCTGGTAACCCCATCCGGGCCGGTGCCGCTCGCGGTGCCGGCCCACCTCCTCTTCCCCCCAAAAGCAAGGCTTTTCCCATGCCCCGCTCCCATCCGCTTGAGCGTTATCGCAACATCGGCATCATGGCCCACATCGATGCCGGCAAGACGACCACGACCGAGCGCATCCTTTACTACACCGGCAAGTCCTACAAGATCGGCGAAGTGCACGAAGGCACCGCCACCATGGACTGGATGGAGCAGGAGCAGGAGCGCGGCATCACCATCAC
>CAZAWH010000006.1:0-39614 GCA_964488775.1 uncultured Sandarakinorhabdus sp. | reverse complement strand
TGGTGGTGACGATCTCCATGGCGCGGGTTTGCGCCACCATGCGCTGCAGCCGGCGCGGCAGGCGGGCGACCTGGGTGTAATTGGTCACCCGGTTTTTCAGGGTGCGCGCCTTGCCGACATAGAGCACATCGCCGCCGGCATCGAGCATGCGATAGACGCCGGGGCGCAGCGGCAGGGTTTTCACCACGCCGCGGATGGTTTCGACGCCGCGATCAAGATCGGGCGTGTCCTTGCCGCGCACGGTGTAGGTCTGCGCTTCTTCGGAAAAACGGTCAGGGGTTTCGGTCATGCCCTGCAGCCGATAGCCGCGTGGGCATGGCGAATCCAGTTGCCGTTGCTATGGCGGCATCATGTTTCGCCTGATCCCGATGCTGATCGCCCTGCTGCTGGCTGCCTGCCAGAGGCCGCCGCCATCCGTGACGGTGCCGCCGCCAGAGCCGGCACCGGTGATCCTGATTTCGGTGGACGGCCTGCGCGCCGATTATCTGCGCCGCGGCATCACGCCAGCGATCAGCGCGCTGGCCGCGCGCGGGGTGACCACGGCGGCGATGCGGCCCAGCTTTCCCAGCCTGACCTTTCCCAACCATTATACGCTGGTGACCGGCCTGCGTCCGGATCGGCACGGCATCGTGAACAACAATATGGACGATCCCGACCTGGGGCGCTTTGCCCTGTCGCGGCGGGAGGCGGTGGAAGATGGCCGCTGGTGGGCGGATGCCGAGCCGATCTGGGTGACGGCGGAAAGGGCCGGCCTGGCCACTGCCACCATGTTCTGGCCGGGCAGCGAGGCCGCCATCCGCGGCGTACGGCCGGGGCGCTGGCTGCCCTTTGATGGGAAGATGCCCAACCGCGACCGGGTCGCGCAGCTGCTGGCCTGGCTGGATGGCACGCCGCGCCCGCGCTTCCTCACCCTCTATTTCGACACGGTGGATCATGATGGCCATGATTTCGGGCCGGATTCGGCCGAGGTGAACCGGGCGGTGGCCGAGGTGGATGCGCGCATCGGCGATCTGCTGGCCGGGCTGGCGGCGCGCGGGATTGATGCCAACATCATCCTGGTGGCCGATCATGGCATGGCGCAGGTCAGCAGCAGGCAACGCATCCTGCTGGATGGCCTGATCGATCCCGGTGCGGTGCGTTTTGTCGCCGGCGGGGCGATGGCGGCGATGAACCCGCTGCCCGGCCGCGAAGCCGAAGTGCGCGCCGCGCTGCTGCGTCCGCACCCGCACATGGCCTGCCACGACAAGGCCTATGTACCGCCGGCCCTGCAGTATGGCCGCCATCGCCGGGTGCCGGCGCTGGTTTGCATTGCCGAACCCGGCTGGATGATCTGGCTGTCGGCGCCGACGCCAGAGCAGGCGGCCAAGCCGCTGGCCGGCATGCACGGTTATGATCCCGCGCATCCCAGCATGGCGGCGAGCTTTGTGGCGGCGGGCCCGGCCTTCCGCGCCGGCCTGGTGCTGCCGCCGTTTGACAATGTGCATGTGCACCCGCTGCTGCTGCGCCTGCTGGGCCTGCCGCCGATGGCAACGGATGGCGATGCGGCGGTGTTGCAGCCGGCCCTGCGCTGACGTGCATGTTGCGTTGCGGCGCGCAAAGCCCTAGGCGGCGCGGCTGATGAGCCAGATGCCCACCCAGACTGCCATAGTGACCGGCGGCGCCAAGCGTATCGGCCGCGCCATCACCCGTGCGCTGGCCGCCGATGGCTGGCATGTGCTGATCCACTGCAACACCAGCCGGGCCGAGGCGGAAGCGCTGGCCGCCAGCCTGCCGCACGCCAGCGTGGTGGCCGCCGATCTGGCCGATCCGGGTGCGGCCGATTTGATCATGGCCGCCACCCGGGGCCTGCCGCCGGCGCGTCTGTTGGTGAACAGCGCTAGCCGCTTTGAATATGACCGGATCGAGGATTTCGGGGCCGGCGATTTTGATCATCACATGGCGGTGAACCTGCGGGCGCCGGCCTTGCTGACCCGCGCCTTTGCCGCCGCCGTGCCAAATGACACGCCGGTGCCGGCGCTGGTGGTGAACCTGCTCGATGCCAAGCTGGCCAGCCTCAACCCGGATTTCTTCACCTACACCCTGTCCAAGATCGGGCTGGAGGGGCTGACCGAGCTGACGGCGCGGTCTTATGCGCCGCGGCTGCGCTGCGCCGGCATTGCCCCGGCCGTCACCCTGGTGTCGGGCCCGCAGACCCGCGAGAATTTCGAAGCCGTGCACGGCATGAATCCGTTGCAGCGCGGTGTCACGGTGGACGAAATTGTCGCCGCGCTGCGTTTCATCATCGCCACCCCCACGTACAACGCGCAAACCATCGTTCTGGATGGCGGGCAACGCCTGCTTGGCCTGCCGCGCGATGTTGCCCATATGGTTGATCTGTGATGCCTGATGCCGTTCCTCCGCCGACCGTGATTCCGCCGATGCCGCCCGGCCTGGTGCCGCCGCAACTGGCGATCCGCACCCGCAAGCTGTTCCTGGAGGATTTCGATCTGCCGGTGGACATCGGCTTCCATGATTTCGAGGTGGGCAGCCCGCAAACCCTGCGCATGAACATCGAAGTGTGGGTGGATGCCGAGCATTTCCCGCGCACCGACACGGTGGCCGAGGCGTGGGATTATGATTTCCTGCGCATGTCGGTGCTGCGGCTGGTCGAGGGCCGGCGGTTCAACCTGCAGGAAACCGTGGTGCACGCCATTTATGATCTGGTGGCGGCGCGGGCCGGCGTGGTGGCGCTGCGCGTGTCGACGCGCAAACCCGATGTCTATCCCGATTGCCGGGCGGTGGGCGTGGAACTGTCCAGCTTCTGAGCTTGTGTGCTGGGGCCGGTGCGTCCGCACGGGCCCAGGCTGGCCATGGCATCGGCCCAATCGCGGGCCAGGGCGGGATCGCTGCCACCGGCGGCGGCCGGCAGCCGGGCCGGCAGGAAACAGGCCAGCCGATACCACAACAGCGTGTCGGGCTGCACCCGCTGGGCTGATTCGTCGATGATGTCGCCGCGCGCCACCATCACGCGCCGCACCTCGCCTGGGCGATTCTGCACCACCAGCGTGGCCGGCTTGCCATCGGCGGTGGTCAGGAAGAACTGGCTTTCGCTTTCGCCCGGTACCGTGCCATCGGCGCGGAAGCCGTTGCTGACCCCGGTGATCACCGGCACCTGGCCCGACCGATTCTCCTGCACGATGGCGCGCACGCGATCGGCCAGTGCCGGATCATAGGGCTGCATGGCCAGGCGGGAGATGAGGCGGGTGCCGCCCGCGGGATCGGGAACCGCCAGAAACGCCAGTATTTCCATGTTCTTGGCCTTGGGCGGCTTGCCCCTGGCATCCGTGGGCGCATCCCACAGCCAGCTCAGGCTGGCGCCCAGCGGCCCCGGCGCCACCAACAGGTTGCTGACGCTGGCGGTCACGGCCAGCCGGGCGCGGCCGGCGGGGGCGGTGCCGGCCTGGCGGGCGGAAACCGGGGCGGCGCGCGAAATAATGGCACGCACCACCACCGGCGATGCCAGGGTCAGGTCTGCCACATCGGCATAACCGGCCAGCCGATCGGCCCCGGTCGCTGGCGCAGCCTTGGCCGCGGGCAGGGGGGCAGCCGCCGTGTTTGTGGCCAAAATCAGCAGGATGGGCAGAATCATGGTGGGCATGGCCTCATGCTAGGGTGGGGGTTGCGGGTGGCGCAAGAAATTGGGCGATTCCTGCCATGATCCAGGTGAACAAAGACAAAACATCGCTGGGTGAATTGACGTAGCGCGGCCAACTCTGGCGGGAATGTGGCAAAAAGCCGGTTGCGGCAGCGCCAAGCTTGCGGTTAGAGACGCAGGTGAGGGATGACGCAGGGTGTGAGGGGGGTCCTCTGTCCGCGGCCTTCCCAGTGACAAGGGAGTGCCAAACCAGCCATGTCGTACATGGACCAACCTGGGATGAGCAGGAACCGGCAGATTGCGCTGGGGGCCGTCGTGGCTCTCCACATTCTGCTCGGCTATGCCATCGTCAATGGCTTCGCGATCAAGGTGGTCAAGAAGATCATGGAGCCGATTGAGGCGGCGAACGTGAAGGAAGAGGCCCCGCCGCCCGACGAGCCGCCGCCGCCGCCGCCGAAGGACATTGAAATTCCGCCGTACGTGCCGCCGCCCGAGGTGTCGGTGCAGTCGGAAGCGCCGCCGAATGCCATCACCACGCAGTCGGAAGTCGCCCGTCCGGATCCGCCCCGCGTGGCCCCGCCGGCACCGCCGGCCGAACCGGCCCCGCCGGCCGTGGCGCCGACTCCGGCCACCGCGCGTGGTCGCGGCAACGTGATCTCCACCGACGATTATCCCAGCGCGTCGCGCGCCGCCGAAGAAGAAGGCGTTGTGCGCGTGAGCTATGTGATCGGCGAGGACGGCCGCGTGTCGACCTGCGAAGTGGTGCAGACCAGCGGGTTCCCGCGTCTGGACGACGCCACCTGCAAGATCATCCAGCGCCGCTGGCGCTTCAACCCGGCCACCCGTGACGGGAAGCCGGTGGCCGAACGCAAGACCCAGCCGGTGCGCTGGAAGCTGGAAGGCTGATTTTTCACCGATACCGGCCTGGCCGTTGCCAGGCCGACCAACGATAACCGAGGGAAGAAGACAATGCAGACCGAAGCCGCTGAAAATCCTTATGGCCTGATGGCCGCCCTGGAACAGGGTGGTGTGATTGCCTGGGCCGTGTTCATCATGATGGTGGTCATGTCGCTGTCCAGCTGGTTCGTGATCATCACGAAGTATCTGGATCAGCGCAAGATTCTGGCCGAAGCCGCTGAACTGGAAAAGAAGTTCTGGACTTCCAGCGACCTGAAGACCGGCGCCTCCAAGCTCGACAAGAACTCGCCGTTCCGCCAGATCGTCGATGACGGCCTGCGAGCTTCGGATCACCACGAAGGCCGCCTGACCGACAAGATCGATCAGCACGAGTGGGTGACGATGGCCCTGAACCGTTCGAACGCTGCCATCACCGGCAAGCTGTCGGGCGGCTTCTCCTGGCTGGCTTCGGTCGGTTCGACCTCGCCGTTCGTCGGTTTGTTCGGCACCGTCGTCGGCATCTATCGCGCGCTGATCAACATCGGTCTGGCCGGCCAGGCCTCGATCGACAAGGTCGCCGGCCCGGTGGGTGAAGCCCTGATCATGACCGCGCTGGGTCTGGCCGTCGCCGTGCCCGCCGTGCTGGGTTACAACTGGCTGACCCGTCGCAACAAGGACGTGGCCGACCGCCTGAACAACTTCACCGCTGACGTGCACGGCGCGCTGGTTTCGGGCGCCCGCATCCAGCGTCCGACTGCTGCTCCCGCCGCTGCGCCCGCGCCTGCCGCCAAGAAGTGATCGGCCTGTTCACGACTGAGGAGACAGTCCGATGGCGATGAGTGTCGGAAATGACAGCGGGGGCGACAACGCACCCATGAACGAGATCAACACGACGCCGCTCGTCGACGTCATGCTGGTGCTCCTGATCATCTTTCTGATCACCGTTCCCGTTGTCATCCAGACCGTGCCGCTCACCCTGCCGACGGTGACCAACCTGCCGACCACCACCAAGCCGGAAAACGTGCTGATTTCGGTGGACGGCAATTGCGACACCTATTGGGGCCAGACTCTGGTCACCGACAAGCAGGAGCTGCTCGACCGCGGCGTGAAGGCCCTGAAGGACGAGATCAAGCGCCAGGAAGCCCTGGGCGCCAAGATCGAACTGCCGGAAGTGCATATCCGCGGTGACAAGGACGTGGCCTATCGCTGCATCGGTGGGGTTGTCTTCACCATGCAGCGGGCCGGGTTCCTCAAGGTGGGCTTCATTTCGGAGCCGACCCCGGGCAACGTGACGCGCGATTTTTGATGTGATTGCGGGGGCTGGCCGCGCGCCAGCCCCCGCCAGGAACAGGAGTGTGCCCCATGGGCATGTCAGTTGGTGGTGGCGGCGAAGAAAACGCCCCGATGGGAGAAATGAACACGACGCCGTTGATCGACGTCATGCTCGTTCTGCTCATCATGTTCATCATCACGATCCCGGTGCAGACCCATGCCGTGAAGCTGGATCTGCCGCCGCCGAACCCGAACCCGAGCAATGTTGATCCGGTGTTCAACCAGATCGATATCGACTTCCTTGGCAATATTTATTGGAACAAGACCGAAGTCGATCTGCCGACCCTGAAGGGGTATCTGGACCAGGCGGCGAAGATGCCGGAACCGCCGGAGCTGCGCATGCGGCCCGAAGCGGAAGCCAAGTATGAGCTGGTGGACCAGGTGATGGCCGCCGCCCAACAGGCTGGTATCGAGAAGATGGGCTTTGTCGGCAACGAGGCCTATGCGAACTGATCCTGGCCGGGCGATGACGCGTCGCGTACGCGCCTGACGCCGGCACGATCAGCCAGCATGAAAAACAAGGGCGGCCCCAACGGGCCGCCCTTTTTCGTGCCTGGCTGACGGCACTGCCATCCCGCTTCCAGCCCCTCCCGCGAAAGCGAGGGGAGACGCGAACGGCTTTCCGCCTTAACCTTCCCGAAAATGGGGAGAGGCAAGCATGGCACGGCTTTCAGGCAAGGTGGCGCTCGTCACGGGCGCGGCATCCGGCATCGGGGCAGCCGCGGCCCGGCGGCTGGCGCGCGATGGCGCGTCGGTGTTGTTGACCGATCGGGATCTGGCCGGTGAAGAGGTGGCGGCCCGCATTGTTGCCGATGGTGGCCAGGCCGGGTTTCGCCTGCACGATGTGACCAGCCATCCCGATTGGGCGGCCGCCGTGGAACATGCGGTGAGCGATTTTGGCCGCCTTGACATCCTGGTCAACAATGCCGGCATTTCGGGCGGGCGCCACGAACTGATGGATCACAGCTATGATGCGTGGCGGCAGATCCTGAGCGTCAATCTGGATGGCGTGTTCCTGGGCCTGCGCCATGCCGGGCCGCGCATTGCCGCCGCCGGTGGCGGCAGCGTGATCAACATCAGTTCCATTCTGGGCAAGGTGGGGCTGGGTGGGGCCGCGGCCTATTGCGCCTCGAAGGGCGGCGTGACCTTGCTGACCAAGGCGGCCGCGCTGGAATGGGCGCCGCTGGGCATCAGGGTGAACAGTGTGCACCCCGGTTTCATCGACACGCCGCTGGTGAGCAATGCCCTGGCCGAGCGCGAGGATGGCAATGAGATGCGCGTGGCCTTGATGGCGGCGCATCCCGTTGGCCGCTTTGGCCTGCCGCGCGAGATTGGCGATGCCATCGCCTTTCTGGCCAGCGACGAGGCCAGTTTCATCACGGGCGCCGAACTGGTGGTGGACGGCGGTTACACTGCGCAGTGATGGGCTGGTGAAGGGCCTGCCTGGTCAGGCCGCGACCTGATCGAATTGCAGCCGCGCCAGTCGGGCATAAAGGCCGCCGCCGGCCATCAAGCTGTCGTGCGTGCCGGTGGCGACGATGCGGCCCTTGTCCATCACCACGATGCGGTTCGCGTTGCGCACCGTGGCAAGCCGGTGGGCAATCACCAGCGTGGTGCGGTGCTGCATCAGATCATCCAGCGCCGCCTGCACCAGGCGTTCGCTTTCGGCGTCGAGCGCGCTGGTGGCTTCATCGAGCAGCAGGATCGGCGCATCGCGCAGGATGGCCCGGGCAATGGCCAGGCGCTGACGCTGACCGCCCGACAGGCGGGTGCCGCTTTCGCCGAGATAGCTGTGGATGCCGTCGGGCAGTTCGCGCAGGAAGCCATCGGCATGGGCGGCGCGGGCGGCAGCCCACACCTCGTCCTCGCTGGCATCGGGGCGGCCATAGCGGATGTTTTCCAGCGCGCTGGCGGCGAAGATCACGGTTTCCTGCGGCACCACGGCGAGGCGCTGGCGCACGGCCTGCGGATCGGCGGCGGTGAAGGGCACGCCATCCAGCCGCAATGACCCGCGTTCCGGATCATAGAAGCGCTGCACCAGTTGGAACAGCGTGGATTTGCCGGCGCCCGACGGGCCGACCACGGCGACGGTTTCGCCCGGTTCAATGGTGAGGGTGAAGCCGTTCAGCGCCGGGGCATCGGGCTTGGACGGATAGTGGAAATGCACATCGTCCAGCTCCAGCCGGCCGAGGGCCGGGCTGGGCAGGGCGACGGGATTGGCTGGGGCGCGGATCTGCGGCCGGGCGGCCAGCAATTCCTCCATCCGGCCCGCGGCGCCCGCGGCGCGCATGAAATCGCCATAGACTTCGGTCAGGGTGCCAAAGGCACCGGCGACGATCGCAGCGGCGAAGACAAAGGCCGCAATGGAGCCGCCTGACAAGGTGCCGGCAATCACATCGAGCGCCCCCTGCCACAGCACCAGCGTGATGGCCCCGAACACCAGGGTGATGACCAGCGCCGTCATCATCGCGCGCAGGCGGATGCGGCGCTTGGCGGTGTCAAAGCTGCGTTCGACGGCAGCACCGAAGCGGCTCGCTTCCCGGCCTTCCTGGGTGAAGGCCTGGACGATGCGGATGGCGCCCAGCACTTCGGAGACCATGGTGCCCATATCGGCCACGCGATCCTGGCTGGCGCGGCTGATATCGCGCACCTTGCGGCCGAGGAACAGGATGGGGCCCATGGTCAGCGGGATGACCAGCAGCATCATCAGGGTGAGGCGCGGGCTGACCCAGAACATGTAACCGATGCCGCCAATGCCCATCACCGTGTTGCGCAGCGCCAGGCTGGCCGATGTGCCGACGACCTGTTCGATGATGGCGGTATCCGACGTGATGCGGCTGGCGATTTCGGCCGGGCGGTTTTCTTCGAAGAACACCGGGTCCAGCGTGACGAGATGGCGTTGCACCGCGGTGCGCAGATCGGCCACCACCCGTTCGCCAATCCACGACACGAAGAAGAATCGCACCGCCGTTGCCAGCCCGAGCAGGCCGACAAGGCCGAGGAAGCCGACAAAGAAGGGCGCAATCGCGTCGGGATCGCTGCCGCGGGCGAAGCCATTGTCCACCACGGTTTTCAGACCCTGGGGGATAGCCAGCGTGGTGACGGCTGCGACGAACAGAGCGGCCAAGGCGCAGCCAAGCTGCACCGGATAGGCCGCAGCAAAGCGCCACAACAGCTTGAGGCGGGACAGTTTTCGCTCGGCTGGCGGGGGCAGCGGCGGTTTCGCCGAGGCGCTTTGGGGACGGGAAGCCATGACGGCTGATAACAGGGGTTTGAGCCACGCTCAATGGCTGGCGGGGCCGCAGGGGCGGGCAAGTTCGGCGCGGCGCGGCCGTTCAGCGGGGGAGGGTGGCACCACCTGTCCTATATTGCGGCGGTTTCATGGGGCCGATCGCGGGTTTGCGGTTTATGCTGCACTGCGATAAGGCCGACTCCGCTGTCGGGTGGCCGGCGCCATGCGCAAGGATTGTCGGTTGATGTTCTACACCGTCCACGAAATGCAACGGGCCTGGCTGGCCGGAATGGGCATGGCCGCATCGCAGGGGTCGGAATGGTTGCTGGCCGCATCCAACCCGATGGCGTGGAGCCCGGCTGCACCGGTGATGGCCCGGGCGCTGGAGGTGTTTGCCCACAGCGTGGCGCCGCGCGGCAAGCCGGCCTTTGGCATCAATGCCACCATCATCGATGGCGCCTCGGTGCCGGTTTCGGAAAGCATCGTGCTGCGCAAGCCCTTTGGCCAGTTGAAGCATTTCCAGCGCGGCGTTTCGGGCCGGCGCGATCCGCGCATCCTGGTGGTGGCGCCGATGTCGGGCCATTATGCCACGTTGCTGCGCGGCACGGTGGAACGGCTGCTGCCCGATCATGAGGTGTTCATCACCGATTGGCGCGATGCCAAGCTGGTGCCGGTGGGCGAGGGGCGCTTCGATCTCAATGACTATGTGGATTATCTGATCGAGTTTCTGGAGCTGCTCGGCCCTGACACGCATATGCTGGCGGTGTGCCAGCCATCGGTGCCGGCGCTGGCGGCGGTGGCCTTGATGAACGAGGATGACCATCCCTGCACGCCGCCCAGCCTGACGATGATGGGCGGCCCGGTGGACACGAGGCTGGCGCCGACGGCGGTGAACGAACTGGCGTTCAAGCGGCCGTTTGCCTGGTTCGAACAGATGGTGATCCAGCAGGTGCCCGACATCTATCCGGGTGCCGGGCGCGATGTGTACCCGGGGTATCTGCAATTGTCGGGCTTCATGTCGATGAACCTGGCCAACCACATGAAATCGCACTGGGAAATGTTCAAGCACCTGGTTGAGGGCGATGAGGAATCGGCCGAGGCGACCAAGAGCTTCTATGACGAATATCGCGCCGTGTGCGACATGACGGCGGAATTTTATCTGCAGACCATCGATCTGGTGTTCCAGCGCCAGGCCCTGGCCACTGGCCAGTTCCACCATCGTGGCCGCCTGGCCGATCCCGCGAAGATCACCCGCACCGCCCTGTTGGCGATCGAGGGTGAGCGCGACGATATTTCCGGCCTGGGCCAGACCAGGGCAGCGCTGGAGCTGGCGGTGAACCTGGCCGACGACAATAAACATTATCATCTGGCGCTGGGCGCCGGCCATTATGGCATCTTCAACGGCAGCAAGTGGCGGCAGAGCATTGCGCCGGTGGTGGAGCAATTCGTGCGCACCCACGACACCGGCCGCGTGGCGCCGGCGCCGCTGCGCGTGGTGGTGCCGCGCCATGTCGAGCCGGACGTGCCGCCGGGTGTTGAAGTGGCCTAACCGGCCAGTTGCTCTTCCAGCTCGGCCAGTTCCAGCCAGCGCAGTTCAGCGGCCTCCAGCGTGGCACGCATCCGGTCAAGTTCGCTGGTGAGGCTGGCGAAACGGGCGGGGTTTTTCGTGTAGAGATCGGGATCAGCCAGCGCGGCTTCGCGGGCGGCGATGTCGGTGTTGAGCGTTTCGATGCGGCCCGGCAGTTCCGCCAGTTCGCGGGCATCCTTGTAACTCAATTTGCTGGCCTTTTTGGGCGCAGCGGCTGCGGGGGATGCCGCCTTGGGCCTGGCGGCTGCGGCGGCCGGCTGCTGGCGCGCCATCCAGTCACTCCAGCCGCCCACGCTGACTTCGGCCCTGCCGGTGCCGTCCAGCGCGACGATCATCGTCACCACCCGATCCAGAAAGGCGCGATCATGGCTGACCAGCAGCACCGTGCCGTCATAATCGCCGATCACCTCCTCGATCAGGTCCAGCGTTTCCAGATCAAGATCATTGGTCGGCTCGTCGAGCACCATCAGGTTTGACGGGGTGGCAAATTCGCGGGCGAGCAGCAGGCGCGACTGTTCCCCGCCCGACAGGGTCTCGGCCGCGGCATCCAGGATGCCGGCATCGAACAGATATTCTTTCAGATAGCCGGCGACATGTTTCTTTGCGCCGTTCACCTCCAGCCATTCGCCGCCATCGGCCAGCACCTCGCGCACGGTGCGGCCAGACAGGCGCTGGCGATGCTGGTCGATGATGGTGGGTGCCAGCGCGGCGCTGCGCGTGATGGTGCCGGTATCCGGTGCGATCTGGCCCAGCAGCAGCTTGATCAGCGTGGACTTGCCGGCGCCATTGGGCCCGATGATGCCGATGCGATCGCCCTTGCGGATGCGCAGCGACAGTTGATCGAGGATGGGCCGCTCTCCGAAGGCCAGGCTGATCGCCTTGGCATCAATGAGGATCTTCGAACCGGGGTCGCTGGATTCGGTGGCGATGCGCGCCGTGGTGGGGCCGCGATCCAGGCTGCGGCGGGTTTCGCGCAGATCCATCAACTTGGCCAGCCGGCCCATGTTGCGCTTGCGCCGGGCGGTGACGCCGCGTTGCAGCCAATGTTCCTCGGCGCGCAATTTCGTGTCCAGCCGCTGGGCGGTACGCTCTTCCTCGGCAGCCACGGCCTCGGCCCAGGCATCAAAGCCGCCAAAGCCCACTTCGGCGCGGCGCAGGGTCCCGCGGTCCAGCCACAGGCAGTTGCGGGTGAGGCGGGTGAGAAAGGCGCGATCGTGGCTGATCACCACGAGGGCGCAGCGGCTGCGATCCAGCCAGTTTTCCAGCCACTGGATCGCGCCGATGTCGAGATGGTTGGTCGGTTCGTCCAGCAGCAGCAGGTCTGGCGCTTCGGCCAGGACGCGCACCAGCGCGGCGCGCCGCCGCTCTCCACCCGATGCCGTCGCCGCCGGCCGGGCCAGGTCCAGCCCGATCTGATCGGCCAGGGCATCGATCTCGTGCGGCTGGGCCCCGCCGGCGCGGGCATAATCGGCCAGCGTGGCAAAATCACCCATCGGCGGATCCTGTTCCAGCCGGCCGATGCGCAGGCCGCCGGCCATGGCGCGGCGGCCGGCATCGGCTTCGATGCTGCCATCAATGATCTTGAGCAGCGTGGATTTGCCGGCGCCGTTGCGGCCGATGAGGGCCAGGCGGTCGCGCGCATCGATGGTGAGCGACAGGCCCTGGAACAGCCAGCCGGCGCCGTTTTTCAGGCCAATGGATTCAAGGGTGAGAATGGGTTCGGGCATCGCCAATGGGCAGTGGCGAATGCCGGGCCAACTGGCAAGGGGGCGAGGGCTGTGTCGCGTATAGACAGTTGCGCGCCGGGCCGGCTTGTTGCATCACCTTGCACCGAACCGCCGCCTGGGGCACGGATGTTCAGAACCCGTTCAAGCGGGTGGCCGCATGGTTGGCAGACCGAGGATGAGTTGAACCGACAAACCATGATCCTGCAAACCCGCCTTGCCACCCTTGCCCTGCTGTTGCTGGCCGCACCGGCCGTGGCCGCCCCCAATGATGTGCATGCGATGGTGCGGGCCGGTGAGATCATGCCGTTTGAATCCATTCAGCGCCGCGTGGTGCAGGAAACCCAGGGCGAGTATCTGGGGGCCCAGTTTGATGCCAGCCGCCGGGAATATCGGTTCCGCTTCGTGCGCGATGGCAATGTGATCAATGTCGACGTGGACGCCCGCACGGGCGAACGGGTTCGCCGCCGCCAGAATTTCTGATCGGCGCTGAACCGGCCATGATGATCTGCCGCTGTGGCGCGGGAGCTGCGGTGGCTGAGTGAGTGGAGTATCGGGGGCCCATGCGCGTTTTGATCGTTGAAGATGAACCCAATCTGCGTCGGCAGTTGAAGAACGCGCTGGAACAGGCCGGTTATGCCGTCGATCTGGCCAGCGATGGCGAGGAAGGCCATTATCTTGGCGCCAACGAAACCTATGACGCCGTCATCCTGGATCTGGGCCTGCCGGAAGTGGACGGGCTGACCGTGCTGGACCGCTGGCGGCGAGAGGGCCGGGTGATGCCGGTGCTGGTGTTGACGGCGCGCGACAGCTGGTCGGACAAGGTTGCCGGGCTGGACGCCGGGGCGGATGATTATCTCGCCAAGCCGTTCCAGATCGAGGAGCTGGTGGCGCGGTTGCGCGCCCTGATCCGGCGCGCGGCGGGCAAGGCGACATCGGAACTGGTGGCTGGCGGCGTGCGGCTGGATGGCCGGTCGGGCCGGGTGACCCTGCACGGCGAACCGGTGAAGATGACGGCGCAGGAATTCAAGCTGCTCAGCTATCTGATGCATCACAAGGGCAAGGTGGTGAGCCGCACCGAATTGATCGAGCATATTTACGATCAGGATTTCGACCGCGATTCCAACACGATCGAAGTGTTCATCACCCGCATCCGCAAGAAACTGGGTGCCGATCTGATTCTGACCACGCGTGGCCTTGGCTACAGCCTCAACGACCAGATCTGACCCGCCGGCACCGGTCAGTTCCGGCCGCTCGCTGCGGCGGCGCATGATCCTGATTGCCGCGGTGTGGATCACCGCGCTGCTGGCGCTGGGCGGTTTTGCGCTGGACCGGGTGCTGGCCGATTCGCTGCGGTCCAATTTCGATGAGCAATTGGCCAGCAATCTGAAGGCGATGATCAACACTGCCGAGCTGGACGAGGTCGGCGAGGTGCGTCTGTTGCGGCCATTGGGCGACCAGCGGTTTTCCGAGCCCTATTCGGGCCTGTATTGGCAGGTATCGGGCGGCGGCACCGCGCCTTTCCCCTCGCGCAGCCTGTGGGACCGTCAGTTGGACCCACCGCCACGCGGCGCCGATTGCCGCCAGCCCTGCAGCTATGATTCCGCGGTGTTCGCCGGCGAACCGCTGCGCGTGATGGGGCGCAGCGTGCGCCTGCCGGGGGCGCAGACGGCATTTTATTTCCAGGTGGCGCAATCCAGCCGCGATCTGGAACGGCAGTTGGCGCGCACCCGATCGATCCTGGTGTGGAGCCTGTCGGTGCTGGGGCTGGGCCTGATCGCCATGGCGGGCCTGCAATCCACCTATGGCCTGGCGCCGCTGCGCCGGGTTTCGGATGCCATTGCCGAAATCCGCACTGGCCGGGCCCAGCGGGTCCAATCGCGGTTCCCGGTGGAGGTGGCGCCGCTGGTGACGGAGATCAACGAGCTGCTGGCCCACAGCGAGGCGCAGGCTGAAGCCGCCCGCCGCCACGCCGGCAATCTGGCCCATGCCCTGAAAACGCCGATGAGCGTGTTGATCGGCGAGGCGCAGGGGCGGGACGATCCACTGGCCCGCGCGGTGGAGGCGCAGGTGCAGGTCATGCGCCGGCATGTTGATCATCAATTGGCGCGGGCCCGGGCCGCCGGCCGCCGTGCCGCCAGCACGGCACGCACCCCGGCCTGGCCGGCGCTGGAAGCGATCGTGCGCACGGTGGAGCGCATCCACCAGGGCCGCGTGACCATCGATCTGGCCGGTGACAAGGCAGCCGCCTTTCAGGGCGAACGCCAGGACCTGGAGGAGATGGTGGGCAATCTGGTGGAAAATGCCGCCATCCATGGCGGCGGCCGGGCCTTTGTGACGGTGGAAAGCGATGGCCCGATGCTGCGCATTCTGGTGGAGGATGACGGGCGCGGCATCCCGGAGGGCCAGCGCGCCCGCCTGTTTGAACGGGGCGAGCGGCTGGACACCGACAAGCCGGGCACGGGCCTTGGCCTTGCCATCGTGAAGGAGGTGGCCGAGCTGTATGGCGGCCGGGTGGAACTGGCCGAGTCGGAGGATCTGGGCGGGCTGCTGGTTGTGCTCAGCCTGCCGCGCGCGGCCTGAGCCGCCGCCGCCGGGCCGCGGTGCCCACCAGCCCGAACCCGGTGATCAGCATGGCCCAGCTGGCCGGTTCCGGCACACCACCCGTGGTCATCGGCGGGCCGTTGTTGATGAAGTTGTAGCCGGTCACCCCGGGTGCCAGCGAGATGATCGGATCGACATAGGCATGCGCGGTGCCGCTGCGCAGCGTGCCCGGACCACCAACCGAAATGGAATTGCGATCAGGCTGGCTCTGCCGCAACCCGACGCTGAGCGTCAGCGTGTAGTCGCGGTTGGGGATCATGTAGAAAGCATAGTTGCTGACGTCCCAGCCGCCGGGGCCCGACAGGCCTGACGAGCAATTGTAGCTGCTGCCCGAGCAGGAGGTGGAGTGGAAGCTGAAGGCGATCGGCAGATAAAAATCGAACGGATGCAGCGGATTGGGCGTCAATGAGATACCGGCGTTGGCCTGGTAGAAGCCGGTGGTTTCGGTGAAGCCCTTGCTGGTGAGCCGCATTTCAACCATGCCAAAGGCATTCAGAGGGCCGTTGCCATCGACCCGCACGGTATAGTCCATGCTGGCGCCGCCTTCGGATTCGGTGTTGCCGTTGCCGGTGTAGCGCAGGAAACCGCCGCCGGTGTTGCCGATGGTCAGATCGATGCGGCTGCCGTTGTCGGCAATATCGCTGTAGGTGCCTGGCCCGAAATGGCCATTGTAACCGTTGCTGCTGTTGAGCCCGCTGTTGAGCATGATGCTGTAGCCGCCGCCGAAGCTCGTGGCAGCCGCCGGTACGGCCAACACGGTGGTAACGGCAATGCAGGAAGCGGCGCACAAGGCCGCACGCAAGAAAGGTCGCATCGAGAAATCCCCCAATTTTCCGGTGCGACCTGTTTTTTTCACAATCGACTGCGCGTCAGGTGAAATCAAATGGCAAAATATTAACCTTTTCAGACGCGCGCCGCCTGGTGGTGGCGGATCACTTCATCAATGATGAAGCGCAGGAACTTCTCGGAAAATTCGGGATCGAGATTGGCGCTGGCGGCCAGCGCGCGCAGCCGGGCAATCTGTTCGTTCTCGCGGCCCGGATCGGCCGGCGGCAGGCCGTTTTCGGCCTTGTGGCGGCCGACCGCCTGGGTGATCTTGAAGCGTTCGGCCAGCATGAACACCAGGGCGGCATCGATATTGTCGATGCTCTCGCGATAGGCCTTCAGTGTCGCATCCGTCATGGTGTTGCCCCCGCTCATGGCGATGTTTCACCGTCCGCTTTGCGGCACAGCGGCGCGGTGGGCAAGGCCAAGCTTGCACGCGCGCGCAACTGCGGTAAGGAAGCCGCGTGACCGCAACCGTGCACCCCCTGCGCCCCGGGCGCGACCCGTCGATCCAGGCGCTGATGAACCTCACCGCGCCAGGGCTGAACGCGGTCAATCATGTCATCCTTGATCGCATGCAGTCGCCGGTGGCGCTGATTCCCGAACTGGCCGGGCATCTGATCGCGGGCGGCGGCAAGCGGCTGCGCCCGATGCTCACCCTGGGCTGTGCATCGGTGCTGGGCTATGAAGGCAATCGCCATCACAAGCTGGCGGCGGCGGTGGAGTTCATTCACACCGCCACCCTGCTCCATGATGATGTTGTCGATGCCTCGGGCTTGCGGCGCGGCAAGGTCACGGCGAATGCGCTTTATGGCAACCCGGCCAGCGTGCTGGTGGGTGACTTCCTGTTCAGCCGTGCCTTTGAATTGATGGTGGAGGATGGGTCCCTGCGGGTCCTGAAGATCCTCAGCCGCGCTTCGGCGGTGATTGCCGAAGGGGAAGTGGCCCAGCTGACGGCGCAGCGCGATGTGTCCACCACCGAAGACCGGTATCTGGAGATCATCAGCGCGAAAACCGCCGCGCTGTTTGCCGCCGCCTGCCAGATTTCGGCAGTGGTGGCCGAACGGGACGAGAAGGTGGAAACCGCGCTGTCCAGCTATGGCCGCTATCTCGGCATTGCCTTCCAGCTGGTGGACGATGCCATTGATTATGTCTCTGACGCCGAGACGATGGGCAAGAATGCCGGCGACGATTTCCGCGACGGCAAGATCACCCTGCCGGTGATCCTGGCCTATGCCCGCGGCAACGAGGATGAGCGCGAGTTCTGGCGCCTGGCCATGACCGGCCGTGCCAATGGCGATGCCGAACTGGCCCGCGCCGGTGAACTGCTGCGCAGCACCAATGCCGTGGCCGACACCATGGCCCGCGCCCGCCATTATGGCCAGCGGGCCATCGATGTGCTGGCCGGTTTCCCCAAGAGCCCGGCGCGCGACGCGTTGACCGAAACCGTCGAATTCGCGATCCACCGCGCCTATTGAGCGGTCAGGTCGGCTCTGCCGGCCCCTCGACGAGTTGCAATTGCCGATCATGGATGCCCAGGTCGGCGAATTGTGCCCGCCAGCACGCGAGGTGCGGGGTGGCGAAATGCGCGGCCAGGGCCGCCCGGCTGGTCCAGCGCTCAATCACATGGATCAGGCCCGGGTCTTCCAGATCCTGGGCATAGGCATAGGCCAGACAGCCCGGTTCGGCGCGGCTGGCGGCCATCATGGCCCGCATCGCGGGCAGGGCGGTGGCAAGGCCATCGGCGGGCAGGCGGATGCTGCCAGTGATCATGATCATGCGCGGCTCCTGTTGATCTATGCCCTTGCCTGCGGCGGCGTGTCGCGGCATGAGGATGATCATGCACGCGCGCCTTTATCAACGCCCGAAACATGCCCTGCAATCCGGCCATGCCCGCACTGGCGAATGGCTGCTGGAATTTGAACGGGATGACCGGCTGCGCGCCGATCCGTTGACCGGCTGGGCCGGGTCCGGGTTCACCGCGGGGCAAATCCAGCTGCGCTTTCCCAGCCAGGACGCCGCCTTGGCCTATGCCGAACGGCATGGGCTGGCGGTGGAGATCGTGCCGCTGGGGCCGCGCACGCTGAAACTGCAGGCTTACGCCGACAATTTCCGCTGATGCGTTCGACCTTTGGTTCCGCCACCGTCAGGCTTTACCACCTGGATGATGGCGATCCGGTGGCGGAAACCCTGTTCTATGGCCCGCTGGACGAGGCCTTGCGCATCGCGGCCGCCCAACCCGAAGCCGTGCAAGCTGGCCTGTGGATCGCGACTGACAATGATGTCGCCGCCTATCTTGATCTGGTGAACGAGTAGGACTGGATTTTCGCAGGCCGCCAAGGCAATGCACGGCCAACGCGCCCATAGCTCAGCTGGATAGAGCACGTGCCTTCTAAGCTCGGGGTCGCAGGTTCGAGTCCTGCTGGGCGCGCCAATTTCCGACAAATGTGCGCAACGAACCTGCGATGCTTTGTTGGCCTGCTCCGCAGGCGGGGGGTTCGAGCCCTGCTGGGCGCGCCAATTTCCAGTTCAAGGCGCAGGCCAGGCCGGTGGGGATGGCAGGGGGCGGGCCGTGCGGCGGGCCATTTCCGTCTGGGCGGCGGCCATCAGGTCCGGCTCAACCAGACTGGGATGGCCAGCGTTGAAGGGTGGCTTGGGATCATATTCAATGATCAGCTGATTGATCTGTGCCCAGGTGGCCCCGTCGATTTCGGCCAGCACCGCCAGGGCGAGATCGATGCCGGCTGATACGCCGGCCGCCGTCCAGATCTTGCCGGCCCTGACGCTGCGGGCGGTGCGATCGGGGCTGGCGCCAAAGCGCGGGAGCACATCCTGCGCCGCCCAGTGGGTGGTGGCCGGCAGGCCCTGCAGCAGGCCCGCGGCCGCCAGCACCAGGGCGCCCGAACACACCGACAGCGTGAAGCGGGTGCCGGGGTGAACCTGCCGGAGCCAGGCCAGCAGGCGCGCATCCTGCATGGCGGCAGCGGTGCCGTTTTCCGATCCCGGCACCAGCACGATATCGGGATTGGGCGTTTCGTCGAAGCTGTGGGTCGCGCCCAGCGCCAGCACGCCACTGTCACAGGCAACCGGCCCGGCGGCGTGGGCGACAAAGCGCAATTCGGCGTCGCGCACGCCCTTCAGCAGTTCATAGGGCCCCACCGCATCCAGCGCCGTGACGCCGGGATAGAGGACGATGGCGATCTGGCGGACGGGTTGGTGCATGGCGGGGCCTCATACATGCAAATGCGATGCCGAGGTCGGGCAGTGTGGGCCAGCCGGCCGAAGGCCGCCATGACCTTGTGCATCAAGTGGTTGACCGTTGGGGTTTAGCGGCCGGCCGGAGGGGCGACAAGGGTTTACTTCGTATACGAACAATATTATTCGTATACGAAGCATGATTCGGGTGTTCCACCTTGTCCAACGGGCCAACACAGCCCTGTTTCGCGCGGCCGATCGGCGGCTGGAGCGGCAGCATGCCATTACCGCGACGCAATTGGGCCTGTTGCTCGCCCTGCTGGAACAGGATGGCCAGAAATTGTCGCATGTGGGTGCGGCGCTGGGCATTGCGCCGGCCAGCATCACCGGGCTGTCTGACCGCATGGCGGCGCGCGGGCTGGTGCGGCGGCAAGCCGATCCGGCTGACCGGCGCGCCGCCTTGTTGTGGCTGGAACCGGCCGGCCGCGCACTCGCCGAACGGGCACTGCCCGATGTGACGGCGATGAACCAGCGCTTGTTGGCGGATGTGTCGGCACCCGATCAGGCCGTGATTGCGCGGTTTCTCACCCATCTGGCCACTGCGGCTGCTTCCCTGATCGATGAAGAGGACATGACATGACGATGCTGGCGGAACCGGTTCTGTGCACGGTCGAGGATCGGGTGATGCGGCTGGTGATCAACCGGCCCGAACGCAAGAATGCCCTGACCCACGCCATGTATGCCGCATTGGCCGATGGCCTGCAGGCGGCGGCGACCGACGCCGGGGTGCGGGCCGTGCTGATCACCGGGGCGGGCGACAGTTTCACCGCCGGCAACGACATGGGCGACTTTGCCGCCGGGATGCCGGCCGGGGAATTGCCTGTCACGCGCTTCCTCGCCGCCTTGCGTGATCTGGACAAGCCGGTGGTCGCTGCCGTCAATGGCCTTGCCATCGGGGTTGGGTTGACCATGTTGCTGCATTGCGATCTGGCGCTGGCGGCCGACACCGCCAGTTTCCGCGCGCCCTTTGCCCAGTTGGGGCTGGTGCCCGAGGCGGCGTCATCGCTGCTGTTGCCGATGACGGTGGGTATGGCCTGGGCCAATGAAATCCTGTTGGCTGGCCGCACATTGACGGCGGCGGAAGCTGCCAGCATCGGTCTGGTTTCGCGGGTGATGCCGGCGGCGGACTTGCCCGCCGCCGCTGCCGCGCTGGTGCAGGAACTGGCTGATCTGGCCCCCGGCGCCGTGCAGGGCACCAAGCGGCTGGTGCGCCGCCATCGCCAGTTGGTGATCGAGCAGATGGCGGCCGAATCCGCGCTGTTTGGTCACCAGTTGCAATCGGCGGAGTTTCGCGAAGCTGCCACCGCCTTCATGCAGCGGCGCAAGCCGGTGTTTGCCTGAACGGCGCGCCGCGCTTCAGGACAGGCAGGCGGCAAGCAGACTGTTGAATTCGGCCGGCTGCTCGAAATAGGGGGAGTGGCCGGCGGCGGGGATGACATGTTCGGCCGCGCCCGGCACCGCCGCCAGCATGGCGTGCAGGCTGGCCGGCGGCCAGATCGGATCGGCTTCGCCCATGATCAGATGCACCGGCATGTCGAGGCCCGACAGGGCCGATGGCGGGATCAGCATGCCGGGCGCGAACAGGGCGACCCCCAGGGCCGGATCCAGTGGCGGATTGGCGGCGCCGATCTGGCGATAGAGCAGGGCCTTGGCAGGTTCCCGGGCCTCGAACGCCGGGGTGAGGCCGAGAGCGGCCGGGCCGCGGGCATCCATGCGGGTGGCCGCCTGGTGGAACGCCTGCACCCCTGGCGGGTGGGCGATGCCGGCCAGGGTGCAGCACAAGATCAGCCGGTTCACCAGATCGGGGCGCGCCAGCGCGAGGCGCAGGCCGGTCCAGCCGCCCAACGACTGGCACACCACATCGGCGCGTTGCACACCGTTGGCTGCCAGCACATCCAGCGCCGCGCCCACCATGGCAACAGTGAGATCGACGCCCATCGGCAGCGAAGCCGATCGGCCAAAGCCGGCCAGATCATAGGCAATGACGTGGCGATAGGGTGCGAAGGCGGCAAATTGCTGCCACCAGGCGCTGCTGTTGCCGCCGGCGCCATGAATGAGCAGCAGGCTGGGTTGCCGGGGATCGGGGGTGCCCGCCGCAATCCAGGCGATGCCGTTGGTGGAACCCGCCGGCATGGATCAGAGCCCGAAGGCCGCCAGAGCGGCACGGGCGATGATGTCGCCCTTTTCCTGCACGAAATGGCCGCCATCGGGAATTTCGAGCGGCATTGGGCAGCCGTGGATGGTGGCGCGCAGGGCGGCCATCACATCGGGGCCCAGCACCGGATCGGCCATGCCGACCGCCATGAAGCTGGGTCCGCGCCAGCTGTCGCGCCACCAGCGCGCGGCAGCGCGGGCGGTGGCAACGCCGGGCATGTCGGGCGCGGTCATCACCAGTTCGGGAAAGCGGCGCACGCCGGCCTTGTGGCGGGCATCGGGGAAGGGGGCGCCATAGGCGTCGGCTTCCGCCGCGCTCATGTCGGGCTGGGATCGGCGCATCAGGGCCGGAATGTCGAGATCGGGGCGGCTGCGGTTGAAGGCGCGCCAGCGGTCAAATCCCTCGCTCACCGGTTCGCCGACCGGGATGGTGGTGTTCATCACCAGGAGGCGGGTGAACCGGTCGGGCAGGGCCGGTGGCAAGGTGAGGCCCAGGATGCCGCCCCAATCCTGGCAGACCAGCGTGACGTTGCGCAGATCAAGCGCCGTGATGACAGACAGCAGGGTCTGGCGGTGGAAATCAAAGCTGTACACCGCTTCCTCCACCGGCTTGTCGGATCGGCCAAAACCGAACAGATCCGGCGCCACCACCCGGTGACCGGCGGCGGCAAACAGCGGGATCATCTTGCGATAGAGATAGCTCCAGGTTGGCTGCCCATGCAGGCACAGGAAGGTGACGCTGGCATCGCGCGGCCCCTCATCGAGATAATGCAGGCGCAGGCCCGCAAAGCCGGGCAGATCGGCCAGATAGTGCGGGGCGAAATCATAGCCCGGCAGGCCGGAAAAACGGGCGTCGTCGGTGCGCAGCGATTGCATGGCCGGGTCCTTGTTGCCACCATGGGCGAGACTAGCATCCGTAGCGGACGCTACAAGAGGGGATATGCGGATCAGGGCGGAACAGCGCGAACGGGTGATCGAGGCGTTGGTGGCGCATCTGCTGGCCACCGGCCTCGGCCAGACCAGCCTGCGGGCGCTGGCGGCGGCTGCCGGCATCAGCGATCGCATGCTGCTCTATTATTTCACCGACAAGGCCGATGTGATGGCCTGTGTGATCGGCCGCATCGCCGATGGCTTTGCCGCTGGCCTGGAAGCCGCGCTGCCGGCGCAGCCGATGGCGCCGGAACAATTGCTGGCGGCGGCCAGCCAGTTGGTGCGCAGCCCGGCCATGCAGCCATCGATGCGGCTGTGGCTGGACATCGTGGCCGCGGCCGCCCGGCAGGAGGCGCCGTTTCCAGCGATTTCCGCCCGCATCCTTGATCAGTTTCTGGACTGGCTGGACGCGCGGATCGACCGGCCGCCCAGCCCGCAGCGGCGGCAGCTGGCGGCGCTGGTGCTGGCGGTGATCGATGGCCTGGCCTTGTTTGACACGTCGGGCAGCGGCGATCAGGCCGATGCCGCCACGGCGGCGCTGTCTGGCGTGAAATTTCTGTAGCGCGTACTACAAAAACCCGGCATGTTGATGGTGGAAGGAGCCAGAGGCATGACAGCGGCGCAGCATCGGACGTGGCTTAAGTTCACCGCCATCGCGGTCGCGGTGTTTGGTCCCGTGTTTTCGCTGGGCACCATCCCGGCAGTGGCCGAACCGGCGCGCTGGTCGCTGGATCTGCTGGCCTGGCCGCTGGATGGCGCGCAGGATTATGCCGCCGACACGACGCGGTTCCTCACGGCCATCACCGGTGGGTTCCTGCTGGGTTGGGGGGTGATGTTGTGGTTTCTCGCCACCCGGGTGCATGTGCTGGCCCCCGAAGCGGTGCGGCGCACGGTGATTGCCGGGCTGCTGGCCTGGTTCGGGCTGGACAGCGCCGGTTCCATCGCCTCGGGCCATGCCGTCAATGCCGGGTTCAACCTGATCGTGCTGCTGTTGTTGGCCGGGCCGTTGTGGTGGCCGGCGCAAGAGGGCTGAACATGGTGCTGCCGCTGGACCATCTGACCATATTGTCGCGCGATCCGGTCGCCAGCGCCGCCTGGTATGGCCTGTTGCTGCCAATGCTGGGCTTTGAAGCCGTGAAGCCCCATATCTGGCGCAATGCCAATGGCCTGTATCTGCAATTTGGCACGGCCGGGCCGGACACCCGCCCTTATGAACGCTATGGCGCCGGCATGAACCATATTGGCTTTGCCGCGCCCGATGTGGCCCTGGTGGAGCAGGTGGCGGCGCGCATGGCGGCGGCTGGGCACGAAGCGCGGCTGCAGCGGTTTGGCGACGGCACAGTGGCGCTGTTCCTGCCCGATCCCGACGGGCTGCGGATCGAGCTGTCATGCTATCCACCTGGCACGCCGCCGGTGGATTGAGGGCAGGGGTGTGATAGCGACAGGCTATGCACTCCATGCCGGTGCCTGGCTGGGCCGCAGGACCGGCCGGGTTTAAGGATCGTTGATGACGGTTGCCGAACCCTTGCCGCCGCATGGCGGCCCGGTTGTCGATCCGGTCTGGCATGAACGGGCGGACCGGCTGATGGCGCGCTTGGCCGGCCTGGGCACCGGGCGGCTGGCCCCGGCGGCGGGGCAGCGCTTTCCCGATCTGGCGCTGCCCGATGCTGGCGGCCGCCTCACCAGCCTGGCGGAACTGTGCCGTGATGGGCCCATCGTGCTGAGTTTCCATCGCGGCCTGTGGTGCCCCTGGTGCCGGGCAGAAGTGGAAAGCTGGCACATGGCCCTGCCCGAATTGCGCGCGGCCGGGTGCCGGCTGGTGCTGGTGACGCCGGAAACCGGCGGCCGGGCGCTGGCCATGGCCCGCCAGGCCGGCCCTGATGCCCATGTGCTGTGCGATGTGGACTTTGGCGCCAGCGCGGCGCTGGGACTCGCCTTCTTCATGGGGGCCGAACTGGTGGAGGCCTATCGCGCAGCCGGGCTGGATCTGGCCGAACATTATGGCGCCGCCAGCGGCATCCTGCCGATCCCCGCCACCTTCGTGATCGAGGTTGGGCGCCGGGTCCGCTTTGCCCATGTCGAGATTGATTTTCGCCGCCGCGCCGATCCGGCCGACGTGCTGGCCTCATTGCGGCTTTGACACGGCGAAACAAGTGCCATCGCCGGCAATGCTGACCGGCCCGGCATAGTGGCGGGCAATCGCAGCCAGACCTTCGTCCTTGCGGTCGAGCGCACGCTTCATGTTGTGGGCCAGCACCAGCCGTCCGGCATCCAGCCGGGCGGCGGCCTCGCCAATCTGCGCCGGCGGGCGATGCAGTCCGCGCGGCTGGCCGGGGCCTTCGGGAATGGCATGGTGCATGATCAGCAAGCCGGGCCGGCTGCCGGCCAGCGCCGCATCGAACCCGGCGGAAAGTTCGCTTTGATCCCCTGCCAGCACGGCCGTCGCCCCACGGCTGCGCACCACGAACGCCAGCGCTGGCACCACGCCGTGATGCACGGCGATGGCCGACAGGCGATAGTCGGGCCGATCGAGCAACAGGGTTTCGCGCGGCGAATCCGGGTCGGCGCTGGACACTTCGGTGATGGCAAGGCGCGGTGCCGGGCCCTGCAGCCAATCGGCCAGGTAACGATAGGCCCCGGCGCGCGACCCCACCAGTTGTTCGGCATGGGCGCGCAGGCCGGGAAACAGCCCGCGCCCGTCAGGGCCGAACAGAGTGATACGCGCCGGCGGATCGGCAAAATTGGCCGATTTCAGGATGGCGGGCAGATCGCCGGCATGATCGACATGCAGGTGGGAGAGCGCGATGGCATCAAGCGATTCCGGGGCAACGCCGGCCTCGCCCAGCCGCAGCAGCGTCCCCGGCCCGGCGTCAATCAACAGGCGGGGCCGGCCGTCGACATGGACGAGATAGGATGGGCCTGCCCGCCCTTCGGCGATGGGCCCGCCCGAACCGAGCACGGCCACCGACAGTCCGGCCGACGGGCAGGCCAGCGCCCCGGCCAGCAGCAGCGCCAGCATCATGGCTGGGCCTGGCGGTCCAGCCCCAGCAGGTGATCAAGCGACAGCGCACCGGGCCCGCGCGCAATGATCGGCAGCAGGATGGCGGCCCAGCTGAGATGGGTGGGCCAGGCATCGGGATAGACGAAGATCTGGATGGTGGCCGTCATGCCCAGCAGACCCAGGGCGCCGGCACGGGTGAACAGGCCCAGCGCCAGCAGGATGGGAAAGCCATGTTCCGCATAGGTGGCAGCATGGGCGGCGATCTCGGGCGGCACCAGCGGCAACGCATATTCATATTCGAACAGGGTGTAGGTGCTGTCTTTCAGGGTGAGCAGGCCATCGACCTTGGTGCGCCCCGACAGGAAGAAGATGGCGCCGATGCCCAGCCGGCACACCAGCAGCCACAGGGCATCGGGCAGGCGCGACAACAGGGCGGCAGCAGCGGCATAGAGCTTCATCATCAGTCTCCAACGGCAGGAACCAGGGCGCCGGCCGCGGCCAGGGCTGGCAGATGGGGCAGAAGATCGGGCGGCAGCTGCGCCAGCGGTGCACGCTGGTGCAGGGCGCGCAGCAGGGGCAGGGCGGACGCCGGCAGGGCCGTGACCCGGCAATGGCCATCATGGCGGGTGATCAGGGCCAGTTCGCCATGGGTGGGAAATTCATCAGGCCATGGTGCGCCGGGTTGGTGTGCCTGCCACAGGCTGGCGACCGGCCAGTCTGACGCGAGCCACTGGGTGGCTGGCGCCAGTGGCCAGCTGCGCCCGGGGCTGAGCCGGCGGGGCCGCTGCGGCGGATCCGCGGCAAACAATGACAGGATCACCCGATGTTCCAGCCGCGCCATGTCGGGCAGCCAGGGCCATTGCGCCAGATCCATGCACAGGGCCATCGTGTCATCGAGGCCGCGGCCATAAAGGCACAGGCGCGGATCATCGGGCGGGCGGCGGCGGGCGTGGTGGCGGGCCAGATCGGCGAACACCGCGTCACCCACCAGGGCGCACACCACCGGATGATTGCTGGCCAGCGCCGCGGTGGCTGCGGCCATGGCATTGTTGGCATGCACGGCAACCGCGCGGGCCAGGCCCGGTGCAAGAGGCACCGCATCACCCACCAGCAGGCTGCCGTACCAGGCTTCGAACCTGGTGGGCGACAATGTTGGGGGCGGGGCGCGGTCAGCCATCACGGCTGATGCCCGCCAGCAGGCCGGCGGCGCGCCCGGCTTCGGCCACCAAATCAGCCAGCGGCGGCAGATCGGCATCGCGCTCCAGCAGCAGCGGGCGCGGGCCGGAGCGCGCCAGCAGGCGGGCGGCGAGCGCCCACACCGGGCCAGCCACCGGGGCATCATGGCTGTCGATCAGCAATTGGCCGCTGTCATCGGGGCGGTGGCCGGCAACATGGATTTCACCAACCGCATCGGCCGGCAGCTGATCGACCAGCCAGCCGGCATCCTGGCCCAGATTGTGGGCCGAAACATGGATGTTGTTGACATCGACCAGGAGCCCGCAACCGGTGGCCAGTGCCAGTTGGGCGAGGAATTCATGTTCGGGCATGGCATGACCGCCCACATCGCCATAGTGCGAGGGGTTTTCGACCAGCAGCCGCCGGCCCAGCGCATCCTGTGCGCGGTTGACGTTGCTGATGGTGAGGGCGAGGGCCGTGACTGTGCGCGGGAACGGCAGGAAATCGGGCAAATGCCATTGGCCCAGCCGCTGCCAGGCCAGATGGTCTGAAAGCAGCACCGGCCCGATGGCATCGCACAGGCGGCGCAGGCGTTTCAGATGGCCGGCCGGTGCCATGCGGGTGCCGGCAAGGGCCAGCCCAACCCCGTGCAGGGAAATGGGGTGGCGTTCGGCCACGGCCAGCAGCGCTGCCAGCCGCGGTCCGCCCGCCACCATGAAGTTCTCGGCATGCACTTCGAGCCACAGGCCGTCGGGCAGCGGGCTGTTGCCCGCCGCCAGTTCGGCCAGATGCGGCAGGCGCAGACCGATGCCGGCGCCCAGCCGCACCTGGGGTTTGGGGTGCAAGGTTCCGTGCATGACGCTGCGATCAGGCCCCGATGATCAGGCCCCAGCGATCAGGCAGGGGTCAGCGAACCGCTGCCCTTGGGCGTCTTGATCTTGGTGCAGGTGCCTGCCGGCACCAGTTTCCAGGCGTTTTTCTGATAATCCACCTTGGCCGTGCCGGCGCAGCTGGTGCCCGCACCGGCTGCACAGTCATTCTGGCCTGCCTTGGACACGCCATAGCATTTTTCCATCTTCGGCTTGTCGGCCGCGGTTGCGGCGCTGGCGGCGAGCGCGGCGAGCACTGCGGCGCCCAGCATGGTCTTGGCTGTCATGGTCTGCCTCCTGCCGCCTGCCCCCATTTCCAACATGGGGCGCGGCCGCCCCGGGTTCGGGGTGAGAGGGGGCAGCCGCGCCGGCGCCAGCGGGGGAGGCGGACCACAAAGGACGCCGGCACCTGCTGCTTCATTCGCCAGGCCTGATGAAGTGGTTACAGCCACCGCCGCTGTAACCGGCGGCGGGGCCGGCGCGGATAGGCCAGTGTCGCCACCATGGGGAGGCGGCAACCGGTGCCACGGTGATTGCCCGTGCCACCCAGCCATGGAGATGAACATGCTTGCTACCCGTATCTCGCTTGCCACTGCTGCCGCCGTTGTGGCGGTGACCGGCGGCATCGCGGCCCAGGCCGCTGCCAAGGCCGACGACAAGGTCGTGCACTGCTATGGCATCAACACCTGCAAGGGCACGTCGGACTGTGCGACGGCCAGCAGTGCCTGCAAGGGCCAGAATGCCTGCAAGGGCCAGGGCTTCAAGGCGCTGAGCGTCAAGGCCTGCAAGGCCGCTGGTGGCCGCCTGACCGAAAAGTAAGACCGTCGATCGGGGCCGGTTCCCCCCGGCCGGCCCCAACGCCGCCAGCGCCCCGGGAGGC
The DNA here is from genome assembly GCA_964488775.1 of uncultured Sandarakinorhabdus sp. Lineage (GTDB taxonomy): Bacteria > Pseudomonadota > Alphaproteobacteria > Sphingomonadales > Sphingomonadaceae > Sandarakinorhabdus. Next base: position 11,513 of record CAZAWH010000006.1, on the reverse strand, counting down.
CCGATGATTTCGCCCCCGATGATTCCGCCGCTTTGCGCCAGCCGTTACGGGCTTGGTCTGCGGCGCCCCCATCACGAAGCCTTTGTGGCCGGCCAGGTGCCGGTGGATTTCGTGGAGGTGATCTCTGAGAATTTCATGGTGGATGGCGGCCGGCCAGCCGATGTGCTGGCGCGGGTGCGCCGGCATCATGATGTCATCCTGCACGGCGTTTCGATGAGCCTGGGCACGGCCACCGGGCTGGATCCCGCCTATCTGGCGCGGCTGCGCCGGCTGGCCGACGCGATTGATCCCTTGTGGATATCGGACCATCTGGCCTGGACCGGGATCGACGGCGTGAATAGCCATGATCTGCTGCCCATCCCCTATACCGAAGAGGCGCTCGCCATCGTGGCGCGCAACATCGATCATGCCCAATCGGTGCTGGGCCGGCCGTTGTTGGTGGAAAACCCCTCGACCTATCTGGAATTTCGCGCCTCTGGCCTGACAGAATGGGAATTTCTGACCGAACTGGTGCACCGCACCGGCTGTGCGCTGTTGCTGGATGTGAACAATATCCATGTTTCGGCCCACAATCATGGCCGCGATCCGCTGGATTGGCTGGATGGCCTGCCCTGGCACGCCGTGCGCCAGCTGCATCTGGCGGGGCCCAGCCAGGGCCAGGATGGCCTGTTGATCGACACGCACGACACGCCGGTGCCCGCCAGGGTGTGGGCCCTGTATGAAGAGGTGCGGCGCCGGACGGGGCCAGTGGCCGTGATGATCGAGCGGGATGATGATATTCCGCCGCTGGATGAGTTGTTGCTGGAACTGGATCGCGCCCGCGTGCCTGATCAGCCGGTGCTGGCGCGGTGACGGCGCTGGCAGCCTTGCAGCGCCGGTTCCAGGCCGGGCTGATTGCCGGGGATCTGGGCGGTCTGGCCCATGATGTGCTGCGCACGCCGGGCCTTGCGGTGCACAGCCACGCCGCCCGCGCCATGCTGGTGGAAGGGCTGGCCGACAATTTTGCCAAGACCCTGCATTGGCTGGGCGGTGACGCGTTCACCGAACTGGCGCTGGCCTATGCTGCGATCAGCCCGTCGAGCAGTTGGACCCTGGCCGATTATGGCGATGATTTTGCCGATTTCCTGCGCCGCCGCCTGCCCGATGATCCCGAGGTGGCGGAACTGGCCGCGCTGGATTGGGCGCTGCGCGGGGCCTTTGGTGCTGCCGATCCGCCGGGAGCACACTGGGCCCAGGCAGACGGTGTCGATTGGGAACGGCTGCGGCTGCGGCTGGCGCCCGGGGCCGCCCTGCTGGCCTTTGCCACCAATGCCGATGCCATTTGGGCGGCCATCCCGTTGCGCCCGATCGATCCGGTGCCGTTGCCCGGTTGGGTGCTGGTGTGGCGCGACGGGCTGGAACCGCGGTTCCGGCGGCCGGCTGATGGCGAAGGGGCGATCCTGGCGGCGCTGGCCGGCGGACTGGCCTTTGGGGCCGCCTGTGATGCCAGCGGTGCGACGGCGCAGGCGATCGGCGGCTGGCTGCGTGACTGGCTCAATGCCGGGCTGGTGGTGCCACGGGATTGAGCCGGCGGGCGGCGGTTAGGGCCAGGATCACCAGGTTCATCAGGGCAAAGGCAAGCAAGGCACTGGCTGCGCCCGCCGGTGCCGATCCCAGCAACAGGGCATCATTGCCGCCGGGGATCAGCCCGACCCCCAGCATCATCAACACGCCGCCGGCAAAGCTGCGCGCCACCGCCGGCCAGCCGCGCCATTTCAGGTGCAACTGCCCGGTCATCCAGCCGGATGCGAGTGCTCCGGCCAGGGTGGCCAGGCTGGCCCGCACGCCGGGGCCAAGGCCGCCGCCGCCCTGATGTTGCAGCCGGTGCGTGCTGTCGATCAGGGCATCAACCCAGGTCCAGCCGGGCAGGGCGACAAACAACAGGCCACCTGAGGCGCCCATCATTGCCATCAGGGTGGCCAGCCGCCGGGCGTCGCCGCCCTGCTGCCGCAGCCAGCGTATCGCCAGCACCAGCGCGCCACCGCCCAGCAGCACCAGCATCAGGCCGCCGCCATCCGGTTCGGCAAAGCGGCTGGGCGGCGGTTGCACCCGCCACCCAAGCCACTGGCCGAGGATGTCGCCCGCCAGGATGCCGCCGGGCAGACCCAGCAGATGCGCTTCGCCATTGCCCAGCCGCCACAAGGATCCGACCAGGCAGGCACCGTTGATCACGGCGCCGGTGCCGAGCAGCAGGGCGCCGAACAGCAGCGCCGGGCCCAGCGGCACGCTGCCGGGCAGATGGGCGCCGCGGTCCAGCGCCCAGGCCAGCGGCAGGCAGACAAGGGTGGCCGCGCCCGTGGCCGCGGCAAATCCCACCAGCAGGCGGGCGTCGCGCCGGTCCAGCCAGTGGCGCACGGCCATCACGCCGCAGGTGCCGCCCTGATGGGCAGCAAAGCCGACGATCGCCGCCGCGACCATGCAGAACAGCATCAGGATCATGGTTGGCGTGGTTCCTGTTGGGTGATCAGGCGGGCGGTCGATTCAAAGGTGAGATAGCGCCACAGCCAGTTGGCCCCCACCACCAGCCGGTTGCGGAAACCGGCGAGGAACCACAGGTGCACGGTGCACCACAACAGCCAGGCCGGCAGGCCCGACAGGCGCAGCCGGCCCAGATCGGCCACTGCATGGGATCGGCCGATGGTGGCCATGCTGCCAGGATGGCGATAGCGGAAGGGCGGCAGGGTGCGGCCATTGGCGCGGGCGATGATCGTTTGGGCCGCGTGCGTGCCCATTTGCTTGGCCGCGGTGGCAACACCGGGCACCATGGTGCCATCGGCGGTGCGCGCGGCGGCGGTATCGCCCACCACGAAGATGCCGGGATCATCGGGCAGCGCGAGATCGGGCCCAACCACCACCCGGCCGGAGGCATCGGCCGCGGCGCCCAGCCAGCGCGCGGCCGGCGATGCCGCCACACCGGCGGCCCAAACGGTCACGGCAGCAGCCAGGCTGTCGCTGCCGATCATGATGTGGCCGGGGGCGAGCCCCGTCACCCGGGCATTGAGGCGGATTTCGACGCCCAACCCGGCCAGTGCCCGGGCCGCGGCGGCGGACAGGCCGGGGGGCAGCGCCTTGAGCAGACGGTCGCCGCTGTCGACCAGCACCACCCGCACACAGTTGCGGGTGATGTGGGGAAAATCGCGTTCCGCGACATGACGGGCCAGTTCGGCAATGGCCCCGGCCAGTTCGACGCCGGTGGGCCCGCCGCCCACCACCACGAAGGTGAGATGTTCGGCCCTGGTTTCGCGCTGTTCGGCGCGCATGGTTTCGGCCCGTTCCAGCGCCAGCAACAGATCGCGGCGCACGCGGATGGCATCATCAATGGTTTTGATGCCGGGCGCATGGGCGGCCCATTCGGGATTGGCGAAATAGCCATGGCGGGCGCCGCTGGCGATGATCAGGCTTGAAAAGGCCAGATGCCCGCCACTGGCCAGCTGCACGCAGCGGCGGGCGCGGTCGATGCCCACCACCTCGTCCATCAGCACGCCCACATCGGGCAGGCCGCGCAGGATGGTGCGGATCGGGGCGGCGATGTCGGCGGCCGACAGGCCGGCGGTTGCCACTTGATAGAGCAGCGGCTGGAACAGATGATGGTTTTGCCGGTCAACCACCACGCAGGGCAGGCCGGCGGCCCCCAGGACGCGCGCCGCCGCCAGCCCGGCAAAGCCGGCGCCGATGATCACCACCGGATGGGCAGGGTCAGGCTCCATGTGCGGGATTTCGGCGGCGGCGTCCGCAATGTTACAGGCGGCACTGGCGCCGGAGCGCCATGGCGGTTTATCTGCGGGCGTGATGACGCCGATCGCGCCAGCCCTTGCCGCCGAAACCGCCCGCTTGTCGGCCTTTGCCGCCAGTTATGATGCGCTGGTGGCGCGATTGGCCGGCAGTGGCGCTGGCCAGCAGGCACCGCGGGTGGGGCAGGTGTTTCCGGGCTTTGCCCTGCCGGATGTGCATGGGCGGTTCCACACGCTGGCCGATCTGCTGGCGGGTGGCCAACCGCTGGTGATCAGTTTCCATCGCGGCTTGTGGTGCCCATGGTGCCGGGTGGAAAGCGCGGCCTGGGGCGATGCGGCGGCGGCGCTGGCAGCGGCGGGCGCGCGGCTTGTCACGATTTCCGGCGAAGTGGGCGGGCAGGGCGCCGCCCTGGCCAACCGGGCCGGCGCGTTGGGCCTGGTGGATGTGGATCTGGGCCTGTGCCTGGCCCTGGGCCTGGTGATCAGCATATCGGACGACATGGCCGCGGCCTATCGTGCCGGCGGCGATGATCTGGCGGCGTTGCTGGGCGGCAGCGGGCGGCTGCTGCCGATCCCGGCGACGTTCCTGATCGATGGCGATGCGGTGGTCAGGCTGGCCTTTGTTGATCCCGATTTCCGCCGGCGGGCCGAACCGGCGGCGGTGCTGGCGGCGATCAGGCCGGATTGACGGCGCGTCAGGCGCCCGGCGGGTCCCAACTGCGGGCGCGGCTGGCCCGCACGAAACTGTCGGCCGCCAGGCTGCGGCGGCGGCCCTGGATGCCGGCCAGCACCACATCGGCGTTGATCGCGGCCCCGGCCACCGGCACGGCGCACATGGCCAGTTCGCGCGGATCGGGCATGAAGCCGGTGCCCAGCCCGGCGCTGATCAGGCGCTTCAACTGGCCGATGTCGCGCGCGGCGTGGCGCAGGTTGAGCGTGATGCCGACGATTTCGGCCTGACGGCGCAGGGCGGCCAGCCCTTCGCAAGGGTGATCGATCAACGGCTGCTGCGCCAGTTCGGCCAGCGTGATTTCGGGCCGGTTGGCCGCCGGGTGATCGCGCCGCACCACCATGCGATAGGCCTGGGAAAACAGCCGCCAGGCCTCGAAGCGTTCGGGGGCTTCGGCTGGCGCCTCGATGATCATCAGATCCAGTTGCCCCGCCAGCGCCTGTTCCAGCAGGTCGGCGCTGGTGCCGCCCACCACGTTGAGCTGCAGACCGGGCATGGCATCGGCCAGTTCCGCCAGCACCGCATCCAGTGTGGCGGATTCCACCAGCGAGCACACGCCCAGCACCAGCGGCGCCACCTGGCCCTTGCCGAAGCCGCGGGCCAGTGCCTTGGCGTCTTCGGCGGCGCGATAGGTGCGTTCCAGGTGCGGCAGCATCAGGCGGCCCAGTTCGGTGAGGTGGGTGCGCGCCCGTTCACGCCGGAACAGCGGGCCGCCCAGTTCCTCTTCCAGTTTCTGGATGGCGCGGGTGAGGGAGGGTTGGGCGACATTGCACGCTTCGGCCGCGCGCGTGAAGTTGAGCAGCCGCGCGGCCGAGAGGAAATAGCGGATCTGGTGCATTTCCATGGCAAGCCTCAACCTATCATCGCCGTAACCTTCTGCAAGCACGAGATTTCATCATAGCTTGCCGGCATTGAACCCATGCACCCCCAATGGCTGTGCACGCCCCCATCCCGCGCCGACATTAGGCCCGGCAAATGGGGGAACGTCGATGACCAGCAAGGTAAGGACAGCCCGGCCGCGTGGGGCCACAGCACCCGATGCCACGGCCCATTGGTCGGCCCTGATGGCCAGCGGCCGCGCCGGGGACCGCCGCGCCTATGACAGGCTGTTGGTCGAGACCGGCGACTGGCTGAACCGTTATTTCCGTCGCCGCCTGCCGCCGGCGCATGTGGAAGATGCGGTGCAGGAGACTCTGATCGCGCTGCACCATCGTCGCCATGATTTCGATTGCAGCCAGCCGCTGCGCCCATGGCTGGCCGCCATCGCCCGGTTCAAATGGGTGGACCGGCTGCGTCTGATGGAACGGGAACGGGCGGCCCCGGCGGGGGAGACCAGCGTAGCCAGCCACGAGATTGACGTGGTGTCCTGCCACGCCGTGCGCGGTCTTTTGTGCCAGTTGCGGCCCGCCCAGGCCGACGCCATCCGGATGGTCAAGCTGGATGGTCTGTCGATCAACGAGGCATCGGCGCTGAGCGGCCAGTCGCAATCCCTGGTGAAGATCAACATTCACCGCGGGCTGAAGCGGCTGGCCGCGCGCTGCAACGAGGCGGTGCCGGCCTGATCGTCAAGGCCCCGTGGCGCGCCCCAGCCGGCTGCGCGCATCCGCGATGGCGGCCTGCAGTTCCGGCTGCGGGAAATGCGGCTGGGCGATTTCCATCACCGACAGCGCCGCCGCCAGGGCAGCGCGATCATCGCCGGCGGCCTTGGCGCGATAATATCCCCACATGGCGATCAGCGGGGCATCATAATCGCCCGGCCTTGCGGCCAGCCGCTGCCGGGCCTGATCGGCCTTGCCGGCCAGCACGTCGGCAATCAGGCCGATGCTGCGTTCGTCGGCCCAGGGCTGGCGCGCCACCGGCGTGCGGCCCATGGCGCGCACCACTGCCTCTGCCGCCTGCGGCGTGGAATAGGGGTTCTGGCCGGTGACCAGCCGGCCATCCACCACCACATGGTTCAACATCATGGCGGCCGCGCTATACTGCGCGCCAGCGCCGCGCAGCCCGTCTTCCAACAGCACCGGAAAGGCCCGGGCCCAGCGTTTGCCAAACAGTTTTTCCTCGGCATTGGAAAAGCCGGTCATGCGGCGGCCGCGGGCCAGTTGCGCGCCGTTGGCCAGCGGCACGTTGATCAGCGCGGCCGGGCCATGGCACACCGCGCCGATCACGCCGCCGCCATCGTGGGTGGCGGCCAGCAGGCTTTTCAGATCGGCATTGACCGGCAGATCGAACATCGCGCCCTTGCCGCCGATGATGAACACCGCGCCATAGCCGCCGTTGGCCAGCGTGCTGAGCGGCCGGGTGGCCGCCAGCTTGGCCGCCGCGCCGGCATCGGCCAGAAAGCGCTGGTTGTAAGGCTTGGCCGGATCAAAGCGATCGGCGGTCACCGCACCGCCGGCCGGGCTGGCGATATCGACCGACAGGCCGTTGTCGGCAAACACCGCCCAGGCCTGGGCCAGTTCGTCCATTTCGAAACCGGGACGGGTCTTGCCTTCATCGGCGCCGTTGCCGCTGATGACGATCAGCACCTTGCCCGGCAGGGTTTCGGGCCCGGCAACGGCCGGGGTGGCAGCAAGCAGCAGCAGGGCGGCGGTGACATGGTTTGGCATCATCTCTCTCCTTGTCTCGCCGCTGTGCCCGGTGGATGGTGAAGCCGGTGTCAAAGCCGGTTTGACAGGATTTTGACGCCGGCCGCCGCACGGGTGGCCGGCACGGGGAAAGGGCAAGTTGTGGCAGCCGGCTGCGATATCCTGCTGATCGAGGACAATGAGGATCTGGCCGGCAACATCATCGATTATCTGGAACGCCTGGGCCACCGCCTGCACTATGCCGCCGATGGCGAGGCCGGGTTGCGCGAGGCCTTGGTGCAGCCGGTTGATGTGATTCTGCTCGATCTGGCGCTGCCGCGCCGCGACGGCTTGAGCCTGTGTGCCGAAGTGCGCCGCCGGGCCGACCGCCATGTGCCGATCCTGATGCTGACCGCCCGCGACACGCTGGATGACAAGCTGGCCGGCTTTGCCAGCGGCGCCGATGATTATCTGGTCAAGCCCTTTGCCCTTGCCGAACTTGCCGCGCGCATCACCGCTCTGTCGCACCGCCGCCACCTGGGGCAGCCGCATCTGATCCGCATCGGCGATCTGACCATCGATCGCCAGGCCCGTCAGGCCAGCCGCGCCGGCCAGGCGCTGCACCTGTCCCCCCTGTTGTGGGAACTGCTGCTGCAACTCGCACAGGCCGCGCCCAACCCGGTGACGCGCAGCGAACTGACCCGCCGGCTGTGGGGGGATCAGCCGCCGTCCTCGGACGCGCTGCGTGCCCATATCCATCTGCTGCGCCAGATCATCGACAAGCCGTTCGCCGCCCCCATGCTGGAAACCGTGCACGGCATCGGGTTCCGGCTGCGCGCGGGCGACGGGGCAGCGGCGCCATGATCCGGCACAGCCTGCGTGCCCGTGTGGTGGCGGCGATCGCGCTGGCCAGCATCCTGACCAGCCTGTTGTTCGGGCTGATCACCTTTGTCTTTGCCTATAATCTGGAAGACCGGCTGTTTGCCGACGAACTGGCGCGGGAGGTGACGCGCCAGCAGCAGGCTTGGGAGGCTGGGCAGCATCTGCCGCCGCCGCTGCTGCCTTATGTGCGCATCTATCGCGCCGGGGCGGCCCTGCCGGCGGATCTGGCACCGCAACTGGCGGCCGAGCCGCAGCGGCAGGAATTTTTCGGGCAGGCCGGCCGCCATTATCACGTGGCGCGCTTTGCCCTGCCGGGGCCGGATGGCGGGCCAGCGCTGGCGGTGGCGGAAACCAGCCGGTTCCTGCTGGTGCGGCCGGTGCGCGATGGCCTGATCCTGGTGTTGCTGGTGGTGGCGTTGGCGGTGGCGCTGCTGGGATCCGGTCTGGGCTGGTGGTTGGCCGGGCGGGCGCTGCGGCCGCTGCGGCGGCTGGCGAGGGACGTGGCCGCCACCCCCGGCGCGGTGCCACGCATCCAGGCGGCGGATTATCCATCGAACGAACTGGGGGCATTGGCGCGGGCATTGGCCGATGCCTTTGCCCGCATTGATGAATTTGTGCGGCGGGAACAGGATTTCACCCGCGATGCCAGCCACGAGCTGCGCACCCCGCTGGCCGTGATCGGCGGTGCGGCCGAAGTGCTGGCGCTGGACCCGGCCTTGCCGGAAACGGCCCGGCCGGCCCTGCGCCGCATCGAAACCGCCAGCGCCGACATGGCGCAAACTCTTGACCTGTTGCTGACGCTGGCGCGCGAGACCACGGGCCCAGGCGGGCCGCGCCGGCACCCGCCGGTGCCGGTGCTCCCGCTGGTGGAAAAGGCGGTGGCAGCGGCCGCGGTGCGGTTTCCGGCCAGCCGGGTGGAGGTGGCGCTGGCGCTCGATGCGGCGGTGGCGGCCCCGGTGGATGCCGTGGTGTTGCAACTGGTGTTGAACAATCTGGTGGGCAATGTGTTCCAGCATGCCGGGCGGGCGCGGCTGGCGATCAGCGGTGATGCCAGTGCCATCCTGCTGGTGGACAGCGGGCCGGGCCTGGCGCTGGCGGATGATCTTTTTCAGCCATTCCGCAAGCAGGCCGGCAGCGAGGGGGCCGGCCTGGGCCTGGCCATCGTGCGGCGGCTGTGTGATGCCGCCGGCATTGGCCTTGCCTGGCACAGCAGCAGCGAAGGCACCGGTTTCCGGCTGGAATTCAAGGACCTGGCCGCAGCAGCGCCCACCATGCCCGCGCATTGACCGCCGGATCGGCAGCCTGGGCGCGGGCAAAGCGGCGCATGGCCGCCAGATCGGCGGCGTTGAACAGCCTCTGGCCTTTCATCACCGCCACCGGCCGCCGCGCCGCACCCAGATCGGCGAGCGGATCGCCCGCCAACAGCAGCAGATCGGCATCGAGGCCCGGGGCAATGCGGCCCTTGCGCCGGCCCCAGCCGAAATGATCGGCCGGCGCGGTGGTGGCGGCGCGCAACACCTCGGCCCGGCTGAGCCCGGCCTGGTGCAGCAGGGTGAGCTCATCGTTCAGGCTTTCGCCGTGGAGGACGAACGGATCAAGTGCATCGGTGCCAGCCAGCACAGGCACGCCGGCTCGGTGGGCCGCGCTGGTCAGGCGCAGGGCCTTAGCCAGGGTTGCGCGCTGCCGCCGGGCCGCAGTGGCATCGCGGCCCGCCCGGTGCAGCAGTCGATACAGGCGCCAGGCCAGCGCCACCGGCCCGGTGGCGTGTGCAAGCGCGCGTTCTTCCCCCGCCGGGTTGGTGCCCAGCCGCACATCCTGCGCACTGCTGGCAACATGGGTCGGGACATAGGCCGTGCGCCGGGCGGCCAGCAGGGCCAGCAGCGCGGCGCAGCCATCGGCCCGGCGCCGGCATTGCGGCATGAGTTGATGATCATGTTCCAGGCTGACCAGCCGGGCAAAGCGCGGATCGGCCAGATCGGTGCCGGTGGGAAAATGGCCTGCCACCGGCAAATTGGCGGCATGGGCGGCGGCAAACAGGGCAGCCACCAATTCCGGCGGTGTTTCATCATCCAGTTGAATTTTCACGAAATCATCGCGGCGGGCCCGCAATTGCCGTACCAGCGGGGCCGCATCGGCGGCGCTGGCCAGATCTTCGACATGATGCCCGGTGCTGGCGATGATGGCCGGACCCAGGGCGGCGGCACCATCGCGTTGCCAGGCCAGGGCATCGGGCGGGCAGGCCAGGTGCGATCGCCAGGAGCAGCCATCGCCCAGATTGCGGATGCTGGTGACGCCGCTGGCCAGCAGCAGCGGGAAGTGCAGGCGGGACGACAATTCCAGCGTGTGAACATGCGAATCCCACAGGCCGGGCAGCAAATGGCGGCCACGGCCATCGATGCCGGGCCAGCCGGCATAGGCGGTGGCGGCGGCCTTGGGCAGCACCGCAACGATGCGGCCGGCCCGCACCGCGACGGTCATCCCCGGCCGCACCCGCCCGGCATCGACATCAACCAGCGCCACATCGCGGATGACATAGGCGGGCAGGGTGCGACCCCATCGCGGCAGCGGATCAAGCGGCAGGGCAAGGCCGATGGCCAGCGCCAGCAGCGCCAGGCCGATGCCGGCGGGCAGCAGCGGGAACAGGAAAAACCGGGCAAGGCGGGCCGCCTGGTGGCGAAAATGGGGCATGGCGTGAACCAATTGTTGCGCGTGGGTGGCGGCAACAGCAGATCCGGTGTCAAAATCCTGCCAAATCGTGCCCGCCGGTTCAGATCATGGCCATCAGGCTGGCGTTGCCGCCGGCGGCGGTAAGGTTGGTGGAGGTGGTGACTTCGTCCACCAGCCAGTCCGGCCGGTAGCGGCCATCGGCATCGGCCTGTTGCACGATGGCGATCGGCCCTGGCATTGTGGCCAGCGCCGGCAGCAGCCAGGCTTGGGCGGCGGCGCCCGGTTCGACCAGCACGCCGGCAAAGCCGGCCCCGACCGGCAGCGCCGGCAGCCAGTTGATCCGCGCCGCCACCGGTTCGGGCAGGGCGGTGAAGGGTTGGGGCGGCGGACCGGGCCACAGGATGCTGGCGCCGTTGCCGCTGGCCAGCGCGGTGCCCAGCTGCACGGCAAGGCCAGCCGGGGTGGCCGGTACCAGCAGCAGCTGGCCGCACGGGTGCAGGGCATAGTGATTGGCTTCCCCCACCGGGCCGGGCAGATCGAGGCTGACGCCGGCAAGACCGCGGGCATTTTCCTGGCGCACTTCAATGGCGGCGGCCGGCAGGCCCACGCGGTCAAGCCAATCGGCCAGCGCGGTGGCGGCGGCATCGGGGCGGGCCCCGGCACCCGGCAGCAGCAGCGGCGGGCCCTGCACCAGCCGGCCGAGATAGAGCGGACCGCCGGCCTTGGGCCCGGTGCCTGACAGGCCGCGGCCGCCAAAGGGCTGCACCCCCACCACCGCACCGATGATGTTGCGGTTGATATAGAGATTGCCGGCAGCGATCTGGCCGGTGACGGCGGCGATGCAGTCGTCCAGCCGCGTGTGCAGGCCGAAGGTGAGGGCATAGCCGGTGGCATTGATGG
>CAZAWH010000005.1:34852-41004 GCA_964488775.1 uncultured Sandarakinorhabdus sp. | reverse complement strand
CGGCAATGGTTGGATTGCGGCGCCCCCACGGTGATCAGCGTGTCTGCCCCCTGGGCCAGTGCGTCGGCGACCAGGAATTCCAGCTTGCGGGTCTTGTTGCCGCCGCCGGCCAGGCCCAGCAGATCGTCGCGCTTGATCCACAGATCGGCGCCCAGCTGGGCCGAAAGCCGGGGCATCGCCTCCAGCGGGGTGAAGTCGGGCGTATAACGCCGGCGCGCGAAACGGGCGAGATTCATCGATTGTCCCCCAAATTGGCCAGCCGGCCTTACATCGCGAACCGCAAGGTCGCCATGATCGATTGCGAGTTGAAGCCGCTGGCCTGGCGCCGGTCATAGCCCACGGCCGCCACAAAGCCGCTGCCGGCATAGGCGAACTGGCCGCCAACCTGCAGCTCGCTGGGGCGGATGGCATCGGCATTCAGCACGAAATCGCTGCCACCGCCGGCAAAGCGCCCGCCCAGCCCCAGGGCCGAGGTGCCAAGCTGGCTGACATAACCGCCGCGCAGCCCGATCCGCCACGCACCATCGCCCGACGGCACGACATAATCGGCCGAAAGCGCCGCAGTGTTGGTGGTCAGCGTCTGGTTCGACCGGTCCATCGTCACGGCCAGGCTGCCGGCGCCGGTTTCGGTGAAACCATTCTGCTGCAGCTTCAGATAGGCAATGCTGTTCGACGGCATGATCGCCAGCCGCCCGGTCTTGAAGGCATAGCCGATGGTGCCGGTGGCGCCATAGCTGGTGCCGTTCCAGCCGGCGGTGATCACGCCATTCTGGGTGCCGAAGGCGAATTCGCGCCGCGACGAATAATCGGTGAAGCCATAGCTGCCCATCGCCTGCACAAACAGCCCGCCCCAGCTCTTGCCGGCATAAAGATCAACCTGCTTGGTGGTGATCAGCAGCGGCTTGCCGGAAATCCCGCCATAGCTGACATCCGACCAGCCGACGTTGAAGGCGACGCCCACCGCGTCCAGCCCGATGAGCGGCTTGTCCACACCGACCGCCAGGCCCAGCATGTTGCCGGAAAAGCCCGGGGTGTTGCCACCATCGCTCTGGCGGATGAAATTGCCATATTCCTGGATCCACAGGCCCAGACTGTTCAACTGGCCCAGTTCATCCTTCGATCCGCCCAGCCGCAACGCCGCCAGCCGTTGCGACACCGCCCCCTGGCCGGCATCGGCCATGGCGGCAGCCATGCGCAGCGGCGCGGCGCTGTAACTGGCCGGGGCCAGCACGCGATAGGCGTCCAGCAACGCCGCCTGGGTGGGCAGATTGCCGATCGCCGCGCCCAGCGTGACATCCCCGGCCAGCGCGACCAGCGACTGGTCGAAGAAACTGGTGACGCCGCTGGCCAGGCCCACCTGCGCCGCCGTCTTGCGATTGAGCGTCACCGTCACGGCATTGCTGCCCACCGCGGCACCGCCCAGCGTGTACAGGAACGGCACGGTAGCGGTGTCCACCAACGTGGCGGCATTGGCCGCGGTGATACCGCCACCGGCGGTGATCAGGGTCAGCGTCTGGCTGTTGGTCACGCCCGACACCGCCACCTTCAGCTTGGCCGTGTCGGCAAAGCTGGCGGCGCCGGTCACCACCAGGCCGGGCTGGCCACTGCGCACCGCGATGGTCAGGGTGCTGCTGCCGCTCATCGTCAGGCTGGACAGCGTCGGCGCGGTGCCGGTGGACAGATCCAGCCCGGTCGCCCCCGAAAGCGCCACCGCCAGCTGGCCAACGCTGGTGACCTGGCCGTTGATCAAGGCCCCGCCCGACATGGTCAGGCTGTTGGCGCCGCTGCCCAGCGCCAATCGGCCGGTCAGGCTGCCGCCGGTCAAGGTCACCGCCGTCGCGCCGTTGCCGCCAACGATGTCGCCGGTGATGCTGCCGCTGTTGCTGATCGCGGCGGCGGCGTTGCCGGCCGAAAGATCGATGGCGCGCGCCGGCTGCCCGGTGGCCGCCGTCACCTTGATGGTGCCGCTGTTGGCAACGCTGGTCAGCGTGCCCGACAGATCAACCACGCCATAGGCGATGTTGTTGCCGCTCGATTGCACGGTCAGGCTGCCGCTGTTGACGACGCTGGTCAGCGTGCCGCCGGCCTGGGCCACGATGCCGGCCGCGATCCCGCCGCTGCCGGCGGGCGTGCTGCCCGCGGCCGGGGTCTGGCTGGACGACACGGTGATGGTGCCGGCGTTGCGCACCTGCGGCACCGTCGCGCCCGAACGCACCTCGATGCCAAAGGCGGCGGCGTCCACCGCGCCCACGGTGATGTCGGCATTGGCCTGGTTGCTGATCCCGCCGGCCAGCGTCACCCGCCCGGCCGCAAGCCCGGCGGCGCCCGCCACGATGCCGCTTTGCGCGGTGCCGCGGTTGCGCCCCTGCGCCGAAATGCGGCCCCGGTTGATCACGGCATAGGCATCATCGCCGCTGCCCACCGCGCCCAGTGCGACATTGCCGTCGCCCACCGGGGCCACCAGGATGGCCGGCGCCCCGGCATAGGTGGAAACCGACGCCAGGATCAGCGTGTTGCTGGTGGTAGCACCCGCTGCCGGCGGCGGCTGCACCACGCCGTTGGCATCAACGAAATAACGATCCAGCACGAACCCGCCGCCGATCGAGGCGCCAATCTGCACCCCGGCCACGCCGGCGACGGCATTGACCACATTGCCGGTGGCATCAAAGCTGAGATCGCTGCCGGCGACGATGCTGGAACCGCTGGTCACCCGCCCGCTGACCGGCGCCAGGATGGCAAGGCCGGTGTTGCCCGCGCCCGTGGCCGCCAGCGTGTTGTAGGTCTGGATATTGCCGGTCACCGGTGCGGCGATCACGATGCCGCGGCTGCCGGTGCCGCCCACGCTCACGCCGCCCAGCGTGATGTTGCCCACGAACGGCGCCGCCACCAGCACGCCGGTGGCGTTGTCCCCGGTCACCGTGAACCGCGATCCGGTGGTGCCGGTGATGGTGCCGGTCAGGGTGCCGGGGCCGTTCACCCACAGACCGATGTTGCCGGCCGCGCCGGTGGCAGTGCCGGTGATCGAAACCAGGCCGTTGTTGGTGAAATTGCCCGCCGTGGTGCGGCTGGTGTCAAACAGGACGCCCACGGCATTGTTGCTGCCGCTGTGGGTGATGGTGCCGTTGTTGGTCAGGCTGTTGGCGCTGTCGATGGTGGCGGCGGTGCCGCTGGTCACGGTCACGCTGATCCCGCTGTTCACCGTCACATCCGCCGGCTGGCCATTGTTGGCCGTGCTGGTGACGATCGGCGTGGTCTGGTTGGCGCTGATGGTCACGCTCTGTGCCAGCGCACCGCTGGCAAGGCCGGCCCCGGCCAACAGGGCAACACGAAGCGGAGAAAGCGGCGAGACGGTCATCGGGGCATCCAGCATATCAGGGGCAGGGTCCGGCATTGCCGGCGCGCCGCCTGAATAACGGATGAACCGGCAAAATCCACCGGAAAGCCACAAACGGCCCCCGTGGACGGATCACGCGAATGATTGGAGCGGGGTGGTGCCCGGGGGCGGATTTGAACCACCGACACGGGGATTTTCAATCCCCTGCTCTACCCCTGAGCTACCCGGGCCCACATCGTCAGGCGGTTGGGTGAACCGCGTGGGAGGCGGCCGTTTAGCCAGCCTCGTCGTGCTTGTCCAGCGGGGACGTGACAGAAAGTTCGTCCGCATCGCTGCCGGCCGGGATGGCATAGCGATCCGACAGCCAGGCGTTGAGATCGCGCGCCCGGCAACCGGCGCTGCAAAACGGGCGGAATTCCGCCACCACCGGTGCCTGCCGGCAATAGGCGCAGCGGCGCGAATCAGCGCGGCTGGCATCAACAGGTCTGGACATGGCCTCTCCCGGCGCCATCACGCGCCTCCAGCTGTACAGCGCCGCCGGTCAGGCGCGCCAGTTCGGCCACCAGCGCCGGGCGGTCGTGCAGCCAGCCGATCACCGCCGGGGCTGCCGTGATCCGCACCGGGCCCAGCAGCCGCATCGCCCGGCGCAGCAGTTCCAGCGCGGCAAAGCCCGGCCGGCGCGTCTCCTCGATCAGGCTGCGGCGCGTGCGGGGCCGGATGATCTGCACCAGGCCAAAGCCGTTGATGGCGGTCTTTTCAAACGGCGCCGGCAGGCTGGCGGCCAGAATCGCATCCACCGCCGCGCGCGCCGCCCGGCCGCCCAGCGTGGGAAAATCCACCACGATCGGCCCGCCCAGCCCCAGCCGGCCCACCGCCGCAGCCACACTATGGGCCGCCGCCTCGGCCAGCGCCTGGGGCGCGCCCGGGCCATCGACATCGATCACCAGCATGGCCGGCGTCGGCGTCAGCAACAATTGCCCGCCGGCAAATGCGATGCGTCCGGTCAACGCCTCGTCCACCACCGCATCCCAGCCGGCTTCGGCCAGCCGGTCCGGCCCGTGCGCCGGCACGATCTCGGCACCGGCCAACCGCTGCGCCACCGTTGGTGCCGCCTGCGCCGGGCCAGGGTGCAGCGCCACCCGCGCCTGCTTGTCGCGCACGCCGTCACTCCACGCCGCCCGCACCACTTCGGCCAGCCTGGTCTCGCCCATGCGCCATTCGGCCGGCACCGGCTCCACCAACGCCTCGCCACCGGCCATTGCCACGGTGCCGCGCCGGCCGTCCCGCGCGTTCAGGCGGGCGGGTGCGACCAGACCCACCGGCAACGGCTCGTCATCCCGGTCAACATGGGCCGCCACCACGCGATCCCCATCCAGCACCAGCGCGCGTGTCGCGCCCGGTGCCGCCTCGATCAGGGCGGTCATGCGCCGCTCGCCGCCAGCAACAGCCGCGTCTCGTTCAGCGGCAGGCCCACCACGCCGCTGTGGCTGCCGTGCAGCGCGCGCACGAAGGCCTCGGCCGCGCCCTGGATGGCATAGCCGCCGGCCTTGCCCTGCCAGTCCCCACGGGCGATCAGCCAGTCCACATCGGCCGCCTGCAGCCGCTGGAAGGTCACCACGCTCTCGCTCAACCGCTCGCGCAGGCGGCCGTGCGCATCCACCACCGCCAGCGCGGTCAACACCCGGTGCCGCCGGCCCGACAGCAAGGCAAGGCAGGCCCGGGCCGTCGCCGCATCCTCGGCCTTGGGCAGGATGCGCCGGCCCACCGCCACCACCGTATCGGCCGCCAGCACGACACAGCCGGGATGCCGGGCCGCCACCAGCAGCGCCTTGTCGCGCGCCAGCCGCCGGGCATGATCAGCCGGACGCTCGCCGGGGGCCACGGATTCGTCGAGATCGGCCGGGTCCACCACATCGGGCACCCGCCCCAGCCGCGCCAGCAGATCCAGCCGGCGCGGACTAGCCGAGGCAAGGACGAGGCGCATCAGCCGGCCCACTGCACGAATGTGCCATGGGCGTGGGCATGGCCCAGCAGTTGCTCCTCCGCCCCCTGCCCGCGCCACAGGGTCAGCCGGATCGCCGGCAGCGCCGGGTTGGCCGGATCATCCATTTCCAGCCGCAGCCAGGCCAATGGCCGCGCCGGCGTGGCGGCAGCGCCCAGCCGCGCCAGGTGGGCGCGGATGCGATCCTGGGCAGGCGCCGGAAAATATTGGAAGGCGATGCTGTGATAGACGGTGGTCGCCCTGCCATCGGCCAGGGCCAGCGTGCGCTCCAGCCAGTCGGCCGCATCATCGCGGGTCAGGGGCGGCGGCCATTGCCGGGCCAGCGCGATGGCGGCCTGGGTGCGGGCCAGGCGTTCGGGCTGTTCGGCCCAGATGAAGGCCAGCAGACGCTCCGCCACATCGGGATCGGCGGCATCCAGCGGCGCAATGTCCACCCCGGCGCGCGCCACCACCCGGATCGGCACCGCCGGCGGCGGCGGGCCCTGCCAGTGCGGGCGCACGATCACGGCGCTGGCCGCATCACCAGCCCGCACACCGCCCAGATCACAGGCAAAACGATCCATGTTGAGATTGAGGCCGGCACTGGCGCCCAGTTCGTTGAGCGCCAGTGGCAGGCCGGTTGCCGCCGCCACCACCAGCAGCCCCGGCATCAGCGCACCGGCGCGGCCCACCTCGTTGGTTTGGGGCGGGCTGTCCAGAAAGGCCGCCACCGCGGCATCGGCGGCCGGATCGGCAAACAGGTCTGCCAGTGCCGCGGCGAGCGCCGCATCATCGGGCATGGCCGCCGGCGGATAGAGCGCCGCCAGCCGCCGCCGG
>CAZAWH010000005.1:0-34842 GCA_964488775.1 uncultured Sandarakinorhabdus sp. | reverse complement strand
AACCCCGGCACGCGGCCGGCGCGCACCAGGCCGTGCAGCGCGCCGGTCAGCCGCATCGGCAGCGCATCCGTCATCGGTTCGCCAGGCCAGGCGGCCAGGCGCTGCCCGGTCCGGCTGCCGGGTGGCACGGCGGTGGCCAGCACCCGGCACAGCGCCCCGGTGAAGGGCGCGCCCAGCGCGGCACAGAAACGCGCCTGCTGCGCGAGGGCGGCGCTGACCGCCATCGGCGGATCAATCTTCCGGCGCGATGGTCACCGTCAGGCCATCCAGCGCGGCGGTGAAGGCGATCTGGCACGACAGGCGGCTGTTCGGCTGGTTGTGGTCCGACGAATCGAGCAGGTCGGCCTCATCGGCGTTGGCCGGGCCGGCGCGGCCCATGTCGGCTTCGGCCACGTGCACATGGCAGGTGGCGCAGGAACAACAGCCGCCACACAGGGCCAGCAGCTCGGAAATGCCGGCGTCCTTGATGATTTCCATCACGCTCATGCCCGGGGTGGCGGGCAGGATGCGGCTGTGTCCGTCGCGGGTGATCACGGTGATGCTGGCCATGGCGTCCTCTGTCTGGCGTTCGCCCGCCCTGTAGCGGCGCAGCGCCCGCCGCGCTAGAGGAGTGACAAAAGGGGGATCATCCATGCGCGTTGCCCACCAGTTCGCACCAGCCATGTCGGCCCTGCTCGCCGGCCTGCCCGGCATCACGTCGGCCACCCACATCCCGGCCGAAGACCGCTGGGCCCTGCCCACCGATGTCGATGTGCTGTTCGTGCTGCACGGCGAAGGCGACCATGATGCCCGCCACGCCGCCGCCGATGCGCCGCGCCCGCCCGGCTGGCCGGGCCAGGTCCGCCTGGTGCAACTGGCCAGCGCCGGCGCCGATGATTATCCGCCCTGGCTGTGGGAGGCACCGGCCGTGGCCAGCGCATCGGGCACCACCGCCATCCCGATCGCCGAATATGCGCTGGCCGTGATGCTGGCCCATGCCAAGCGCCTGGCCGACGTCACGCTGAAACCCGGCGACGCCTGGCCCGATCGCCAGAATTTCATCGGCCAGCCACTGGGCCTGCTGCACGGCCGCACCCTTGGCCTGGTGGGCCTGGGCAATATCGCGCGGCGCATCGGCCATCTGGGCCATGCCTTTGGCATGACGGTGATCGCCGCCCGCGCCCGGCCCGAACCGTCACCCGATCCGTGGATCAGCACCGCGCCGCTCGATGAGGTGGTGGCCCGCGCCGACCATCTGGCGCTGGCCGCGCCGATCACGCCGGCCACCCAGCACATGATCAATGGCGATCGGCTGGCGCGGATGAAATCCGATGCCCATATCGTCAATGTTGGCCGCGGCGGCCTGATCGATCAGGCGGCGCTGCTGGCCGAACTGGACAAGGGCCGGCTGTGGGCCAGCCTTGATGTCACCGATCCCGAACCGTTGCCGCCGGGCCATCCCCTGATCGGCCATGCCCGCGTGAAGGTGACGCCGCACATCAGCTGGTCAAATCCTGACATCAACCGCGCGATCATGCAGCGGCTGGTGGAAAACATCGGCCGCCTCGCCGCCGGCCAGCCGCTGGTGGGCGCGGTTGCAACCGCCCCCTGACCGGCGCATGATGACAGCGAAAGGATTGGCCATGCCCCCTGCCCCCATCATCCGCCGCACCGGCTGGAGCCTGGCCGCCGCCATCCTGGTGCTGCCGGCGATCGCCATGCAATTCACCCGCGAGGTCAACTGGGGTCCCGGCGATTTCCTCGCCGCCGCGCTGCTGCTCGGCGGCACCGGCCTCGTGCTGGAAGTGGCCGCCGCCCTGCCGCGCGCCCGCTGGCGCAGCCGCGGCGCCATCATAGCGGTGGCTGCCCTGCTGCTGATCTGGGCCGAACTGGCGGTGGGAATTTTCCACTAAGCGGTTCAGAACGGCAGGATCTTGCCCTTCTTGCTGAACTTCATGTAGCCGGCGTTGAGGCCCAGCCGCCAGCCAACGCCCAGCTTGATCGGCACGATCACCACATTGTCGCGCTGCAGATAATTGGCGGTGAACCCGCCGATCACATAGGCCTTGCCCTCGGCGGCGGGATAGCGGCGATACAATTCCTCGGTGTCGTTGAGGTTGTAGACCAGCGCAAACACCTTCGATCCATCGCCGCCGATGTCAAAGCCCACGCTCGGCCCGGTCCAATGGACTTTCCGCTCGCCCTCCACCTTGTGATACAACATGCCGGAGCCATAGCGCACACCAACGATGATCGCCCCGCCGGCTTCCTTGCCAACGATATAGGCATTGGGCTGGCCGCGGTCCTTGAAGGTCTTGCGCACGATGTCGGCCAGGCCTTCGGCGCCCTTGCCAAACACATTTTCCGCCGCGCCCAGCACATCCTTCTCCGCATAGGTGCCGGGCTTGGCCGGGGCCGCCTCCGGTGCCGTCTCCGGGGTTGGAGCGGCTGCCGCCGGCGCGGGGGCCGGCTGCGCGTCCTGCGCCAGCGCCGGTCCCGCCAGCACCATCGCCATCATCAAAGCCGTCACGCGCATCGCCTGCAATTCCCTTGCCTTGGTGGTCGATCTTCGCCCTGTGCTCCGGTGTGCCTGAACCGCGGCTGAGCCGCCACCCAAAAAAGCCTGTCCACAAACCGCTCGAAAAATCTCATGGCAAAATGGTTGCCAAGCCCCACACCGCATGGCTATAGCCGCCTCCGGCCAAGGAGTCGTGGGTGAGTGGCTGAAACCAGTAGTTTGCTAAACTGCCGATCTGGGTAACTGGATCCGAGGGTTCGAATCCCTCCGACTCCGCCACTATGTAGCAAGCCCTTGGAAGGCTTGCACAATGTGAGAAATCAATACGTTAGAGGAGCCTTAGGCGCTGTGTCTGCTACATTTGGAGCGGATCAGGAACCCATGCCGACAGGACTTATCAGACGCAACGGCCGCTACTCTGTACGACGGGTTATCCCGCAAGACCTTCAGACGCACTACCGGCGGCGCGAGATCGTGTGCGCGTTGGGCACGGCCGACCCGCGAGAAGCGCGGGAGCGGCACACAGAGGTCTGGCTGAAACTTAGCCGAGAGTTCAAGGCCGCTAGGGAGCAATTGCAGGTAAAGCTGTTGGCTGACACCCAAGCTGCCGCTCCGCCGACAGAAACTGTGGAAGAACGGGAGCGCAAGCAGGCAGCGCACCTAGCGTGGCAGCTTGGGCAGTTTGAGGCCAATACCTACGAGGACCCGGAAGAGGACGGCCCATTCAGTTTAAGCCTTGAGGACGCCATCAAGCAAAAACTTCAAGCAATTGATGACGAGCGTGAATTATTAAGACAGATAAAGCACGAAGATAGGCTTGCCAAACAGCATGGCAACTATCTGGCAGACGTCGTGGACAAGTGGATTGCTGAGAAATGCCCTTCGCGCAAAATGATTCAGCAAACTCGCAAGACAGTAGATGACTTCAATTCAGTGGTTGGAACTCTCACTGTCAGCGCCGTTCTGAGGTCTCATGTTCTGGCGTTCAAGGACCGCTTGGTCGAGAAGGCGGAAAGCCCCGGCACAGCAAACGGCAGGATCAATCGCCTGCGATTGCTGTTTCGCTACGCCAAGGCGAACGGATTGATTGAGACCGACCCGACTGAGGGGATCAGGATCGCAACCAAACGACCAGCCAAAGAAGAACGCACTGCATACGACGCTGCCGCACTGGCTGCCGTCTTTGGCAGCCCGGTTTACGCAGCAGACCACCGCCCAAAGGGAGGTGCCGGCGAAGCAGCGTACTGGCTGCCATTGCTGGCCCTTTACACGGGCGGGCGGCTAAATGAGCTAGGGCAGTTGCGGCCGGTGGACGTGGTGGAAGAAAGCTACATAGGTGGCGACAACCAGGAGCTAACTGCTTGGGTTATCCGCCTTGTCGAAGATCAAGCCGACGGCCTGCGCCTCAAGACCCCAAGCAGCTGGCGGCGCGTCCCGATCCACGCCGAACTTATCCGCCTTGGCTTCCTGAGCTACGTCACTGAGGCCAAGGAAAGGAACCAAACAAAACTGTTTCCACTGCTCAAGCCTGACCGTTTCGATACGATCACCGCGAACTGGTCCAAGTGGTATGGCCGCTACCTTCGCAAAATCTGCGGCGTAACGGACAAGCGGATTGTGTTCCACAGCTTCCGCCACACCTTCAAGGACAACGCCCGGTTTTCGCAGATCGCGCCAGACGTGCAGAATGAGATTACAGGCCACGATACGGGGAATGTGGCAGATGATTACGGCGCGTTGTCATACCCCCTGCACCCATTGGTTGAGGGCATGAAGCTCTACCGGGTTCCTCAATTCAAGCCACCCTTGCCTCCGCCTGCCTACCGGAAGCCTGTTCAATAGTTCATTCCATCATCAATTGATTCCTTGGATTGTCAGGCTGGCCGGTCAGCCCCTGTGCCATGTCATCCCTTGGGACCCTTCGGGTCGCTTGGCCACGCCGCGCCCGATCATGTCTAGGTCGTCATACTTGACCTCGATTGGCTTAGTGGGTGAAGCAATCCCGGCCTCCCCCGGTCCAGGTCGGTTAGATAGATACCGCCTAAGAATAGGGGGAAGTTCGGGCACCAGCTTGACCTGTCATGGCTTGAGCGGTCTGAGGGCAACCCGGTGAAGCCCAGCCGCATTGCGACTGCTCCCTTGGCTTCATGATGTTTGACGCCATCCCCGGCGACAGGCTTCCCTGCTATAGCGTCACAAAACTAAACCCCACTCCGAAGCGTGCTTTGGCAGGCGTTTCCCGATTGTGACTTTTTGGTCACTCAAAACATATCCCATAGGTCAGGTGCATCTGAGGGAGGCAGGTTGGAGTCGTCGTCCTCCTCGTCATCGTCATAATCCGACGTGTAGTCCTCAATTGCCTCGTCTGGATCGAATTCCAAAAACGGGTTGTTGTTGTCAGGCCGTGCTGGCCGCTCAAATGCGGCTGGAACTGCGTCCCAATCGATCAAAGAGCCGCCATTCATATGGAGCCTTTTGACGATGTCATCTCCTCCGCCGTCGTCGAGCGCCGGGGGTTTTGCAAAGCCAAGCTTCATCAACTCCAGGGTCAATGGCCAAGTTTGCCCGGTGAAATGATTTCCCTCCACACGGTCCCAAAGTTGGTTACGGATCTGCCTATCCGTTGTTAATCCGTGAGCGTGCATGTGGGCTATGAAGCCTGAGACAATCGGGCTGTTTGTCCTGATCATCAAACTTGACATCGACTTGTTTAGTTTGAGGTCCAACTCTTTCATGAGCCACAGCGACCAAAGGACCTCAGAATCTCTACCTAACGTGGCCGCTTCGCCTGCCACTTGACGGATGACGTCTGTCCAAAGCGCGGTGTCGATGGCCAAGCCTTTCCGCTGTCGCCAAGCAACCACGCGGGCGACGTAGTCGAAAGAATGAGGGTAGTGAACAGCGCACTGCGCGAGAAAATGCTCTAGTATCGACCAGTGGTCGTTCCAAGAACGGTGTTCATCAAGCTTACGAATAGCGTGCCTGATTACGCCATCGTCGTTCATTGAACGCGCGCGATCAAGAATCTTGCCAAGAGTTGCAACCTGATCTCCGCGAGGGGCTGCAAAACGAGGGAAAACCTCGTCAAGCTCTTCTGCAACCTCGAATGCCCACGAGTCTCCGAATACAGCACTCGTATTCACAATACGAGTTTTGAGTTCATTTATATCGAGTTCATACTCACGGAGAGATTCGCGTAGCAATTGAAGGTGCCTATCGCATTCCTCAATGCTCGACCCGCCCACCCAATAATCATCAACGTGTCGTCTGTATGTGACGTTCCGTAAACCATTACGTCTGATGAACTCTCGATCCACTGCGGACAGGATGATTTCGCTGATAATCCTCGACGTGTCCGGCCCAACCGGAATTCCAATAGTCTGCCGATCCTGAGCTTGCCGTACCGCAAAATCCAATCGATTGCCAAAAACTGTTGCTGAATTTGCTTTAGTGTCCTCCTTGGAATCCGCTTTTCCATGAATCGCCCATGGAATACTATGCGTGTAAATCGATGGAAAACAGCGGGACACGTCTGTCACAAGGCAGAACTTGAAACGCGAGAACGCCTCAAGACGCGCACGAGGCAGTAATGAATGTGGGGTGATTTTTGTGGAACGGGGGCCGTTGACTGGAAAGCTTGGACGCGAAAGCGAACCAGATGCCTCCTCCAGCTTTGGAAGTATTGTATCCCAATGCCGGACGAGGAACGCTGCTTGATCATGTACGAATAGAGGATGAGGAATGCCGAACATTCGACGCTGAAAGCCGCGCTTACTCGCATTATACGGAGAAACTCTGCCAGACCTCTTGGTCGTGATCTGATACGACGAGTTAAAATCCGTGAAATGCGGCCAAAGTTCCTTTGAATTTATGACTGAAGGAAGATTCTCGGGAAGAAACCCCCGGTCCATCGTTCGCTTTACATCAGGTGCATCGTTAGCCGACATTGCTCCTCCTACGATTGCTTTTCTAAAGCGAAAAGAGTGTGAAGGGTAGCAAATACGTTCAAAGGTTTGCGTCGGAATGGGCTTTCGCTGCCAAGGGCCACGTTTGCACATACATCAAGCAGTTGAACGGCAACGAGTGGCGATCTCCTGCAATCAGGCAGCCGCCGTTGCGAACTCTGCGTTTGCTCAGACGTTCGCACAACACCTGAAGTTTCAAGGGCAAGGCTTGGACTATGAGGTAATTCAGCGAACCAGAAGTGGCAAATCCACGTTGCGAGCCAATTCGAGCGATTTCGGACGGCAAATTCGTGCCCAGACGGCTCCTGAGCGCCCTCAGGCCGGGCAGTGCAGCCGACACACCAGCGCCGCCGCGCTGCCCCTCAAACAGGCGCTCAGCCTGCCCGCCGCTCAATCCGCTGGATAGCGGCGCGGGATACGCCGAACTCCTTGGCCAGAATGCCCAGAGAATGCCCCTCAGAGCGCCGCCGCAAGACTTCGGCCTGCTGTACCGCTGTGAGGACTGCCGGACGCCCCAGCGTCTTTCCTTCCGCCTTGGCGCGGCTAAGGCCGGCTTGGGTCCGTTCCACCAGCAAGTCCCGCTCGAACTCTGCCATGGCCGACACGATCCCCATGATCATCTTGCCGGCCGAACTGGTGAGGTCCGCGCCGCCCAGGGCGAGGCAATGGACCCGCACGCCCTCCCCTGCCAGCCGCTCAACCGTGGCGCGCACGTCCATGGCATTGCGCCCCAGCCGGTCAAGTTTCGTCACCACCAGCACGTCCCCGGCTTCCAGCCGATCCATCAGCCGGGCGAATGCCGGTCGCTCCATAGCGGCAGTGGAGCCCGAGACCGTCTCCGTCACCACCCGCTTGGCTTCAATGGCGAAGCCGCTGGCGGCAATCTCCTTGATCTGGTTGTCCGTTGTCTGTTCGGCCGTACTGACGCGGCAGTAAGCGAAGGTACGCGACATGTCAGCTCCTGTATCTCAAAGGAGGCTCGAAAATGACATTGTATCGAAACGCCGTCAAGCCTTAGTTTCGATACACTCAAGGCAGGGGGCTCGGATACGGTCGTTTCCGTTACATCTCGGGGACTTGATGCATTGGTCGCATCAGGTATCACTGCTTTATGTCGAGCAAAGAACTGCCGCAGCAGCCGCTGTTTCCTGCCGAGGGCACGGCGGGCGCGTTCCGCATGCTGATGTACCGGGGTATCCGGGCGACCCCGCTCAACAGCACATATGCTTCAGACCCAGGAGACTACGGCCGGGGGCTCTACTGGTCTAACCGGCGAGAGACGGCGGAGCTTTATGCTGCGGGCGGACAAATTATTGAGGGCGTGGTCGAGCTTCGTCACGCAATGCGCCTCAGTCCTAAGGAGGTGACGCGCTATGGACGCGAGGTCTACGGCTTCACTGTTTTGGAGAAAGGCAGCGACGCGCGAATAGCTGCCGCTGAGAGGTTCACTGCCGACATGAAGGCGGCAGGGTACGACGGTGTAGTGACCTACGGCTACGAGAGCTTTCACGAGTGGGGTGCCTGCGTCTTTTGAGCCTCTGAGGGAGGGGGGTACCGGGGGCAATCACGCTTGCGAAAGCTCAAAGGTGCCTGCTCGCATAAAGTTATCAATTTCAGGTCGTTGGCCTTTGCCATTCCGTAAGTTTCGGGGCACATATCACAGATCGGGAACGCGGCGTCGGGAGCTATCCCGGCTAGCGGCTGCCAACCGGGGGAAGCATGTCAACTACTGAGCATACGATCAACGATGCTATTGCCGACATTCTTCGGACAACTCGGCATTGCTGGAAGGCGACACACTATGTCCGTTCTGAGAACACGGGCGCCGTTAGCGGTTCATCTAAGCGCCCCGACATCATTGTTGCAGAGGTGAATGTTTCCCCTGTCGTGATTGAGGTCGAGGTGATGCCCGCCGTCAATGTCGAGGCTGAGGCAAGGTCGAGACTTGGCGAAACGCTAAAGGCCAATGGCCGAACTATCATGTCTTCGGTCGCGGTAAGGGTTGCAGCCAGCCACAGACTTTTAGTCGGGAAGGCTCTGCGAGCAGCGCTAGAGAGCGATCAAGAAATTGAGTATGCCCTATTCACAGGCGACAATCCTGTTGGGGCAACGCGATGGCCTGCAAAGGGTTGGCTTCGTGGCAGCTTGGCGGACCTGTCGTTGCTTGCGCAATCGGCTGGCGTCCCGCCTGAGGTCATTGAAAAGGCGGCGGACAGGCTTGTTGCCGGGGTTGGCGAAGCGGCAGGCTTGCTAAATGAAGTGGCGACGACACACCCAGGAGTACTGACGACGATTGCCAGCGCGCTATGTCAGGAGGATGGCGAACAAACGCGGCGCATGGCGACAACCATCTTGGCCAACGCCTTTGTGTTTCATGAAAGCCTGTCTCACGGTCCCGGTGGACTGGCGACGGTTTTGACTCTGGATGAGATGCGAGCAGGAAAGACGCTGACCAGAACTGGCGTACTTGAGCAGTGGGAGAAGATACTCGCGGTAAACTACTGGCCAATTTTCGACGTTGCCAAGCGCATCCTAGCACCTATACCATCCGATACAGCTCGTTTGATGATAGACAGTTTAAGCCGCACGGCCAGTAGCCTTGTTGAGAACAGGCTTACTCGTTCGCATGATCTAACTGGGGCTGTGTTCCAGAAGCTGATTGTAGACCGTAAGTTTCTGGCAGCCTACTATACCACCCCGGCCTCTGCCGCGTTAATGACGGGGCTGGTGTTTGCCCCCGATGTCACTCCCGCCAACAAGCCTTGGTCAGACGCGCCCGGTGTCACCGATCTGAAGATTGCCGATTTCGCCTGTGGCACGGGAACGCTGCTGTCGGCCGCCTATACCCGCGTTGGCCAGTTGCACGAGCTTGCCGGTGGTGACGCGGAGGCAATCCACAGTCAAATGATGGCAACGGCTCTTGTCGGGTGCGACGTATTACCGGCTGCCGCGCACCTTACAGCGTCGATGCTGTCTGGCACACATCCGACGAAAACCTATGAGCATAGCTCCGTTATGACCGTGCCCTATGGCGCGCAGCCAGATGGGGAGATCGCATTAGGTTCATTAGATTTGATTGCAGCACAGGGGACCATCGAAACCCTCTCACGGGCTGCCACGGCGGCTGGCGGTACCGGGGCAATCGTCAAGGACATTTGGACAGAGGTTGCACACAAAACCTTTGATGCCGTCCTGATGAATCCGCCGTTCACGAGGCCCACCGGGCAAGAGGGCAAGAAGGTTGGCGTACCTAATCCAATGTTTGCCGCCTTTGGAACCGACAAGGATGCGCAGCGAAGCATGAAGGTAGCGTTCGACAAGCTGCTGAAAGGCTTACCCGGAACGCATTGCTATGACGGACAGGCGGGGCAAGCGTCGGCCTTTCTTGAACTTGCAGATAGAAAGCTGAAAGAGCTTGGCCGCCTGGGCTTAATCATGCCGATGAGTTTGATGACAGGCCCAGCGTGGGACAAGTCGCGCAAGCTGCTAAGAACGCGTTACCGTGATCTCGTATTTCTAACCATTGCTGGTGGTAGAGGCGCGGAGATTTCCTTCTCTGCTGATACCGGTATGGCAGAGTGCATGATTTCTGGCCGAAAGGAAGCTGGCGGCTCGGAACGGGCTACGTTCGTAGTACTATCGCAAAAGCCTGCATCGCGGCTTGATGGGGAGGCTATCGCGCGTGCCGTTACCGCCCTCTCGACCGGTGCAGGATTGCGGCGGCTAGAGGATGGTCCGGTTGGCGGCACCCTATTGAGGGTTGGCGACGACGTTATCGGGTCGGCTGTGAGTGCCCCGCTATCCTCAGTCGGCGTTTTCAACATCGCGCGCATTGCCGATTTGTCGCTGGCGCAAACAGCCTTTGACGCCCTCGTCAATCGCCGGGGTTGGCTTCCGGGCATGAACTTGGCTGAGGCGTTCCCCCTGCCTTTGGCCCCGGTCAAAATGCTGGGCAACGTCGGGCCATATCATTCCGACATATCTGGCAAAAATGCCAACGGCTCTATCCGTGGTCCATTCGAGGTATTGGACACCACCACACCAGCAACCGTGACCTATCCGATCCTATGGGCACACGACGCCGACCGCGAGAGGACGATAGAGTTCACCGCGGATTGCGAGGGGCAAGTGTGGCCAACGAAGGATGCGAAAGAAGCGGAGGACGTTATGGCCAAGGTCAGCGCTGTTATGAAAACAGCGTCACACCTTCACTTCAACGAGAATTTCCAATTTAACAGCCAATCTACAGCCTTCCAATACACCCCACGGCTGACCCTTGGCGGTAGGGCCTGGACATCGGTCAAGCTGGCAACTGCCGAAGCAGAGATGGCCTTGGCCCTGTGGGGCAACACAAGCCTTGGGATGCTCCTGCACTGGTGGCACGCCAATCGACAACAGGACGGCCGAGGCAACATTGGCAAGGAAGCCCTAGGCACTCTCGACGTACTTGACGTGCGGACATTGACCCCTGCTCAACTCGATACGGTCAAGCTTGTCTATGCTGAGTTTAAGGATCGTGCACTGCGACCATTGAACGAAATCCATCTCGATACGGTTAGGGCTGAACTCGATAGCCGTTTCCTTGGTGACGTCCTGGGGGTCGATGCCAAGGTGCTAGCATCCGGAGGGAGCCTTGAACTGCTACGCGCCAAGCTAGCGGCTGAGCCTTCAATCACCGGGTCAAAAAAGGGGTAAGGGTCGGGCGCGGCATTAGTGGTTGCCAAAAGGCATGGCAATGCTACACTTTAGGCTCAGACTTGTAGCACCGACATAGTACTAACACGTTGATTTCATGGTGATTGGAGATTATCCCTCCGACTCCGCCACCACAAAATTGAATTGTCGAACCCTCGCCAGAGGGTCTGGCGCGTGCCGCGCCGCTGCCGCCGCGCAGATTTTCGCATTTTGCAACGACACCATTCGCATTCTGCAAATACGCGCCTTGCATTTTGCAACGCGCCCCGGCGCTTCAGTCCCCACGCCCCAGCGAACGACCAGTGCCCGGAAAATGGCACGGGCTTTGCAAACAGACGGGCAGGGCCGTTGGCGGAGCAGAATGTGAAGGGCGTCATCTTCTCGGAAATGATCCGATGGGTCGAAGAATGCCTTTCGCCGGCGGTGGCCGACCGGATGATCATGGGCGCGAACCTGCCAAACGAGGGGAGTTACACCTCGGTCGGCAGTTATCCGCACCAGGAAGCCCTGGCGATGATGGGTCAACTCGTCGAGATCACCGGTCGGCCAGCGCATGCGCTGTGCCATGACTATGGCTATTGGCTCGCCACCCGCTTCGTGCAACTCTATCCGCAGATGTTCAACGGTTACACCGACGCGCTCACCCTGCTGCGTGACATCGACAACAAGCACAACACCGAAGTGGTCAAGCTGTATCCCGATGCCCGCACCCCGGCGATCATCGCCAGCGTGGATGGCGAGGATCTGGTGATTTCCTATGCCTCGCACCGGCCGTTTGCCGATGTCGCCTGGGGCCTGGTGCATGGCTATATCGCCCATTACGGGCAGACCGATCAGTTCATCATCACCCGCGATGAAGACACGCCGGGCCCGCACGCTGCGCGTTTCATCATCAATCGCGCTTGAACAATCTGGCAGGCTTGAGTCCGGCGGCAATCCATCGTTAGCATGGGGCAGCCTGTCGGGAGCATGAGCATGGCGCCAGCCTTTGATCCCCGCATCGCCAATCTGGAGGCCGAGGTCGAGCTGCTCAACCGGCGGCTGGCCCGGGCCGAGCGGTCGCGCGCCGAAGCCGAAGCCCTGCTGGAAGACAAGAGCCGCGTGCTGGCCAACACCAACCGCGAGTTGCAGGCCAATCGGGAACAGCTGCGGCGCGAACTGGATCAACGCACCCGCCAGTTGCTGGATGCCCAGCGGGTGGCCGGCTTTGGCACCATGGTGTGGGACCCGGAGCAGCGGATCGGCGAATTGTCGGCCAACGCGCAGCATCTGATCGGCGCCCCCGGCCTCGACGAATTTGCCAGCGTGGAACAGTTCAACCCACACGTGCACCCCGATGATCGGCAACCGCTGTTCGATTGGGCGGGGGGCATTACCCGCCGGGCGATTGCCGCCCAGCGCCAGCGCCAGGATCTCGCCGCCACCGGCCAGGCCGGTGATTGCCCGCGCGGCCATCCTGTCACCAGCGGCTGTGGCGACTGCCCTGATCTGGGCGATTGCGAACAATTGTTCGAGGTGCGGATCCTGCCATCCGCCGACGCCCCGCAGGGCCGGATCTTGCGCCTGAAGGCCCAGATCAACCTGCCCGAGCAACTTGGCCGCGTGCTGGTGCTGCTCACCATCCAGGATGTCACGCGGGAGATTGCGACGGCGCGCGAAGCCGATGACCTGCGCGCCCGCGATCAGCAGCGCCTGGCCGAACTGGAAGGCCTGACCCGCGATCTGGAACAGGCCCGCCAGGCTGCCGAACAGGCCAATGCCGCCAAAAGCCGCTTCCTCGCCATGATGAGCCACGACATCCGCACGCCAATGAACGGCGTGATCGGCATGCTGCAGCTGTTCGATGATGCCGGCCTCACCGATGACCAGCGCCGCACCCTCAGCCATGTGCGCACCAGCAGCGAACAGCTGCGCATCCTGCTGGACGACATCATCGATCTGGAACGCGCCGAATCGGGCAAGCTGGCGCTGAATCCCCAACCGCTCAACCTGGCCGAATTCCTCCACGATGCCATCGGTTTCTGGCAGAATGTCGCCGCCGAAAAGGGCCTGGTGATGACGCTGGAGCGCGGCGCGTTCCTGCCCGGCCAACGGCTGATCGAATGGGTTTCGGCCGATCGCTACCGCCTGCGCCAGCTGGTGGACAACATGCTGAGCAACGCCATCAAATATACCCGCGTTGGCAGCATCCGCATCCGCATGGGCATGATCGAAACGGGCATCGCCCGCTATGAGGTGATCGACACCGGCATCGGCATTCCCGAAGCCCGCCGCCGCGAATTGTTCCAGGATTTCGGCCAGTTGCGGCTCGACGGGGTGGGTGAGGCCGGCGCCGGCCTGGGCCTGGCCATCTGCCGGCGCATCGTGGAATTGATGGATGGGGTGATCGGGGTGGACGCCAATCCCGATGGCCCCGGCAGCCGCTTCTGGATCGAGCTGCCGATCACCGAAATTCCGCCACCGCCGCAAAAGGCCAAGGCCGGCAATCTGCTGCTCACCCGCGCCGATGGCGGCCGGCCGCGCATATTGGTGGCCGAAGATGTGGAAACCAACCGCCTGGTGGCGCGCGGCCTGCTCACCCGCCTGGGCTGTGATGTCGAACTGGTGCCCGATGGCGAGGCCGCCGTGCACCGTGCCGCCATCGGTGGCATCGATGTGGTGCTGATGGATGTTT
This sequence comes from uncultured Sandarakinorhabdus sp., assembly GCA_964488775.1. Lineage (GTDB taxonomy): Bacteria > Pseudomonadota > Alphaproteobacteria > Sphingomonadales > Sphingomonadaceae > Sandarakinorhabdus. The sequence goes on along the minus strand of CAZAWH010000005.1, from coordinate 21,011 downwards.
CCATGCCGGTTATGGGCGGCGTGGAGGCCACCCGCCAGATCCGCGCCCTGCCGGGACGCGAAGCCGCAGTTCCCATCGTGGCCCTGTCCGCCTATTCACGGCCCGAAGATCTGGCACCCATATTGCAAGCCGGAGCCTCCGCCCATGTCGGCAAGCCCATCCGGATCGAGGAACTGCACAGCGTGATCGCCCATATCCTCGACTTTGGCCCACCCTGCGATGCCTGATCGTTTGTTGCCCGGCGATACCGCCATCGACATGGAGCAGGTGACCGCGCTGTTTGCCGGGCTCGATCCCGACACGCGGCAGCTGCTGCTGGATGCGGCCCAGCGTGATCTGGCGGAATGGACCGACCGTCTGGTCGCAGCCTGGGCCGGCGACGATGACGACGGCCGCCACCGCGCCCGCCATGCCCTGAAGGGCCTGTGCGGCAATTTCGGCGCCACCGGCCTGCTGGCGCTGTGCGAGGCCGATCTGTCCCAGCCCGGCCTTGCCATGCGCCTGCAGTCGGCGCGGGCCGCAACCGCAGCCACATTGGCCCGATTGATCGCCGAACTGCCTCAATAGGCGCCACGCGCCGTCAGCACCGCCGGCACCGTCAGCAGGATCAGCTTCAGATCGGTCAGGAAACTGCGCCGCTCCAGATAGGCGATGTCCAGCTCGGCCTGGACCGCAAAGGGAATTTCGGCGCGACCGCTCACCTGCCAGGTGCAGGTCAACCCCGGCCGGCCCGACAGCCGCTGGCGCTGCGCCGGCGTATAGTCCAGCACCTCGCGCACCAGCGCCGGCCGCGGCCCCACCACCGACATGTCGCCAGCGATGATGTTGAACAATTGCGGCAGTTCATCCAGCGACAGGCGCCGCAACAGCCGGCCAACCCGGGTCACGCGTGGATCATCGCGCATCTTGAAACTCGTCCCCGCCCGATCAGACTGCGCGCGGATCGCGGCCAGACGCGCTTCGGCATCGACATGCATCGACCGGAATTTCCACATCGAAAACGGCCGCCCGCCCGCGCCGATGCGGGTCTGGCGGAAAAACACCGGCCCGCCATCTTCCAGCCGGATCGCCAGCGCCACGGCGGCCAGGATCGGTGCCAGCACCAGCAGCGCCAGCCCGGCCGAAACCATGTCAAAGGCCCGCTTGCCGGCCAGTGATGCCGCCTGGTCCAGCCCGCGCGCCGCCCAGCCATGCGCCAGGGCGCGCGCCACGAACAGCGGATTGCCGATCACATAACGGCGGAACAGCCGGCGCGGTTCCAGCATCAGCCGCCACAGCCATTCGCATCCCGCCGCCCGGAACGGCAGCGGCGCCCGTGCAATCGCGCCGGAATAATAATCGAACAGGCCGCCCACACCCAACACGATGCGGGCATTCAGGCGCGGCCGCACCCGCGCGATCCAGCATTCCTGCAAGGGCACGCCAAAGCCCACCAGCAGGATCGCCGCGCCGGACGCGTTGATACGCTCGATCAGCGCCGCCTCCTCCGCAGCGGAAAAATAGCCGTGGGTGGCCCCGGCGATGCGCAGGCCCGGCGTGCCCGCGGCCATGGTGCGCGCCGCCGCCGCCGCAACGCCGGGCTTGCCGCCCAGAAAAAAGATCGACTGGCCGCGCCGCGCCGCCTGCCGGCACAGCAAGGGCAAGAGATCGGTGCCATTGAGATTGTCGCCCATCGCCGTGCCGGCCAGCCGCGCCGCAAGCCGCATGCCACTGCCATCGGGCAACAGCATGTCGGCCTGGGCCAAGGCCTGGCGATAATCGGCATCGACGGCGGCCATGTTGACGCAATGGGCATTGATGAACTGCACGCTGGCGCATTCGCCGGCCTGGGCCATCGCCACCAGTTCCTCTGCCATCTCGGCGCGCCCGGCGTTCACCAGCGCCAGGCCAAACAGCCGCGTCGGTTCCCCCTGCTGCGGGCGCCGCCGCCACGGGCCGGCCACGGCCGGCATGGCAGCATCAGTCTCGGTGTCAAAATGGGTGCGCATGGCAGGTCTCCGGATGGGCGTTTGTCCGTTCCGGTGCATTCTCCGTGCCAATTTGGCACTTTGTTAACCATGGCAAGGGCTTGACCCGAACTGCACCGCGCGGCAGCCGAGCCAGATTTGCAGATGGCGACCCCCAAGCCTGCGCCATTCGCAACACGCATTGCAATTCGCGAAACGTGGCGACGCCCCGACATCCCGTTCCCAACAATCCGTTGTTTTCATGCCATTTCAGGCTTTGGCACGGCTCTTGAAAGGCTTGGGCAGACTATTCGCCCCCGCCACCGGAGTTTGCCTGTGCCCGCCCTTGCCCTCTCGCCCCGCCTGCGCCTTCCGGCCCTTCCGGCTGGCGGGCTGCTGCGCGGCCTGGCGGCCTATGGCGGCGCCGAAATCGCCACACGGCTCGTGCGCGTGCTAACCACATTGGTTATCGCTCGCCAACTGGCCCCCGCCATCGTCGGCGAGGCGGCGCTGGCGCTCACCCTGTTCGAACTGATCCGGGTCGGCTGGAACATCGGCATCGGCCAACGCATCATCGCCGCCAGCGCCGACGAACTGGCCGCCGTGTGCAATGCCGCCAACCGCCTGTTCTGGCGCTGGTCGCTGGTGCTGATCGCGGTGCAGGGGCTGGCGGCGCTGCTGCTCTGGCACTTCGCCGGGGCCGGCACGGCGGCGGCGATGCTGGCGGTGCTGGCGCTGGTCTATCTGTGGATGCCGGGCGGGCTGGTGCAATGCCACCTCGCCATGCGCGACGGGCTCAACAGCGGCCTTGCCCGCACCGCCGCCGCTCAGGCCATTGCCGATCAACTGCTCACCACCGCCCTGCTGCTGATCTGGCCCAGCCCCTGGTCGATCACCCTGCCCAAGTTGCTCACCGCGCCGGTGTGGCTGTGGCTCATCCGCCGCAACCGGCCGTGGCGCCCCGATCCGGCCGCCGGCCGCGCCAGCCTGGCCGGGGCCGGCCGGTTCGGGCGCGGCGTGCTGGCCGCCGATGCGCTGGCCGCCCTGCGCCAACAGGGGGACAATCTGATCATCGCCGCCACCATGGGCAGCACGGCACTGGGCAGCTATTATTTCGCCTTCAACGCCGGGCTGGGCATCGTCACCGCGCTGGCGTCGGCCTTTGGCACCATGGCGTTGCCGCTGTTGTGCCGCGCCGCCGCCGGCCCGGCCCGCACGCGCGCGCTGCACGGCCTGCTCATCACCGGCCTGTTGCTGTTTGGCCCGCTGGTCGCCGCCCAGGCCCTGCTCGCCCCGCTCTATGTGCCGCTGGTGTTCGGGCCGGGCTGGGCCTTTGCCGCCCCGCTGGTCAGCCTGTTGTGCCTGGCGGCCCCGGCCCAGCTGGTGGCGGTGATCGCGTCGGCCTGGCTGCGGGCGCAGGGCGAGGCCGGGCGTGATGCCGGGCGCAGCCTGATCGCCTGTGCCGCCGCGCTGGGCGGCCTGTGGCTCGGCGCGCGCACCGGCGGCCTGCCCGGGGCCGCCGCCGGCCTCGCCATCGGCAGCAGCATCGCCGCTGCCCTCACCCTCATTGTCATCCTCACCCGGTCCAACCGCAGGGAGCACACCGCATGACCCCGGCCATCAGCATCATCATGCCCGTCCACAACGCCGCCGCCACCCTGGCCGCCAGCGTGGCCAGCGTGCAGGCGCAAAGCGTCCGCAATTGGGAATTGATCATCATCGATGATGGCTCCCGCGATGACAGCCTGGCGCTCGCCATGGCGCTTGCCGCCGGCGATGATCGCATCCGGCTGGTCGCCACGCTGAACGGCGGCCCGGCGCGGGCGCGCAATCTGGCGGCCGGCCTCGCCCGCGCGCCGCTGATCGCCTTCCTCGACGCCGATGATCTGTGGGCCGCCACCAAGCTGGCCCGGCATCTGGCGCTGCACGCGGCGCGGCCGGGCCTTGCCGGCAGCTTTGGCCGCATCGGCTTCCTGCCCCAACATGGCACCGATCTTGCCGCCTGCCGCACCCTGTCGGGCCTGCCGGCCGGGCCATTGCGCCTCATCGACGTGCTGGGCGAAAATCCGGTGTGCACCATGTCCAACCTGGTGGTGCGCCGCGATGCCTTCCAGGCGCTGGGCGGCATGGACCCCGGCCTCAGCCACGCCGAGGATCAGGCGCTGGTCGCGGCCATCATCGCCGCCGGCGGCGAACTGGGCGCCATCGATGCCCTGTTGGTGGGCTATCGCTTCAGCCCCGATGGCCTGTCGATGGATCTGGATGCAATGAAGGCCGGCTGGCGGCGGGTGGCCGCCCGCCATCTCGCCGGCCCGGCGCTGGCCCGGCAGGAAGCCCTCTATTGCCGCTATCTCGCCCGCCGCAGCCTGCGCTCCGCCGGCCGGCCGGGCCGGGCGCTCCACCATGTCTGGACCGGCCTGCGCCTCGATGCGGCGGCCTTTCTGGCCGATCGCCGCCGCGGCCTTGCCACCATTGCCGGTGCGCTGGCCGCCCCCCTGTTGCCGCGCCCGCTGCGCACCACCCTGTTTGCCTGAGGAACGCCTGCCATGACCAATCTTCCCGCCATCTCGGTCGTCATGCCGGTCTACAATGTCGAAGCCTATGTCGCCGAAGCCATCCGATCGGTGCTGGGCCAGACCATGGCCGATTTCGAACTCATCATCGTCGATGACGGCGGCAGCGATGCCAGCATGGCCATCTGTCGCGGCTTTGCCGATCCGCGCATCCGCATCATCGCCCAGGCCAATCGCGGCCTGGCCGGGGCGCGCAACACCGGCATCCTGGCGGCGCGGGCGCGGATCATCGCCTTTCTGGATTCCGATGATCGCTGGCTGCCGGAAAAATTGGCGCTGCACCTCGTCCATCTCCAGGCCAATCCGGATCTGGGCGTCAGCTTCTCGCCGTCGCGCTTCATCGATGCCGCTGGCCGGCCGCTGCGCCTGAAACAGCAACCGGCGCTGCGCCGCATCACCCCGGAACTGATTTTCTGCCGCAATCCGGTCGGCAACGGTTCGGCCCCGGTGATCCGGCGCAGCGCGCTCGACAGCGTGGCCTTCGAACATCCCGATGAACGCGGCCGCCTGTGCTTCTTTGATGAAAGCCTGCGCCAATCCGAAGATATTGAAATGTGGCTGCGCCTGGCCCTGCTGGGCCGGGTGCGGTTCGAAGGCATTGCACCGGCGCTGACCGAATATCGCATCGGTGGCGGCGGCCTGTCGTCCCAGGTGGTGCGCCAGTATCAAAGCTGGCTGGGCGTGGTGGAACGGGTGGAACGCCATGCCGCCGGCTTTGTTGCCAGCCATGTCAACCGCGCCCGCGCCTATCAGCTGCGCTATCTCGCCCGCCGCGCCGTGCAGCTGGGCGATCATGGCATGGCCCTCACCCTCATCCGCGAATCGCTGGCCAGCAGCCGCCGGCCGCTGCTGGAAGAACCGGTGAAATCGCTGGTCACCATCGCGGCCGCGCTGGCCGGCCGCCTGCTGGGCCCGGATCGCTTTGCCCGGCTGGCCGGGCTGGCCGCCGGTGGCCGGATGGGTGCCTGATGCACCCGCCACGCAATGGCGCCGCCGGCAGCCGGCTGCGGCTAGTCAACCTGCTCGATGATTTCGCCCTGGGCGGCGTCTCGCGGGGCATGGGCATCTTTGCCAACGAAGTGATCGCCGCGGTCGCCGATTGCCGGGTGGAGGCCTTGGCGCCGGCCGCCCGCATCGCACCCCGGCTCGATGCGGATCTGATCGTGCTGCATGTTCCGCCCAGCTGGCACCGCCTCGCGCTGCTGGCGAGCCTGCGCCTGCGCAATCCGCAGGCGCGCATCATCCAGGTCGAACACAGCTACACCGGTGCCTGGGAAGCCCTGAAGGTGCCGAACCAAGCCCGCTTCCGCCTGATGCTGCGGCTGGCGTTCCGGCTGGTCGATCATGTCGTCTGCGTGTCCCGCGCGCAGGCGGATTGGCTGCAGTCCGTCACCGGCCTGCCAGCCGGCCGGATCAGCGTGATCTATCCCTATTCCGACAATCCGGGGCTGGCGGCGCTGCCGCTGCCGCAACCGGGGGCCCGGCTGCGCATCGGCGCCTATGGCCGTTTCTGCGAGCAAAAGGGCTTTGAGGATCTGATCACCGCCATGCAGGCCGGCGCCCTGCCGGCGTGCGATCTGGTGATCGGCGGCTTTGGCCCGCTGGAGGCCGAATATCGCCGGCTGGCGGCGGGCAATCCGCACATCCGCTTTGCCGGCAGGATCAGCGATGTCGCCGGCTTTCTGGCCGGGTGTGACGTGGTGGCGCTGCCCTCGCGATGGGAAGCCTATGGCCAGGTCGCCAACGAAGCGCGGGAGGCCGGGCGGCCGATCCTGGTGTCTGCGGTTGATGGCCTGCCGGAACAGGTGGGCCAGGCCGGGCTGGTGGTGGATTTCACCGATCACGCCGCCGTGCGCGCCGCCATCACCGCCCTCACCCCGGAACGCATCGCCGCCATGGGGAAGGCCGGCCGCGCCGCCACCGCCAATTGCGGGCTGGATCGGGCGCTGCGCTGGGCCGGGCTTATCCGGCAGCTGGCGCCGGTTTCAGGCTGATGCCGATTGCCACCAGCGCCGGCCACGCCAGATAGGCCAGCACCTCCAGATTTTCGCCAAAACTGTACAGCCACAGCAACAGGATCATCGCCAGCCCGGTGCGCCCGGCCGGCCCGGCCACCGCCGCCCGCAGCAGGGCCACCAGGCTCCACAGCATCGGCAGCGCCAGCGCGACCAGGCCGGCAAAGCCCTTGACGAACAACAGGCCATACCAGCTGTGGTGGCTGCCAATCGGCATATATTCCACCAGGTGCGGGCCGCGCTGCACGATGCCGTGGCCAAACCACCACGCCTCGTTCTGCCAGCGTTCCATGGCGATCCGGCCCAGCGTGGCGCGCACCCGCGAACTGTCGGCCCGGGCGCTGGAAAACCGGTCCACCAGGCCCGACACCAGCGCCAGCAGCTGCGGCCCGGCCAACCCGGCGCCCAGCGTGGCGAGCGCGCCGCCAAACCACAGGATCGGCTGGCGCAACCGGCCCACCAGCCACACGGCGGGCAGGATCAGCGCCAGCGCCACCAGCGCCAGCCGCGATTGCGACAGGATCGCCATCATCAACCCGGCGCTCACCCCGGTCCAGCGCCAGCGCCGATCCGGTTCGCGCAGCGCGATCAGCAGATGCACCACCGCCACCATGCCGGCCGCCGGCGACCAGGGCGCGAAAAACTGCCAGCGCGGCGTGCCGGCCCCCGGCTCGATGGTGTACAATATGGCCGCGAAGAATTCGTCGCCCGATCCGCCCAGGATCTTCAAAGGCGACACCCACAATTTGCCGGGCAGGCCGATATACGGCGCAATCAGGAAAAGCGGCAGCAGCAGCCAGCTTTGCCGGCCCAGCCGGCACACGGCGCGCGCCAGGGTTTCGATGCGGATCGGCAAGGCAAAGCCGGCCAGCACGAACAGCGCCAGCAGCGCCCAGCCCTTGGCCCAGCCCACGGCAGACTTGATGGTCTGCCCGGTGCCCAGGCTGAAATTGGCGTGCCCGATGAACAGGATCATCAGCATCGCCGCCATGCCGGCCAGCCAGGCCAGCACCGCCCCGGGCAAGCGGCCTGGGCGCTGCCACGCCGGCAGCACCGGGGCCAGATAATATCCGCGCGCCACCAAGAGGGCGAGGATCCAGCCCAGCACCGGCCCGGCCAGATACAGCCCGCCCACCAGCCACAGCGCCCAGGTGGCGCCGATGGTGCCGGCGATCAGCCGTTCGGCAGCAGGCGGTTCAGGATCGGTTGACGCAGCCACAGCAGCGCAAATCCCAACAGGGTCAACAGGCTGGCCGCCACCGCACCGGCCAGCGCGATGATCAGCGACGGGCTGGCCGGCAGCCGCGGCAGCGACGGTTCGGCCAACGTCTGCACCAATGGATAGGATGCAAACGGATCCTGCTTGTTGGTGTCGATCCGCGCAAGGGCGGAGGAGAACACCGCCTCGGCCACGCGATGATCGCGCAGCAGATCGGCCAGTTCCGATGCCTGGGCAATCAGCGCCGGGGATTGCGCCTGCGCCCGCGCCAGATCGGCGCGCAGTTCCGCCAGCGCCGCGCGCGACCCGGCCGCTTCGGCATCCCGGCCCGACATCGCCTGCATCAGGCCGGAACGGCCATCGCCCAGCTGCACATCGATGCTGGCCAGGATGGCAGCTTCGTCCAGCCCGGTCAGCTCGCGCCCGCGCCGCACCAGGCTGGCGCGCAGCTGGTCGCGCTCGCTCACCAGCCGGGCCAGTTCGGCATGGCGCGGGCCCAGCGTGCCGGCCTTTTCGGCCGCCTGGGCAAACACCGCGGCATGGCGGCTGGCCAGCTGCTGGAACAAGGGATCGCCGCGCAGCCGCATGGCCAGATCGGCGCGGCGCGGGTCCTCGCCCAGCGTCGCCGCCAGTTGCCCCGCCGTGCCGGCCTGCAAGCGGGCGGCCACGCGCAGATCGCGTTCCTTGTCCTTCAACGTGTCGACCGCGGCGATACGGGCGTTGAACTGGTCCAGCGTTGCCAGGCCATGGCTGGCCTGAAAGGCGATCAGCCGCTGCTGTGCGGCGCGCACCTTGGCGGCAAGCTCTTCCAGATGGCGCACATCATTGGCCTCGCGCTTGGCGGCCTCGTCGGCGCGCAATATATCCAGCCGGGCCAGGAAGGCGGCGCGCAGGGCCTCGGCCCGGCGATGCGCCTGCGCCGTGGTGCGGCCGGGCATGGTGACGTGGATCAGGTTGGTCTGGTCCACCAGCTTGATGGTCGGTTCGGGGAAGGTCTCCATCGTCTCCCCCGCCCGCCGCGCCGCATCGCGCAGCGTGACATCGGCGCCCAGCAGCTGCTTGTAATTCTCGGTGGGCGACAGGCTGGCGCTGGCAAAGGCCGAACTGGTCGCCGATTGCGCCTGGCCGATGCTTTCGACATTGATCGAACCCCCGCTGCCCGAACCGGGCAGGATCAGGCTGAATTCGCTGTCGAACCGCTTGGGCATCAACAGCAGGAACGCCGCCGTCGCCAGCCAGATCAGCGCCAGCACCGGCACCAGGGTGGTGGCATAGCGGCGATACCGCCCCGGGCTGGGCAGCCCGTCGCGCACCAGCCGCCACATCCGCACCAGCTTGCGGTCTTCCACCAGGGTCGGGTGCCGGCTCATTGGCTCAACCCGCTGATCAGCGCGGCCGGCACCAGCGCATTGCCGATCACGCCAAAGGCATCGACGATGGTCATCGCGCCGCTGTCGTAACAGGCAATGGCGTCACCCGGCATCAGATAGGGGTTGCTGGCATCGCGGTCGGCATCGCGCACCAGCGCCTCGATCGCCCGGGCAATCACCACCGAGCGCTGGTTCTGCGGATTGCGGGAGATCAGCACGGCCTGGCGGGCACCGTTCATGGCCGAACCGCCGACGCAGTTGGCCGAAACCAGCCCCTGCAGGAAGCGGGTGCCATAGGGCAGGCTGGTCGATTCCTTGCCGATCGCCGATGCCGCATTGTGGCTGGCCGGGCGCGACAGGTTCGACATGTAAACCCGGATGCCCGGCGCGGTCACGCTGCTGGGCCGCACCAGCAAGGGCTGGAAACAGCCGGCCGACGGCACCAGGATGCGATCACCGGCCGCCAGTTGCGGATCGGCCGGCACGCCGCCGGTGAAGGCCGCCGTCACATCGATGCGGGCATAACGGCCGCCGCGCACCAGCAGGATGCGATCAGCCGCCGCATCGGGGCGGATGCCGCCGGCACTGCGCAGCGCCGCCGCCAGCGAGCGGCCGGTGTTGAAATCGCCCGCCGCCGGGTTGCCGACGGTGGTGGACCGCGCCTCGGCCGAACGTTCGCCGGCCCGCACCAGCCCGGGTTCAAACACCGCGCCTTCCACCGAAACCTGCACACCGGCCGCTTCCAGCTGGGCCAGCGCGACATTGCCGGCAATATCGCGCACCAGCCCGCGATCGATCAGCACGCGGCGCAGTGCCTCCTCCACCGCCGCCACCGTCTGGCCCGCCGCCGGCAGATCCACCACACCGGGGATCACCAGCCGGCCGTTGGCCCCCACCACGTGCGCACCGGTCAAGGTGCCGGCATCGCCGCTCACCACCAGGCGCAGCCGGTCACCGGGGCCAACCAGATCGGGCGATGCGGTCAAGTCCTCGGCCGCCACCGCCACAAGGCCGTCCAGCAGGGCCGGGGCCGGTTCCGCCCGGCACGGCGCGGCGCTGGCCGCCGGCAGCCGCTGTTCGGCCTGATACTGGGCGCCGGCCAGGTTCCGCGGCGTCGGCATGGTGGCACAGCCAGTCAACAGGCTGGCCAGCACCACAACAGCAAAAGGCGAACGGGCATTCATCGGGCAACTCCTCGCGTTGCCCCGGCCAAAGCAAAGCGCGTGCCAGCCGGCAAAACCCCAGCGATTCCATCACCCCCGGTGGCAGCGTCCGGCCCTTTGTCGCATTTTGCAAAACCATCTTGATGCAAAATGCGAATGGAGTTATTTGCAATGTGCAATGCCCCCGGCGCTGCATCTTGCAACTTCAACGGCTTCGCCGGCTGGCATGGTTAATGCTTCATTGATTGGCAACACTGCTGTTCACCCGCCTGCCTGAAGGGGCCATGCCATGTCGCGCCGCCGCATCCTGATCGTCGAAGACCTTGCCTCGCTCGGCATCGCCTATGCCGCCCAGGTGGAAAAGGCCGGCCATGATGCCGTGGTGGTGGAAACCGCCGCCGGCGCGCTGCAGGCCATGGCCCAGAACCCGGATTTCGGCGCGATCCTGCTCGATCTCAATCTGCCCGATGCCCATGGCCTGGAATGGCTGCGCGCCAATCCGACCATCCTGGCCGATTATCCGGTCATCGTCGCCACCGCCGATGCCTCGCTGGCCCGCGCCATCGAGGCGATGCGCATGGGCGCCTTTGATTTTCTGGTCAAACCCATCGCCGGCAACCGCCTGGCCAGCGTGCTGGCCAGCGCGCTGGAAACCGGCCGCATCGCCGCCCCGGCCGGATCGTCGCCCGAACCGGCGCCCGCCGCCGCCGGCCCGGCCCCGGCCCGCCGCACCCCCCGGCAACCGGCGGCCTTCATTGGCCAGTCGCCGGAAATGGCGGCGGTCTACCGCCTGATCAGCAACGTCGCCAGCAGCCGCGCCACCGTGTTCATCACCGGCGAAAGCGGCACCGGCAAGGAAGTCTGCGCCGAATCCATCCACAGCAGCAGCGGCCGGGCCGGCGGCCCGTTCGTGGCGATCAACTGCGGCGCCATTCCGGAAAATCTGCTCGAATCCGAACTGTTCGGCCATTTGAAGGGCAGCTTCACCGGCGCCATCAGCGACCGCATCGGCGCCGTGCAGGCCGCCCACAAGGGCACCTTGTTCCTCGATGAAATCTGCGAAATGGCGCTGCCGCTGCAGGTCAAGCTGCTGCGCTTCCTGCAAACCGGCACGGTGCAGCGCGTCGGCGCCAACCGGGCCGAGGATGTGGATGTGCGCATCATCTGCGCCACCAACCGCGATCCCGAACAGGAAGTGGCCGAAGGCCGGTTCCGCGGCGATCTCTTCTATCGCCTGGCCGTGGTGCCGCTGCACATGCCGCCGCTGCGCCAGCGCCAGGGCGACATCGCCGAACTGGCCCAGGCCTTCCTGCAACGCTTTGCCCGCGAGGAAGGCAAGCAGTTCGATCCGCTCACCCCGGCCCAGCTGGCCCGGCTCGAACAGCATGCCTGGCCGGGCAATGTGCGCGAATTGCAAAATGTCATGCGCCGCGCCGCCGTGCTCAATGCCGGGCCGGGCCTGCCCGATTCCGCCTTCCCGCTGGCCAGCGCGCCGGCCGGGACGGCTCCCGGCACCGCCTACGCGCCGAACCCCGGCCACAGCCCGCCCGCGGGGGACCTGCTCACTGCCCTTGATGCCTTCAAGGGGCTGACGCTGGACGAAATCGAACGGCTGGTGATCGAAGCCGCCATCGATGCCGCCGATGGCAGCCTGCCGGCCGCCGCCCGCACGCTGGGGGTCAGCCCGTCCACCCTCTATCGCAAGCGCGAACGCTGGCAGCATCCGGCCTGACGTGGCAAACAGGCGGCCATGCGCCGCCTGCTCACCGCCCTTGCCCTGCTCCTGCCCGCCGGCGCGGCCAGTGCCGGGGCGACTGACGCTGCGGTGACGGCCGGAGCCACCCGCCTCGCCCACGCCTTCATGGCCATCTGCGCCGGGCCCGACATGGCGCTGCCCGCCACCCAGGCCCGCGCTGTTGCGCTGGGCTTTGCCCTCCGGCCGGACGCGTCGATCAACAGCGCCAACTGGTCGGGCGGGCGGCGGCGGCTGGAAACGCTGGTGCTGCCCGGGCCCGCCGGTCAGCCGCCGCTGCTCACCGCCCTGCTGGAGGAAAGCCGCCGCGCCGATGGCAGCCTGTCCGACTGGCGGTGCGAGGTGACGCTGCCGGCCAGCGCCGCCGCCCCGCCCCGGCGCGAGGTGCAGGCCGTGCTGAAAACCGTGCTGCCGATCATCGGCCCGCGCGACTGGCCGCTGCGCCGCATCGAAACACCCGCCGGCCCCAGCTTTGTTGCCGAACAGCGCCGCGATGGCCTGATCGATGCCTATCTTGCCGATGCCGGCCAGCACCGGCTCGGCCGCATGCCGCTGGGCCAACCCGTCACCATTCCGGGGCCAAAATGATCCGCACCCTCCTCACCGCCCTGCTGCTCGTCGCGCCGGTTGCCGCCCAGCCGGCGCGGCCACAACCGCTGCGTCCGGCCGAGGCCAAAGCGCGCGCCACGCAGTTGGCCCAGGCCTTTGCCGCCATCTGCCGCGGGCCCGATCATGCCGCCACCGCCACGGCCGCCCGCGCCGCGGCCCTGGGCTTCCGGGAACGGCCCGACAAACGCCGCACCGGCGGCCAGCCCGATGACTGGCGCACCCTGCACAGCGAATGGGCGCTGCACCCCGGCGGGGATGAGAAGCAACCACCGCAGCTCTTCCTCTGGCTGGACGAGGAACGCCGGCCCGACGGCAGGCTGTTCACCTGGAAATGCGAGATCAAGCTGCCGGCCAGCGCCGGCGCCCCGCCGCGGCGCGAGGTCAACCTGGTGTTCGCGGCGATCAACGCGGTGCTGGCCGGGCCGGCCTGGCCGTTGCAGCCGGCCGAAACGCCGTTTGGCACCGTCCATGTTGCCGAACGCGATGCCGATGGTGTGCGCGAATCCTATGCGGCCGCCATCGGCCTCCACACGCTCACCGGCGCACCAACCCCGGCCGCTGCCGCCGTCATCCGGCCCAATTGATCGCATCGCCCGCCGATGCCGCCGCATTGGCCGGCCTGTTCGCCAGCGCCTTCCTGGCCGGATCGATCCTGCCGGCCCAATCCGAAGCCGTGCTGGCCGCCCTGCTGGTCGCCGGCCGGCAACCGGCCTGGGCGCTGGTGCTGGTCGCCAGCCTGGGCAATATCGCCGGGGCCCTGGTGAACTATGGTCTCGGCCGCTCGGCCGATCGCTTCCGCCACCGCCGCTGGTTCCCGCTGTCCGCCGCCGGTTGGGACCGCAGCGCCGCCCTGTTCAATCGCTGGGGGGTCTGGTGCCTGCTGCTGAGCTGGCTGCCAATCATCGGCGATGGCTTCACCGTTCTGGCCGGCGCCGCCCGCACGCCGCTGGGGCGGTTCCTGGCGCTGGTCAGCATCGCCAAGGCCGGCCGCTATGCCGTGCTGGCGGCGCTGATCTGATCCGGCAAAAAAGAGGGGGCCGGCTGGCCCCCTCTTCCGCTCCTGTGTGCGGGCTGCGATCAATATTTCACGCGCAGCTTGGCATAATAGAAGCCGCCGTTGAACCCGAACGGGCCACCAACGTTGGGATAGACCTGGCCATCGGCCAGGCTGTTGGTCAGCTGGAAGATCCGGTTGTCGGGCGTGTTGGCCACCTTGTCCGGATAGGCGCTGAACGCATTGATGGCGCCGATCGAGACGGTGTAATGCTCCATGAAGGTGTAGGACACGTCGATATCGGTGGTGAACTTGGCGCCGAACTTCTGGCCCGGATAGCCCACCTCTTCCCGCCACGCGCCATAATAGGCCTCGCGCACGGTCACCCCCCAGCCGTTGTTCGACCAGTTCACCGTCAGGTTGGCGCGATGGTTGGGGGCCAGCGCCCCGATGTTGGTCACCAGCGCATCGCTGATGATCGCCGGATCGCGCCGGGTGACGACCGACTTGTTGTAGCTGTAGGCCAGGGTCGCCGTGGTCTTGCCGCCGGCCAGTTCGCCACGCCAGGTGCCAACCAGGTCAACGCCGCGGGTGCGGGTGTCAAAGGCGTTGGTGAAATAATTCACCGCGCCGCCCACGCCCACCGCCGCCAGCGCCGGCAAGGCCGCGATGTTGGCGGCCGTGACGTTGAAATTCTGGCTGATGCCGATGCGGTTCTTCACCTTCACGCTGTACACGTCGATGGTGAAGTTCAGGCTGTCGCTGGGCTGCAGCACCAGGCCGGCGCCAAAGTTGGTCGACCGTTCCGGCCGCAGCGAGCTGGCGCCATAGAATTGCGCGATGCTGCTGGTGACCGGATAGGTGCCAACCTGCACCTGATCGCCGCCCACGAAGGTGGTGGTGAGGATCGCGGTGTTGTTCTGGCCCGGCGACGGCGCGTGGAACCCGGTGCCGGCCGTGCCGCGCAGCGAGACGACATCGCTGGCTTTCCACAGGAAATTGCCCTTGCCCACAAAGGCGCTGCCGAACGTGTTGTAATGTTCGAACCGGCCCATGGCGCCCAGGCTCAGCGCGTCGGTCACATCGGTTTCAAGCCCGCCATAAATGGCATAGCTCTGCTGGCTGCGGGTGCCGGCAAAGGTCGGGCTGGTGCCGCCATAGCCCGAAGCGCCCGGCGGCTTCGTCACCTGCCCCGCCGGCAGATAGGTGCCATTGCCCTGCAGCGCGAACAGATTCTGCACCGCAAACGGCCCGCCGGCATAGGATTGCAGATCGCCTTCCGTCTGGGTGTAGCTTTCGCGCCGGAATTCCGCCCCGGCCGACAGGGTGATCGGCGATGCCAGCCCGGCCTCGATCGGATAGGTGAAATCGGCGTTGAGGTTGACTTCCTCCTGGATCAGCTTGCCGAATTCAAAGCTGGTCTGCGTCTGCGCCCCGAACGACGGGCTGAGGGAGCCATACATCGACAGGTCAAGCTGGTTGCGCGCCAGCGTGCCCGACACATCATAGGTGAAACCGCTGTCCAGCTTGCCCTTGATGCCGATCACGCCCCACAGCTGATCCGTCTCGCCCACAAAGCGCGGCGTGAAGCCGGCCGGATACAGGGTGGTATAACGATAGACATTGTTGTCCAGCACGAACCCGGTCGACGGGCAGCCCAGCGCCGCCGCGTTCGACGGGCAGCGGGTGAGGTAGATCGGCGTCGCAAAGGCGGCGTTGGGGTTCACATTGGCGGTGCCCCCGCCAACCAGGCCCAGCGTCGCCCCGATGGGCGAGCGATAGTTGAAGCTCTGATCCGCCTTCAGGTGCGAATAATTGCCCATCAGATAGAGCTTGGCCGCGTCCGACAGTTCATAGGCGCTGTTGAGCAGGAAGCGATAGCTGTACCCCGGCGAGGTGCCATAGATCTGCGCCGGCCCCGGATAATTGGGGATCTGGGCGGCCAGGCCCGGATTCTGGTTGGCAAACAGCGCCGCGATCGGGCGGGTGGCGTTGCGCACCGTGCCCTTGTCGTCATTATATTCGCCGGTCAGGTTGATGAACCCGCGGTCGCCCAGCTTCACCCCGGCGTTGCCGGCAATCTGGAAGCTTTCGCCGTCACCCCGGTGGGTGAGGCCATAACGCGCCACCACCTCGAACCCGGCATCCTCGCGCAGGCCATAGTTCATCACGCCGGCAATGGCGTCAGAGCCATATTGCGCCGTCGCGCCATCGCGCAGGATCTGCAGGCTGCCGATGCCCAGGCTGGGAATGGTCGAAATGTCGGCGCCCTGGCTGCCGAACGACAGCGCGGTGTCACCGCCGGTGAACACCTGCACCAGGGCCGATCGCACCAGGCGCTTGCCGTTCATCATCACCAGCACTTCATCGGCCGACAGGCCGCGCAAGCTGGGCGCGCGCACGAAGGTGGAGGCATCGGCAATGGCGTTGGAGCCGACATAGAAGGACGGCACCAGATTCTTGATGACATCCAGGATGTTGGATGCCGGCTGCGTCGCCAGATCGGCCGAGCTGACCACATCCACCGGCGATGCGGAATCCAGGATCGACCGGTCGGTGCGGCGGGTGCCGATCACCAGGATCATGCCGTCGTCCTTGTCGTCCGCCGCTGCGGTCGCCGCCGGTGCCGCCGGCGCCGCCGTCTGGGCCATGGCCGGAACCGCCGCCAGCACACCGGCCAATGCCGTGCCCGCCAGCAGCAAACGGCCCGCGGCCGTTTCCTTCATGCGCATCATCATTGTTCCCCTGTTCATCACCTGCCCCCCGGCAGGCTGCGCAGAGTCTATGTCTGCTGCAGGTGCGAACAGCGTTACGATTGCGCCATGAAGGCCCGCCGCGTCATTGCGGGTCCAAGTGTGACAAAAATGCTGCAATCGCGCCTGCCTTGGCAGGATTTGTCCGGGCCGGTGCCCCTACCCGGCCAGCCAGCGGTTGATCCGGCTGCCGGCATCGGCCAGCAGCGCCGTGGCCGGGCCCTGCTCCACGATGGCGCCCGCCACTATGAAGGCCGCCGCATCGGCAATGCCCGCTGCCTCGGCCAGATCATGGGTGACGATGATCATCGGCGCCGCCGTCTGCGCCCGCACCCCCGCCACCAGCCGCACCAGCGCCCGCCGCACCGGCGGGTCCACCGCGGCAAAGGGTTCGTCCAGCAACAACAGGTCAGGCGCGCGCGCCAGCGCCCGGGCCAGCGCCACGCGCATCTGCTCCCCGCCCGAAAGCTGCGCCGGCCGCCGGCCCGCCACCGCCGCATCCAGCTGCATCGCCGCCAGAAGGGCGCGCGCCGCCGCCGCATCCGGCCGGCCTTGCGCGATCATCACATTGGCCAGCGCATCCAGATGCGGGAACAGCCCGCCGCCCTGGCTCACCAACCCCACCCGCCGCCGCCACGCCGGCAGGCCGCGCGCCCCATCCAGCCAGGTCTGGCCCGCCACCGTCACCCGCCCCTGCGCCGGCACCAGCCCGGCAATGGCCTTCAACAGGCTGGATTTGCCCGCCCCCGATGGCCCGACCAGCGCCAGCGTCTGCCCCGGTGCCACCGCCAGGGCCGCATCCACCGCCAGCGGCCCGGCCCTGCTCAGGCGGATCGCCAGCCCCTCAGCCACGCGCCCGCCCCAACAGATAGAGGATCAGGATCGCCCCCAGGCTGATCCCCGCCAGCAGCAGCGCCAACTGCCCGGCCCCGGCCAGGTCAAACGCCTGCACCCGGTCATAAATGGCGAGGCTCAAGGTGGCGGTTTCGCCCGGGATTGCCCCGCCCACCATCAACACCACGCCAAACTCGCCCAGCGTGTGGGCAAAGGCCAGCACCGCCCCCGTCGCCAGCCCCGGCCAGGCCAGCGGCAATTCCACCCGCCAGAACGCCGCCAGCGGCGACAGGCCACAACTCGCCGCCGCGCCGCGCACATCCTCGCCGACGGCGCGGAAGGCCTGCGCCGCCGGCTGCACCGCCAGCGGCAGGTTGACGATCACGCTGGCCAGCCAGATGCCGGCAAACCCGAACACCAGCCGCCCGCCGGTCAGCGCCGCCCACGCCCGGCCCAGCGGAGTCTCTGGCCCCATCCCCACCAGCAACGCCAGCCCCAGCACGGTCGGCGGCAACAGCAGCGGCAGGATCAGCAAGGCCTCGGCCAGCGGCCGGCCGCGCCAGGCCGTCGTGCCCAGCCAGCGGCCCAGCCCCAGCGCCAGCGGCAACAGCGCCGCCACCGTGGCCAGGCCCAGCGCCAGGCTCAGCCGCAGCGCGGCCAGATCAGCCGCCGTCATGGCTTTGCGAACCCGGCCGCCCGGAACGCCGCCTGCCCGCCCGGCCCGGTCACGGCATCGGCCAGCGCCCGTGCCGCCGGCGCCGCCCGCGGCATGATCACCAGCGTCTGCACCAGCGGCGGATGCAGGGCCGGATTGATCGGCACCACCCGCACCGCACCCGCTGCTTTCGCCAGTGGCAACGCCACGATCCCGGCATCGGCCGCCCCGCTGGTGACAAAGGCCAGCGCCTGGGCGACATTGTCGCCCAGCACCAGCGGCGCGCCGCTGATGCCACTGGCCGTCAGCACGGCGCGCGCGGCCGCGCCATAGGGGGCATGGGCCGGGTTGGCGATGGCCAGGTGCCGCACGCGCCCCGCCGCAATCGCCGCCTTCAGGCCGGCCAGATCGCGGATCGCGCTGCCCGGCGGCACCACCAGCGCCAGCCGCCCGCGTGCATAGGGGCGGCGCACCACGCCGGGCACCGCCGCCGCCAGCCGATCAGCCAGCGCGCTGTCTGCCAGCAGCAACAGCTGGAACGGCGCGCCATTGATCGCCTGCTGCACCATCTGGCCCGACGATCCAAAACTCAGCGTGTAGCGCGCCCCCGTCCGCCGCTCCGTCGCCGCCACCAGCGGCGGCAGCACCAGCCGCAGATCGGCCGCCGCCGCCACCGGTACGGGCTCTGGCACCGGTTCAGCCGCGCGGGCAGCCAGGGGCCAGCACCAGACCAGCAGGATGAACAGACGCCGCAGCATGGCCCCGCTTGTGCCAGCCACACGCCGCAGGTGCAACGCAAAGGGGCACGGCAAACGGGGCGTGCAGCCAGGCGGCAAAGCCGCTATGGCCAGCGCCCATGAGCCTCACCCGCCACCCCGATCCCGTTCAGCCGTTCCACGCCATCACCATCTCGCGCCTCGCCCGCGAGCTGGAGGCGCAGGGGCGCCCGATCATCCACATGGAATTCGGCCAGCCGTCCACCGGGGCGCCGACCGCCGCCATCGCCCGCGCCGCCGAGGTGCTGGCCAATGATCCCGGCAGCTATTGGGAATCCGATGCATTGAAAGCCCGGATCGCCAAACTCTATCAGGATCGCCACGGGCTCGCCATCAACCCGGAACGCATCATCCTCAGCTGCGGTGCCTCGCCGGCGCTGGTGATGGCGCTCACCTCGGCCTTCCGGCCCGGCGATGTCATCGCCATGGCCCGGCCGGGCTATGTCGCCTATCGCAACAATGTGCTGGCGCTCTCCATGGTGCCGCTGGAAATCGCCTGCGGGCCGGACAGCCGCTACCAGCTCACCGCCGCGCACCTGGCCGCGCTTGATCCGGCACCGGCCGGCGTCATCATCGCCAGCCCGGCCAACCCCACCGGCACGGTGATCAGCACCGATGAACTGGCCGCCATCGCCGCCGTCTGCGCCGCGAGGGGCATCCGCATCATTTCCGATGAAATCTACCACGGCCTGTCGTTCGTTGGCCCCGTCGCCAGCGCGCTGGAATTCGCCCCCGATGCGCTGGTGGTGAACAGCTTCTCCAAATATTTCTCGATGGTCGGCTGGCGGCTGGGCTGGCTGGTCGCGCCCGATGATCTGCTCGGCGCCGCCCGCGCCCGCATGGGCAATCTCTTCCTCACTGCGCCATCGCTGTCGCAACACGCCGGGCTGGTGGCGATGGACTGTGTGGACGAACTGGAAGCCCATATCGCCCGCTATGCCCGCAACCGCGATCTGATGCTGGCGGCGCTGCCAGCGATGGGGCTGACGCAGATCGCCCCGCCCGATGGCGCCTTCTACATCTGGGCCGATGTCCGCCACCTGACCGACGATGTCATGGGCTTTGCCCGCCAGCTGCTGCTCGACACCGGGGTCGCCACCGCACCCGGCATCGATTTCGATCCGGTGGACGGCCGCCACTTCCTGCGCTTCAGCTTCGCGGTGGACACGCCGCTGGTGGAGCGCGCCATCGCCCGCATGATCCCCTGGTTCCAGCAGCAGGCGGCGCGCTGATCAATCGGCCAACGGTGCCGCCGTGGTGAATTTCAGCGCCTTTTTCACGAACGCCGTTTCATAACGGCGCACCACCGGATTGCCGGCCAGATGCGCATCGGCAAACTGGTTGAAGGCCGGCATGTCGGCGACGCTGACCAGCAGCATCAGATCGCCAGGGCCGGAAACTTCGAAGCACAGCTGCACCTGCGGCAGTGCCAGCAGCGCGGCGCGCAGGCCAGCCAGGCCGGCGGCCGGGGCATGATCGTGCAGCTGCACCGTGATCAGCGCGCGCAGGCGGCGGCCAAGCCAGGCTTCCGACAGCACGGCGCGGGTGGCGGCGATGCTGCCATCGCTGCGCAGCCGCCGCACCCGCCGGGCGATGGCCGATGGCGACAGCGGCACTGCGGCCGCCAGCTGATCGGCGGTGGCAAGGCCATCATCCTGCAACAGCGCCAGCAGCGTGCGATCAAAATCATCGATCATGCCAGCATCATGCACCAACCGGCCGGCCTGCGCCAATATCTGGCACGGCTGGCCCTGCCTTTGCCCGCACAAGGCGGCCGTTCCGGCATAGAAGCCGCGCTATCCCCCTGTTGCATCAAAGGAACTGCATCGATGCCCATCGCCGCCCCCCGTGCCAGAAACATGCGCCGCCCGCTGGCGTCGGCCCTTGCCGCGCTGATCATCGCCGGCACGATGGTGCCTGGAACGCCGCCTGCGCACGGCGCCGAGGCCAGCCCGGCCAGCACCACGGCCGATCTGGTGAACGCGCTTGCCCGCGAATTGATCGAGAGTTTCGTCTTTCCCGATGTTGGCCAGCGTTATGCCGCGGCCATGCAGGCGAAGCTGGCCAACGGCGGTTATGCCGGCATCAGCGACCCCGACACGCTGGCGAAAACCATCACCGCCGATCTGCAGGCAGTGGCCAGCGATGGCCATCTCAAGGTCTTCACCCCGGCCATGCTGGCCGAGCGCGCGCCCCGCAATGGCATGCCGGCAATGGCCGCCATTCCCGCCAGCGGCTGGCTGGCCGATGGGGTCGCCTATATCGGGTTCAACATGTTTCCCGGCGACGATGCCACGCTGAAGCGGCTGGATGACTTCATCGCCGCCCATGCCGGTGCCCGCGTGCTGATC
>CAZAWH010000004.1:4764-41833 GCA_964488775.1 uncultured Sandarakinorhabdus sp. | reverse complement strand
TTATCCCCGTTATCCACAGGCCTGATGGCCAATATTTCATTTTGACGACTCACCCAATCGGTGAGAGCATCCACTTGTAGCCGGGAATTGACGGCGGCAGAAATGCCAAAGGAAATGAAGCGGTTACGGCCATTTTCTGGAAGAAATTCCGCCTATGTGGTGGGAATTGAAAGCCGGAACGGGTCGGGCTGGAAGGCCAGCCTGGAACAACGGGGCAAATGGTGCGCAAGCGCCGCCGCCGCCGCCAGGACGGAGCGCCAGTCCACCGGCAGAAGGCCGGCAGGCACGCTGCAGCCCCAGGGGTGACCCGAAGGATGGCAGGGCCGGCAGGGCACCGCCGGAAACGGCTGCAACGCCAGCCATTCGCGCAAGGCACGCCGGCGCAAGCAGGCGTGATCCCAGGCGAGGGGCGGGAGCAGCAGCCGAGGGCCAGAACGCCCGACCAGATTGCCAGCCGCGCGGCGCAAGCCAGGGCGGTGAACCCGACGGAACGGCCGGCAACGGCCAGACTGGCAACGGCAAGGGAACCGCAAGGGACCGGCGCCAGCAGGGATCAGGCAACGGGGCGGCGCGAACCGGTCCGGCAACGGTGGCGAGACGGCTCCCGCAGGGCCGTCCCACCACCGGATGCGAACAGTGCCGTGGATGAGCGGAAGGCCAGCCGCCGCAGCTCCCGCCGACGAGGGGGTGAGCGCAGGCGCCGACCGGGCCGCATGGCACGACACAGTGGGGGCTGATGGCGACATCAGCTCCCATTTTGTTGTTCAGAGCTTCAGGATCCGGGCCAGCCGGCCGCGCACCAGCCACATCACCGCCGCGCCCGCCAGCGGAAACGCCGCGTGCATCAACCAGAAGGCCGGCGCGGCCATGGTCTCATAATAACGGCCCAGCCAGCCCGACATGGTGCTGCCGATAAACACGCTGAACGACACCGCGCCCAGCATGACGCCGGTGATGGCCAGCGGCGCGGTGCGGGAAAACAGCGCGTTGACGGTGGGCACCTGATAAAGCCAGCCGATGTTGAGCACGAAGTGGAACACCACCACCCACAGGATCGGGGTCTTGCCCTGGCCCAGCAACAGGCCGCTGCCCGCCGCCAGCCAGACAAAGGCCCCGCCCATCAGCGCCATGCCGATGCCGATCTTGCCCAGTTCGCCGGGCACACGGCCGCGCTGGGCCTGCGCCCGCCACAGCGCCAGCACCGGCGGCACCGCCAGGATGGGCGCCAGGCTGTCGAACGCCTGCAGCCAGGTGACCGGCACTTCAAAGCCCAGCACCATGCGATCCAGATGATCGCGGCCCCACAGGGCATAGACATTCCACACCTGGCTCTGTGCCAGCCAGAACAGGCTGGTGAGCAACATCACCCCCACCAGCGCGGCAATGGTGGCGCCATCTCCGGGCTGCAGACGGGCGGTGCGGCGGGTTTCGGGCGGCGTATCGGGCGGCATCAGGCCATTGCCGATCAGCAGCACCACGGCGGCCAGCGCCATGCACCCGCACGCCGCGGCCAGGCCCCATTGCCAGTTCACCCGTTCGCCCAGCGCCCCCAGCAGCAACGGACCCAGAAACGCCCCGGTGTTCAGCCCGGCGGCCAGGATGGAAAAGGCGGCATCGCGGCGGCCATCATCACGGGCATAAAGATGCCCCGTCTGCACCTGCAGATTGCAGCGCAGCGCGCCGGCCCCGGTGGCGCACACCAGCAGGCCGGGCAGGAAACTGGCCGGCAGCACCACCATCACCATGCCGGCGGTGGCCAGCAGGGCAGCGACGATGCAGGTGAAGCGCGGGCCCCAGAAGCGATCGGCCAGCCAGCCCCCCAGCAACGGCGTGAGGAAGAACAGGCCGAGGTAAAGCCCCATGGTCTGGGTGGCGAGGGCCTGCAGGCTCATCGGGCCGAACAGGCCTTCCAGCAGGGCGCGCCAGCCGGCAAAGCCGCCGACGCTGGCCAGGTGCGCCGGCGTGAACAGGAAATCCGCCATGTACAGGATCAGGATCGCCTGCACGCCATAGATGCCGGCGGCCTGCAGTGCCTCGGCCACGGTGACGATGGCCAGCCCCGCCGGATGGCCAAACCGGTCTCTGGCGGTTGCGCGTTGTTCCCCCATGCCGGCACCGTGGACGCGCGCTGCCCGCCATGCAAGCCGGGGCTTGCAGATTGCGCCTGTGGTCGACACACTGTCGCAGCCTGAGCCGGAGACCATGATGCGCCTGCTGCCAATTGCTGCCGCCGTGGTCCTGTCTGCCCTGGCGGCCGGCCCCCCGGCCGCGGCCCAGCCGGCGGTGGCGGCCGCCGCCACCGATCCGTCACGCCGGGCGGCCGTGCTGGAGTTTCTGGCCGCGCGCATGGCGAAGGACAAGATCCCCGGCCTGCAGATTGCCGTGGTGCAGGATGGCCGCATCATCCTGAATGAGGCGCTGGGCCTGGCCAATCTGGAACATGGCATCAAGGTGACGCCCGAAACCCGCTTCTCGATCAATTCCGCCACCAAGAGCTTTGCCGGCGTGGCGGTGATGCAGCTGGTGGAGGCGGGCGTGCTGGCGCTGGACGCGCCCATCGGCACCTATCTGCCCGATCTGCCGCCGGCCTGGGCGGCGATCCCGCTGCACCAGCTGTTGTCACACCAGTCCGGCCTGCCCGACATGGTGGATGATGAAGGGGTGATCGGGGCGAGCGAGGCAGAGGCCTGGGCGGCGGTGATGGCCAAGCCGCTGGAGGCACCGGTGGGCAGCCGCTTTGCCTACAACCAGACCAATTATGCCCTGTTGGGCCGCATCATCGCGGCCCGGGCCGGCATGGGCTTTGCCGCGCATTTCCAGCAGCGCCAGTTCGGCCCGGCCGGCATGGCGCGCACGCTGCTGGGGGACAGTGACGACATCATTCCCGGCCGGGCGCAAAGCTATAGTTTCTACCGCCATGTCCGCGGCAAGGGCGATATCAAGGGCAGCGTGCTCGGCCATTGGCGCGATGAATTTCCGCCGTTCATGCGTGCCGGAGCCGGCATCGTGTCCACCGCGACCGATTTGGCCAACTGGCTGATCGCGCTGAACAACGGCCAGCTGCTCAAGCCGGAGACCAGGGCGCGCATGTGGCAGGCCGATCGGCTGGCCGATGGCAGGCTCGGGGAATGGGCGATGGGCTGGCCGGTGCTGGAAAGCCGGCAGCGCCGCATCCTGGCCGGCATCGGCGGCGCGCGATCCGCCTTCTTCGTCTATCCCGATCAGGGGCTGGCCATCGTGGTGCTGACCAATCTGGCCGCCGCCAATCCACAGCGTTTTGTTGACGATATCGCCGCGCTTTATTTGGGCCCATCCGCGAAATAACGCTGCATCTCGGCCTTGCGGGCGTCGCGGGCGGCCTGTTCCTCCTGCTTGCGCAGGGCGCGGCCGCGGTTGCGATCGGCCTCTTCCTGGCTGGTGGTGGCCAGATCGACCGCCTTGCCCACGGCCTTCACCGGCGCGGTGACCACGGTTTTCACCGCACTGACCAGGCAGCCACCCAAAAGCAGCGGCAGCAGCAGCGAGGCGATGGCGCGGATCATCGCCCTGTCATGCCATTGCCGACGGCGGCAGCGCCAGCAGTTTCGGTATGGCGGCCTTGAACGGGAAGAAACCCTTCCTGGCGTGGGGCCAGGCCACATCGTCCCACGCCCGGCGCAGGCGCACCAGCCGCACGCCATCAGCGGCCAGCGCCGGGGCCAGGGCATCCAGCCGGTCCTTCACCGGGCCCACCGGCGCATCGGCGGTGATGATCTGGGCAAGGCCATGGCGGGCGGCAAAGGCACGCATCGCCGCGATCGGGTTGGCTTCGTCCAGCCGCTCGGGCGCAAGGCCCAGCCGGCCGGCGGCGCGCGCCACGCCATCGGCCAGCATGGCATCGGCGATCTTTCGCTTCAGCGGGGCCGGCGTGCCGCCAATGCCGCTGGTGGCCGCCAGCGCAACCGGCGTGACCGGCAGGTCCAGCGTTTCGAGGCTGAGGTCTTCCGACGTGATGAACAGGCCGGTGCGCAGGGCGGGATCGGCGCGCATGGCCGGGGCCGGCGGGATCGGGGCCGGCACCATGTCGGCCGGCCAGGGCGCCGCCTCCCGCGCCAGCGGCGCCTCCACCCGGAAGCGCCCGCCCGACAGGTCGCGGATCAGATCGGCGCGCGCCAGATAGGTCTTGCCCGCCGTCTGCAGCCCCACCACCCAGCGCCAGCCCAGCGTGTTCGAAGCCGGGCAGGCATCAAGCAGGTGCCGATAGAAAAAAGCCGCGCCCAATTGCCAGGGCAGGCGCAGGGTGAAGCACCAGATGCTGGCAAAGCTCATCCGCACATGGTTGTGCAGCCAGCCGGTCTCCTGCAGTTCGGCCACCCAGGCGTCGAAACAGTCGATCCCGGTCTGCCCGGCCAGCGCCTGGTGGTACCGGCGCTGCCACTTGCCGTCCTCGGCCAGCATCGCCTCCATGCGCACCACATCGGCCTGCCAACGCGTCCAGATCTCCGGCCGCTGTTGCAGCCAGCCGACCCAATAGGTGCGCCAGCACACTTCCTGGACGAATTTTTCCGCTCCCGAAAAGCCATGGGCGGCCACGGCCGCCGCCGCCACCTCCGCCTCGCTCACCAGCCGGCGGCGGATGGCGGGGGAAAGCAGCGAGGTGGTGGCCCGGCCATCGGGCCCGCCATCATGGTTGCGCCGCGCGGCATAGGCGCGGCCGGCCAGCGGCAGAAATTCGGTCAGCCGGGCAAGGGCTTCGGTGCGGGTGAGGGGGAAGCGCATGCCGGCTGCGATAGCGGGTGGGCCGGCAGGCGGGCAGCGGCGCTGGTGTCGCGGGGCGCGCGATCAGACCGTGAAGCTTTCCCCGCAGCCGCACGAACCCTTGGCATTGGGGTTGTTGAACACGAAGCCGGCCGAGAAATCATCCTCCCGCCAGTCCATGGTGCTGCCGATCAGATACATCAGGCTGCCGCCGTCGATGAACAGCGTGCCGCCCGGCGTGTCGATGCGCTCATCGCCGGGCTTGGCGGCGGTGACATAGGCCAGATCATAGGCCAGGCCCGAACAGCCGCGGCGCGGGGTGGAGAGGCGCACCCCCACGGCATCGGCCGGCGCATCCTTCAGAATGGCGGCGATACGGTTCGATGCGCCGTCCGTCACGATCACCGGCGCGGGGCGCGGGCGGCGGGTGAGTGTGGTCGTTTCCATCACAACATTCCCATTTCCAGCCGGGCTTCGTCGCTCATCTTGCCCGGATCCCAGGGCGGATCCCACACCAGGCTGACATCGCAGCTCTGGATGCCCGGCACGGCGCACACCCGGATTTCGACCTCGCCCGGCATGGATTCGGCCACCGGGCAGTGCGGCGTGGTCAGCGTCATCGTCACCGTGGCGTGGCCATTGTCGATCTCCACGCCATAGATCAGGCCCAGATCATAGATGTTCACCGGGATTTCCGGGTCATGGATCTGGCGCAGGGCGGCGATCACCTCGTCATACAGGTCACCGCCGGGGGCTTCCGGGGCCACCGGTTCGGGCTTCTGTTTCAGAAAGCCGTCGAGATAATCGGGCTTGCGGGCCCCGGGTTCAGCGGCTTCTGCCTCGGCCATGGCGCGCAGCGGCGGTGCCTTGGCCACCGGCTTGGCTTCATTGACCTCTTCCACTTCGAAGCTGCGTTCGCTCATCATTTCACCCCAAAGATGCGGGAGACCCGGGCAAGCCCCTCCACCAGCCGCTCGACATCGCGCGGGCTGGAATAGAGGCCGAAACTGGCGCGGGCGGTGGCAGGCACGCCCAGCACGCCCATCAGCGGCTGGGCGCAATGGTGGCCGGCGCGGATCGCCACCCCCGCTTCGTCCAATATGGTGCCGATATCGTGCGGATGCACCCCCTGCATCGAAAAGCTGAGGATGCCGGCGCTGTCTTCGGGGCCATGCAGGGCCAGGCTGTTGATGCCCTGCAGGGCCGAGCGTGCCTGCCTCACCAGCGCCGTCTCGTGGGCATGGATGCGCTCAAGCCCAATGGCCTCCACATAATCGATGGCGGCGGCCAGCCCGATCACGCCTTCGATGTGCGGCGTGCCGGCTTCGAAGCGGCCCGGCGGCGGGGCATAGGTGGTGCGTTCGAACGTCACCGTTTCGATCATGGCACCGCCGCCAACCCAGGGCGGCATCGATTCCAGGATCGCGGCCCGCGCCCACAGGACGCCGATACCGGTCGGCCCATACAGCTTGTGGCCGGAGAACACATAGAAATCACAGCCCAGCGCCGCCATGTCGAGCGCGAGGCGCGGCGCGGCCTGGCAGCCATCGACCATCAGCAGCGCGCCGGCCGCATGGGCGGCATCGGCAAGGCGGCGCACATCGGCGGTGCCGCCCAGCACGTTGGAGACATGGGCGATGCTGACCAGCCGTGTTTCGGGTCGGATCATGGCGATCAGCGCCGCCTCGTCGATGCGGCCATCATCGGTGATCGGCGCGACATCCAGCACCGCGCCGCTGCGTTCGCACAGCATCTGCCAGGGCACGATGTTGCTGTGATGCTCCAGCGCGGAAATCAGGATGCGGTCGCCGGCGTTCAGGCGCTGGCCCCAGCTGTTGGCGACGAGGTTGATGCCTTCGGTGGCGCCGCGCACGAACACCACTTCATTGGGATCAGCCGCGCCGATGAAGCGGGCGATGCGGGCGCGCGCCTCTTCAAACCGCAGCGTCATCGTGGCGGAGCGTTCATACACCCCGCGATGCACCGTGGCATAATCCGGGCCATAGCAACGCGCGATGGCATCGATCACCGCCTGCGGTTTCTGCGCCGTGGCCGCCGTGTCGAGATAGGCCCAATCGCCGGCGAGACCGGGGAAATCGGCCTTGAGGTCGAGCATTGCCGGCGCGGTGGCGTGGGTTATGCTCATGCGACCAGCCCCCGGAGGACATGATGCTTGCCGCCCTGATTGCCCTGCAGATCGCCGCCACCCAACCGCTGCCATTGGCCGAGGATTATGCCCGCACAGCGACGGGGCGTTTCTCCAGCGCCGAACAGCATGCCGCCGACAGCCGCTATGACGTTGTGGAGGTGCAGATCACCCGCATCTGGCCGAACCGCAGCGATGGCGTGTGGCTGTATCAGGAACAGGCGATCATCAATGCGCCTGGCACCACCCCGGCGGCGGCGCGGCTGAAACCCTATTTCCAGTTTGTCGCCCGCGTGGTGGAAATCGCGCCCGGCGTGCTGCGGCGGGACAATTTCCGGGTGAAGGAGGGCGCCAGATGGCTGAACCTTGGCCCCGGCGATGCGCGTGCGGCGGCGCTGACCCCGGATGATCTGGCCCCGCCCAGCTGCCACAACCGGCTGGAGCGCGTGGCCACCGGCGTGTTCATCGGCGGCACCGAAAGCTGCACCAACAATTTTCGCGGTGCGGTGATGATGGAAAGCCGCAGCGTGGCGACGCGCGATGCCTATGTGAACTGGGATCGCGGCTTTGCCGCCGATGGCACGCGCGTGTGGGGCCCCGCCGGCGGCGGGTATATCTTCAAACGCGTGGGCGATTGAGCGGCTCACGCCGCCGCCTCCAGCCGGGCGGTGATCGCGGCGTCCAGCGCCTCGGTGGTGGCGTCGTCAAGGCCCTCCAGCGCGTCCGACAGGAAGGCGCGGGTGAGGAGGGCGCGGGCCTGGGGCTTGGGCACGCCGCGGCTGGTCATGTAGAAGAGCGCTTGCCTGTCGAGCTCGCCGATGGCGGCACCGTGGGCGCATTTCACATCATCGGCAAAGATTTCCAGCTCCGGCTTGGCGTTGGCGGTGGCGCCGCGGTTGAGCAGGATGGCCTTGAACGACTGGCTGGCATCGGTTTTCTGGCCTTCGCGCGCCACCGCCACCTGGCCCAGATAGGAGGTGGTGGCCGCGCCACCCGCCACGGCGCGCACGACCTGGCGGCTGGTGGCATTGGGGCCGACATGGCGCACGGTGGTGACCAGTTCGATCGTCTGTTCCGCCGTACCGATCAGCACGCAGCCCAGTTGGAAATCGGCACCATCATGCAGCGTCACATCCAGCGCGATGCGGCCATAATCGCGACCGCCATCGATGATGGTGTAACGGCAGGCGGCACCGGCCCCGACATTGACGGCCAGATGGCGGATCACCGGGCTGTTGCCATCGGTGAGGATGATGTCGGCATGGGCTTCGCCGGCCGGCACCACCACGGGTTCAACCGCGACCGGCCAGTGCCGGGCGACGGCGGCCAGATCGCTGTAGCGAAAGGCCTCATCCTTGCGGGTGGGAAGCGCGCTCATGCGGCGATTGCGGCGTAACCTTCCGCCTCCAGCTTGTGGGCCAGATCGGCGCCACCGGAATGGACGATGCGGCCATCCATCAGCACATGGATATGATCGGGCACGACATAATCCAGCAGCCGCTGATAATGGGTGATCAGCAGCACGGCATGATCGGGCGAACGCATGGCGTTGATGCCGTCTGACACGACGCGCAGGGCATCGATGTCGAGGCCCGAGTCCGTTTCATCCAGCACGGCAAGGAAGGGCTGCAGCACATGCATCTGCACCATCTCGTTGCGCTTCTTCTCGCCGCCGGAAAAGCCCTGGTTCACCGCGCGCTTCATCATGTCGAACGGCAGGCCGAGCTTTTCGGCGGCCGCCCTGGCCAGCTTCATGAACTCGGCGCCCGACGCTTCAGCCTCACCGCGCAACGTGCGTTGGGCATTGAGCGCCGTGCGCAGGAACAACAGGTTCGAGACGCCGGGGATTTCCACCGGATATTGCAGGCCCAGGAACAGCCCGGCCGCGGCCCGCTCATGCGGTTCCTTGGCCAGCAGATCCTCACCCCGGAAGGTCACCGACCCGCCGGTCACCGCATAGCCATCACGGCCGGCCAGCACATAGGACAGGGTGGATTTGCCGGCGCCGTTCGGCCCCATGATGGCGTGGACTTCGCCGGCATTCACGGTGAGCGACAGGCCCTTCAGGATGGGCTTGCCGTCCACTTCGGCATGAAGATTGTCGATGATCAGCATTGGGGGCTCACTTCATCTGGTTCTGGCGCTTGACGATGGTGACCACCGCCTGTTCGCGCAGTTCTTTCTCGATCACGCCGACACTGGCCAGGGCCACTGCCTCGGCCTGGTTCGGCGTGTGATTGGGATGGCCAAAGCGGTCGAACGACGCGACCTTCAGGGTGAGGGCGTTGCGCATCGGCCGGCAGGCCTTGACCGCTTCGATGGCGATGGTGCCGGCCGGATCGCTGGACAGATCGGCGGCGGCCACCTTGTCGTCCACACACCGGGCATAATCCTTGGTCAGCTGGTCGAGCTCGGCGCGCAGCTGTTGGCCCTTGGGGTCCGGGCGCGGCGGCGCGGCATCGCAGGCGGCGATCCCCAGCGGCAACAGCAAAAGGGCCAACGCCCGCCGCATCAGCCGACACTGCCTTCCAGGCTGAGGCCGAGCAGCTTCTGCGCCTCGACCGCAAACTCCATCGGCAGCTGCTGCAGCACCTCGCGGCAGAAGCCGTTGACGATCAGGCCGACGGCGGCTTCGGCATCCAGCCCGCGCGACTGGGCATAGAAGAGCTGGTCATCGCTGATCTTGGAGGTGGTGGCCTCATGCTCGATGGTGGCGCTGGGGTTGCGCACCTCGATATAGGGCACGGTGTGGGCGCCGCAGTTGCTGCCCAGCAGCAGGCTGTCACACTGGGTGAAGTTGCGCGCGCCTTCCGCCGTCGCCGCCACCCGCACCAGGCCACGATAGGTGCCGTTCGACCGGCCGGCCGAAATGCCCTTGGACACGATGGTGGAGCTGCTGCCCTTGCCGATGTGGATCATCTTGGTGCCGGTATCGGCCTGCTGGCAGTTGTTGGTCACCGCCACCGAATAAAATTCGCCGACGCTGTTTTCGCCCGACAGCACGCAGCTGGGATATTTCCAGGTGATGGCGCTGCCGGTTTCGACCTGGGTCCAGCTCACCTTGCTGTTCTTCCCCAGGCAGTTGGCGCGCTTGGTGACGAAATTGTAGATGCCGCCCTTGCCGTCGGCATCGCCGGGATACCAGTTCTGCACGGTGGAATATTTGATCTCGGCATCATCCAGCGCGACCAGCTCCACCACGGCGGCGTGCAACTGGTTTTCATCGCGCATCGGGGCGGTGCAGCCTTCCAGATAGGAGACATAGGCGCCCTTGTCGGCGATGATCAGCGTGCGTTCGAACTGGCCGGTGTTGGCAGCGTTGATGCGGAAATAGGTCGAAAGCTCCATCGGGCAGCGCACGCCTTCGGGGATGTAGACGAAGGTGCCATCGGAGAAGACCGCGCTGTTGAGGCAGGCAAAATAATTGTCGGTGACCGGCACCACGCTGCCCAGCCACTTCTTCACCAGATCCGGGAATTCCTTCACCGCTTCCGAGATCGACAGGAAGATCACCCCGGCCTTGCGCAGCTCCTCGCGGAAGGTGGTGGCCACCGACACGCTGTCAAACACCGCGTCGACGGCAATCTTTCGGGCGCCTTCCACCCCGGCCAGCACCTTCTGCTCCTCGATCGGGATGCCGAGTTTTTCATAGGTGCGGCGGATTTCGGGATCGAGCTCGTCCAGCGACTTCAGGGTCGGCTTGGCCTTGGGCGCGGCATAGTAATAGGCGTCCTGATAGTCGATCGGCGCGATGTTGAGCTTGGCCCAATCCGGGCTTTCCATCGCCTGCCACCTGGCAAACGCCTTCAGCCGCCAATCGAGCAGCCACTGCGGCTCACCCTTCTTGGCCGAGATATACCGCACCGTGTCTTCATTGAGGCCCTTGGGGGCCATTTCCGATTCCACATCGGAGGTGAAGCCCCACTTGTAGGTGGCAAGCTCCTCCACCGCGGCGCGGGCTTCGGCATCCTGCACGGGCGCTTCGCCCGGAGGAACGGCATCAGAAATGGCAGCGGCAGGCACGTCTTCGGACATGGTGGTCTTCCAGAATTCGTCAGTCGGCCAGGGCCACGGGGGCCAGGCCAGAGGGTGATGCCGCTGCCGCCGGCCGCACCAGATCGGCCAGCGACACGGCGGCAAGCGCCCCGCGCACGGCCTGGTTGATCGGCGGCCAATGGCCCCGAATGGCGCAATGGCCTTCCATCGCACAATCCTGCACATCGCCCGACACGCAACTGGTCAGCGCGATCGGGCCATCCACCGCCTCAACGATTTCGGCCACGCTGATCTCGGCCGGCGCGCGGGCCAGCGAAAAGCCGCCCGCCGCACCCCGCGCCGCCGTCAACAGGCCGCCGCGCGCCAGCGTGCCCATCAACTTGGCCACGGTGGGCGCCGGGATCGCCGTCAATTCCGCCACGCGGGCCGCCGAAAACCGCGTCGCCGGCTCCCGCGCTGCCGCGGCCATCACGACGACGGCATAATCGGCAAGATTGGTGAGACGAATCAAATGCGCGTCCTGCGGCCAGAGAAAGTGGACAAATCTGGTCGGGTTATGCGGCGCAGCGGCAAAACTGTCAAGTTTTTCACCTTGCTGCGACGGTGTTTCCACTGCGCCGCCAGCAGGGGCCCTCAGGCGATCAGCGCCAGGCGCGGCAGGCCCGGCACCAGCCGGCGGCGGGCGATGGTGAGCCGGGTGACCGGCGCGGCCTCTGCCAGGAAACGCGATGGGGTCAGGCCGGTGAAGCTGCGGAATTCGCGGATGAAATGGGCCTGGTCATAAAAGGCGCCTTCGGCCGCATCGGCCCAATTCGCCGCCTGGCCGGTCGCCAGCCGCACCGCCGCCCCCAGCGCGCGATATTTGCGGGCCAGCAGCTTGGGCGATGCGCCATAGATGCGCTGACTGAGCCGCTCGATGGACCGGGCCGACATGCCGGACGCCGCCACAAGATCATCGACATCGGGATTGGCCGATCCGGTGAGCCAGGCATCGGCCAGCCGGGTGAACCACAGCGCCGGGCTGCGCGCGGCGGCCAGACGTTCCATCAGAAATCGGTTGACCACGTCGCAGCGGGCGGCGTCATCGCCGGCATCGGCCAGCCGGCCCATCAGGGCGCGCACCCCGGCGGCCGGCAGCACGGCGGCCAGATCGACGGCATCATCGGCCAGTTCATTGGCGGGCAGACCGATCAGCTCGCTCCAGCCGCGCGGCAACAGGCCGATGCCGAACAGCGCCAGCGGGCCGGCGGCGCGATAATGCACCGGCGCGCTGGTCGGTCCCTGCAGGATGGCACCCCGGCCCTCGCGCACGCCGCCATTGCCATATTCGTTGCTGGCCACGCCGGTGACGACCAGGCGGATCTGGCCCAGTTCGGCCCGCATCAGATCGGCAAAGGCCGGCAGGCGCGATTCGAACCAGTACAGCGTCGACACATGGTCGCGCAGGGCCGGGTGCGGCGCAAAATAACGGATTGATATCATGCCCAGGCCCCCTCCAAGGCGATGGTCATGCCCCTGTTGCCGGCCAGCCCCCATCCCCCGATGAGGGTGGCCCCGATGAAGCTGGCCTTTGCCTGCATCATGACAGATGCCGCGCCCGCCGGCCAGCCTTGCGCCGTTCGGAGAAAAAAACGGCCCGGGCAAGTGATTGCCCGGGCCGGTGAAGTTCGGGAACGCCGCAAGGCGACGTTCCGCGGGTCGCAATCCCGGTGATAGACCCAATGGCTGGGCCGATATTGTAGATTTCCGACACATCGCACGGCGGGCGGCAGGGGGTGCATTTGCCGCCGGCTTCCCCTATGCCCCCCTGCCATGACAAGTGCGGACCACAGGCAGGCGGCGGGGCGGCTGGCCTTTCCGGCGATGATCACCGGATCGGCGCTGCTGGCCTTTGGCCCGTGGCTGGTGCGCCTGGCCGATGTCGGCCCGCTGGCATCGGCCTTCTGGCGGCAGGCCCTGGCGGTGCCGTTCCTGCTGGCGCTGGCCCTGCGGGCACCGGCCGGGCGCGGCCTGGGCGCGGTGACGCCCGGCCTGCTGGGCCTCGCCACGCTGGCCGGGGTGGCCTTTGCCGCCGATCTGTCGGTCTGGCATCTGGGCATCATGCGCACCACGCTGGCCAATGCCACGCTGCTGGCCAATGCCGCGACCTTCCTGCTGCCGCTCTATGGCCTGGTGGCGCTGGGCCAGCGGCTGGGGCGGATGCAATGGTGGGCGCTGGCGGTGGCGATGGCCGGCATGGCGTTGCTGCTGGGGCGCAGCGCCGATGTGTCGCCCCGCCATTTCGCCGGCGATCTGCTCTGCCTGGCCGCCGCCATGTTCTACACTGTCTATCTGGTGGCGATCGAAAAGGTGCGCGGCACGCTTGATGCCTTTCCGGCGCTGGCGCTGGCCACCTTTGCCTCGGCCGTGGCGCTGGCGCCGCTGGCGGCGAGTGGCGTGTTCTGGCCCCAGAACTGGACCCCGATCCTGGCGCTGGCCCTCGGCAGCCAGGTCGCCGGCCAGGGCCTGATCGTCTATGCCGTGCGCCACCTGTCGCCGCTGGTGGTCGGCCTCGCCCTGCTGGTCCAGCCGGCGATCAGCGCCTTCATCGGCGCGGTGCGCTTTGGCGAGGTGCCGGGCCCGCTGGAGCTGCTGGGCGCCGGGCTGGTGGTGGCCGCCCTGGTGATCGCGCGGCTGCCGGCACGGCGGAGCGCGGCCTAGGGCCAGCACTCAGAATTTCGGCGCGATCTTCCAGCCCGGCCGCTGCCAGCGGTTGGCCACGGCCAGGCCCACGCGCCACGCCGCCTCGGCTTCCTGCGCGGCCGCTTCGAACGTGTATCCCGGCCCGATGGCGTCGCAGGGCTGGTGATAACAGTGCTGGTTGTACCGATCGATCAAGGCCTGGCCCGCCGCGGTGCCGCCGGCAACCAGATCCCGCCCGGCGCGGAAGGCCAGCGCCGGCACCCCGCGCTGCACGAAGGGAAAATGATCCGAACGGAAATACCAGCCGGCTTCGGGGTTGGGTTCGGGCACCGTCACCAGCCCCATGGCACTGGCGGCGGCGGCCAGATCATCCTCCAGGCTGGTGCGGCCCACGCCGATCACCTCCAGGCTGCGGGTTTTCGGCAATTGCACATGCGGATCAAGGTTGATCACCGCCACCGTCCGGTCGAGCGGCACCAGCGGGTTGGCCGCATAATGGTCGGCGCCCAGAAGGCCCTTTTCCTCCGCCGTCCACGCCGCGAAGATCAGGGTGCGTTCCGGGCGCGGCCCGGCGGCAAAGGCCCGCGCCACCTCGATCAGTTCGGCCGTGCCGGTGGCATTGTCGATGGCGCCGTTGCGGATGGCGTCGCCAGCGGCATCCGCCACCCCCTGGCCATTGGCATCCCAGTGCGCCCCAAACAGCACCGCTTCATCAGGCCGGCTGGCACCGGGCAGCTTGCCGATCACATTGTGGCTGATGAACGGCGTCGCCGTCAGGCGGCCGCTGGCACTGGCCCGGGCCGGCAGCGGCAGGGCGCGGAATTCCGGCCGGCGCGCGGCGGCCTTGGCCCCGGCCAGATCAAGGCCAACCGCGCCCAGCAGCCGCGCCGCCACCGGGCCTTCCACCCAGCTGGCAAAGCGGAGCGGGCCGCCAAAGCTGGTGCCCGCCGGCACCATTTGCGGCACCATTTCGGTGCCGACCAACTGGGCGAGCGGGTAGGAGGCGGGGAAATCCTCGTGCAGCACGATCACGCCCACCGCCCCGGCCCGGGCGGCGGCCGCGATCTTCACGCCCACCCGGCCGCGATAGGCCAGGGTGCGGCCGCCAAAGCCGAGATCGGCACCGGCCTCGCCATCGGGATCGCCGGCCAGGATCAACACAATCTTGCCGGCCACATCCACGCCGGCATAGGGATCAACCCCCTGATCCACCACGCCAAAGCCGCCAAACAGCATCGGCACATCGGCCAGGGCGGTCTCCCCGGGCTGGCGCAGCGCCAGCGTGGCATTGCGGCCAAGCTGGATGGGCAGGGGGCCATCCGGCCCGGTGATGGCCAGCGTCGCGCCCGGCTGCCGGTCCAGCCGGATCAGCGGCACCTCCTGCAGCCAGCTGCCGCCGGGGCCGGCCGGTTCCAGCCCGGCGGCGCGGAACTGGCGGGCGAGATAGGCCAGCGTATAGGCCTCCCCCGATTCGCCCGGGCCGCGACCGGCAAAATCATCTGATGCCAGCGCCGCGGTGTCGGCCGCGATGCGTTGGGCCGAAAAGCCAAAGGGGGCCGCCACGGCCGATGTGGCGAGCGCAAGGGCGGGGACGAGGGTGGAGGCGAGGAGCAGGGCGATGCGCATGCCTGAGAGCATGGCGGCGTTGCGTTCGCTTGCCAAGCGACTATGTTCTGCACCCGTTCCCGTTTTGCCGATGGATGCCGCCCGTGACCGAAGCCGTGATTGCGATTGTCGCCCTGCTCGCGGGCCTCGCCGTCGGCTGGTGGCTGGCGGGCCGGCCGGTCGCCGCCCTGAAGGCCGAACGCGACGCGGCGCGGCAGGAAGCGGACGAACGGCGGACGAAGCTGGCCGAGACGGCGGTGGAGATCGCCGCCCTGCAGGCCCAGCGCGACGAGCGGGAGGCCGCCCACGCCCGCCAGCTCACCGAGCTGAACACCCGCTTTGAAGCGCTGGCAGCCCGTGTGCTCGAACAGGCCCAGGGCCAGTTCCTCAACCGCGCCGAGCAGCGCTTTGCGGAAGCGGAGCAGAAGCAGCAGGCCAGCCTGCAGGCGATGCTGGGCCCAGTGGCCGAAACGCTCACCCGATACGAGGGCGAGATCAAGAAGATCGAGACAGCCCGAAGTGAAGCCTATGGCAGCATCAAGGAAGCGGTAGAACAGGTGCGCGCCGGTCAGGAACAGGTGCGCACCGAGGCGGCGCGGCTGGTGGGGGCGCTGCGCGCGAGCCCCAAGGCGCGTGGCCGCTGGGGCGAACAGCAATTGCGCAACGTGCTGGAAATGGCGGGCCTGGCCGAACATGTCGATTTCGCCACCGAGGTTTCCACCAGCACCGATGATGGCCGCCTGCGCCCCGATGTGATCGTGCGCCTGCCCGGCGGGCGCCAGTTGGTGATCGATGCCAAATGTTCGATGAACGCCTATCTTGATGCCTGCGAGGCCACGGATGACACGGTGCGCCTGGCCTTTCTGGAGGCCCATGCCAAGGCGCTGCGCACCCATGCCGACCAATTGGGCCGCAAGGCCTATTGGGACCAGTTTGCCGGCACCGCCGATTATGTGATGATGTTCATCCCCGGCGAACAATTCCTGTCCGGCGCGCTGGAAGCCGATGCCGGCCTGTGGGAATATGCGTTTGAACGCAAGGTGTTGCTGGCAACGCCCACCAATCTCGTCGCCATCGCGCGCACTGTTGCCGTGGCCTGGCGGCAGGAGAAGATGGCCGAGGATGCCACCCGCGTCGCCGAACTGGCCAAGGAACTCTATGGCCGGCTTGCCACCATGGGCGGCTTTGTCGAGCAACTGGGCGACCGGCTGGGCAAGGCGGTCGCCAGCTACAACAGCTTTGTCGGCAGCCTCGAATCCAAGGTGCTGCCGCAGGGCCGCAAGTTCCTGGAACTGTCCGTCGACCCCGGTGCCAAGAACCTGCCGGCGCTGGAGCCGATCGAAACCGCCATCCGCGAGGCGCGTCGCGACCGCGATCTCAGCTTTGATGAACCGGCGGACTGATCAATCCAGCACCCCGGCGACGATCAGGATGAGAAGATAAAGGCTGAGCGTGATCACCGCGGCAAAGCTGAGATAGACAGTGCGCCAGCCGGCACCCCACCAGCCGAGTGCATAGCTGCCGCGCAGTTGCACGAACATGTGAACGGCCGGTGCCAGCAACAGCGGGGTCCAGAACCATTGCGCCGTGACGCCAGCGGTGAGCGCCATGCTGGCCGTGATGAACAACAGGCTCATGAAGCTGATCGAATAGAGTGCGAAAATGGCATGATCATACATGCCGACCCCGCGCCGCCAGAACAGGGCCAGCCAGAGCCACGGCAGCGACAGCGGCACCAGCAGGAAGCTGAGCTTGTAGGCCTTGGTTTGCAGCTTGTAGAGCACAAGGCTGGGATTCTTCAGGGCCTCTTTCGCCTTTGCATCCAGCGCGGGAAAGCCGCTGATGATGGTCAGCTGGTCCTTTTGGCTGGCTGAAACAATGCCTTCGCCGATGTCTTGGATCACGTCTGCCGCGCTGACATCGCCCGAACCGGCGCGTTTGGTCACCGCGACAAGGCCGGCGCGGGCGGTGCGCAATTCGACCAGCTTGGCCTTGTCGCCGGCGGCTTCGGCCTTGGCGATCTCGGCATCGATATCGGCCAGGGCCTTGCGCGACTGGGTGATGCGTTCGGCCGGGGTGGTGTCGCCGCCAACCTGCACCGCATCATCGGGCAAATGCGCAAAGGACAACACAAAGAACATCAGGAAAACAACAAGAAGGAACAACGGCACCGGCGCGATATAGCGGGCGCGCTGGCCTTCGATATAGCTGCGGGTCAGCTTGCCGGGGCGGAAGACCAGCATGGGCAGCGTGGTCCAGGCCTTGCCGTCGAAATGGGTGATGCCGTGCAGGAACTCGTGGAACACGTCGCCCACGCTGCGGTGCAGATGGGCGCGCTGGCCGCACTGGCCGCAGAACGGGCCGGTGAGCGCCGCGCCGCAATTGGCGCAAGTGGTTGAATGTGCGCCATGTCCCGGCGCTGGCCGGTCAAGCGCCTGGGCGGCAAGGCCGGCCGTGGCCAAGGCTCCGGCGGCTTCGATCTGGTCTGACATCACGGCCCCCACTGACAGATCATCGCCGGCCAGCAATCGCGAAATCCACAGCAAAGGCAAGGGGCAGACGGCGCATCCAATTGCCTGATGGGCCGCCGCCGGTTAGGGTTGGCGCCAAGACAAGGGAGATCAAGATGGCGGGTGTGAACAAGGTGATTCTGGTCGGGCGTCTGGGAAAAGACCCTGAATCCAAGACCTTCGCCAATGGTGGCAGCGTGGTGCAGTTCACGATGGCGACATCGGAAACCTGGCGTGACAAGGCCACCGGCGAGCGCAAGGAAAAGACCGAGTGGCACAACATCGTCATCCGCAACGAGAATATCGGCCGGATTGCCACCCAGTATCTGCGCAAGGGCAGCGAGGTCTATATCGAAGGCAGCCTTTCGACCCGCAAATGGCAGGACCAGAACGGCCAGGACCGTTACACCACCGAGATCGTGATCGGCCCGTTCAAGGGCGAAATGGCGTTGATCGGTGGCCGCGATGGCGGCGGCGGTGGCGGCATGGGCGGCGGCGGTGGCCGCAGCGATGATTTTGGCGGCGGTTATGGCGCACCATCGGGTGGCGGCTTTGGCGGCGGCGCGCCGGCCCAGGGCAAGCGCCCGGGTGCCTTTGACGACGATCTGGACGACGACGTGCCGTTCTGAACGGCGGGCCTGCGGGCTCAGCCCTTTTTCAGCACGGCAAACGGGCTGCGGGCGGCGGCGGCTTCATCCTCGCTCAGGATGCCGGCCACGCTGCCCGGGCGGCGCGGATAGGGATCAAGGCCCAGCGCCAGCGCCTGGGCGGCGATTTCGCCCAGATCAACGATGTCGCCATCCAGCGGCTCCACATCCAGATCATCGGCGGCCAGTTCGATCTCGCCGGCCGCCGGCGGTTCGGCCAAGCGCAGCATGACCGGTTCCACCAGGCGGAACGGCACCGGATCGCCCGATGCCACACAGGCCTGATCGCCTTCACCACGCACCGTGCCCGACACCCGGATCCACGCCGCCTCGCGCTTCACCTCCAGCACCGCGGTCAGCCCGGTGAGCACCAACAGGCCGAAGCGGCGGGCCAGGGCGGCGCGTTCGCCATCGTTCGCAGCCAGTTCGACCCGGCGGGTCACCCCACCGATTTCGTGGGCGCGCAGGACATGGCTGAATTCCGGGCCGGCGGCCCCAGGGTCATTGCGGCTCATCAGTGCGGGTCAATGCGTGGGTTCCATGATCCCGGCCGCCAGCCGGGCAAAGCTGGTGGCGGCCAGCCGGCCCGACAGCCGGCGGATTTCGGCGACGACATGGGCGATGGCGCCATCGTCCACCGCCTCGCCGCGATACAGGTTGCGGCGCAACGCTTCGGCCATGGCATCGGCATTGCCGTGCGCGGCGCGATAGGCGCCCAGCCGGCCGCCCAGCGCCGCCATCATCTGGCCCAGGTGGCGCGGCACCGCCTGATCGCTGATGCCGTCCTCGCGCAGATTGCCTTCCATGTCGCTGATGAAGCGGTCGGCGACATCGGCCGACAGCTGCGCCGCCGGGTGACGGGCGTTGCCGGCTGTCACCTCTTCCAGCCGCAGCATCAGCAGCGACAGCACCAGCGCCACCATGTCGAACCGGCCATCCAGCGTGTCGGGCACGCCGCCTTCAAGATACCATTCGGGCCGCCGCGCCTCGGCCACGACCGCGGCATAGAGCTGGTCGACCGGCGATGGCGGCGCACCGGCCACCAGGCGTTTCAGGCTGGCAAGGATCGACATGGGCGAAGTGCTAGCATAATCATCGCGGCTGACATAATGACAAGGTGAACGGGATTGTCGCATCCGGGCCCCCACCGGCTGCGCCGGTTCCGCGCCGGGGGCGGCAACAACAACCGGGGCTGTTTCGGGCCGGAGCATTTGGAATGACGCGCAGTTTCACCTTGGCCATGATGATCGCGGCGGCG
Organism: uncultured Sandarakinorhabdus sp.; assembly: GCA_964488775.1. GTDB lineage: Bacteria > Pseudomonadota > Alphaproteobacteria > Sphingomonadales > Sphingomonadaceae > Sandarakinorhabdus. Next base: position 22,252 of record CAZAWH010000004.1, on the reverse strand, counting down.
CTGGCCAGCACCGGCTGTTCCCGCATCAAGGCCAGTCAGGGCTATCTGATCGATGAAACCCTGTTCACCTCCATCCTGCCGGGGGTGGACAACCGCGAATCGGTGTCGCGCACCCTGGGCCGGCCCACCTTTGCCGCCCAGTTCGACACCGGCAGCTGGTATTATGTCAGCCGCCTGACCGGCCAATATGCCTTTGTGGCGCCCAAGACGCTGGCGCAGGAAGTGCTGATCATCAGCTTTGATCCCGAAGGCAATGTGTCCAAGGTGGAACGGCGCGGCATGGAAAAGATCGCCCGCATCAACCCGGTGGGCGACAAGACGCCGACGCTCGGCAAATCCGAAGGCTTCTTCGAAACCCTGTTCGGCAATGTCGGCGCGGTGGGCGCGGCCGGCGGCCCGCTGGGCGGTCAGCCCGACGGTCGCGACGGCCCGCGCTGAGCCGGCCCATGATGCGGCGGCCCGCCCTGTTGGCGACCGCCCTGCCGGCAGCAGCCTGTCTGGCGGCTGGGCCGGCGGCGGCCGAGATGACGCAACCCGTCACAGAGGTCTGGAGCGTGGGTGCGCAGCCGAAACTGGACGGCTGGTGGGCCGACCGCGCCGCCCTGGATGTGACCGCATCGCTGTGGTGGCTTGATCCCGATGCCCGCGATGCCGGCGGCCCCGCCACCCCGGTGGAGGCGCTGCGCACGGCGCCTGGCTGGCTGGTGCTGGCGGCCCCGGGCAATGGCAGCCAATCCCTGATCACCGTGCATGGCCGGGCCCGGCCAGCCATTGCCGTCAACGGCGTTGCCCTGCCCGGCCAGGCCCCGTTGCTGCCGGCGCTGGGCGATGCCGATCTGCTGCTGGCCGATGGCGCCGCCGATGATCTGCCGGGGCGGCTGCGCCTCGATCTGCGCCGAGCGCAATCAGGGTCAGCCGGGGCGCGGCTGGCCGGGGCCGGGGAGTTTGCCGCGGGCGGCTTTGGCAGCCGGCGGGTGCTGGGCCGGCTGGATCTGCCGCTGGCGGCCGGCGTGCGGGTGGCCTTGGGCGGGCAATTGCACCATGATCTGGGCTGGCTGCACAATGTCACCACCGGGGAACGGCTGAACCGCAGCCAGCGCGCCGGCCTGTCGGCGGCGGTGGACCTTGATCTTGCCCCCGGCCTGCACTGGGCACTGTCGGCCAGTTATCACCGCACGCAGGTGGGCAATCTGCCGGCCAGCGCATGCGATCCCGGCGCGCCGACCCGCTGTGACGGCCGCTTCACCGCCAGCCCGGCGACCACGCGGCTGGCCTTTGACGCGCCGGGCCTGTGGGGCCCGATCAGCGCCGATCTGGCGCGCCAGCCGCTGGGCCAACGCGCTGATCTGCAACTCTATGCCTCTGATATCACATGGGAATCGGGCCGGTTCAGCCTGGCGCTGCACAATGGCTTTGCCCGGCAGACCGGGCGGCTGGGCCTCGATCTCGCCGGCACTGCGCTGGTGGCACGCACCACGGCCGACCGGCAACAGCATCGCCTTGCCCTCACCGCCGATTTCAACGTGCTGCGGCTTGGGCTGGAAGCCGGGGTGGACGATGCCGGCGAAACCCGGCTGGCCGCCGACCGCGCGGCCGGCCAGATCATTGCCGATCGCCGCATCAGCCAGCAGCACAACGCCCGCCACATCGCCGCCCGCGCCAGCTGGCAGGCGACCGGGCGGCTGGAACTGGCCGGCAGCCTGCGGTTGACCGATACCGATGTCACGCTGGCGGTGGCCGATCGGCGGCCGGCGTGCAGCCCCTGCCTGGCCGCGCCCGGGCCATCGCGCCAGCAGGCCCAACTGGTGACCGGCGATGCCAGCGCCGGGCTGGCCCTGGGCGAAGCGCTGATCTTTGTGCGCAGCGCGCGCACCGCGCGGCTGGTGGGGTGGAATCTGCTGGCCCGCACCAGCGCCGATCTGGCCGCGCTGCCGCGCGAAACCGGCTGGCATCACGAAGCCGGGGTGAAGGGCGATGTGCTGGATGGCCGCCTGCGCCTGAACGCCGCCGCCTTCGTGGACCGCACCCGCGCGCCGGTCTCGCCGTTGCTGGGCATTGATCCGGCCGCCGCGATCCATCCCGGCACGGCCGTGATGCGCAACGCCGGCCTTGACCTGTGGGCGCGTGCGCGGCCGCTGGCGGCGCTGGAACTGGCCGGCAGCCTGGCCCTGCAACGCGCGCGCTGGCAGGGCGCACCGCCACCGGGCGGGCCGGGCCGGCCACTCTATGCGCCCGATGCCAGCGCCAGCCTGTCGGCGGCCTGGCACCAGCGGCTGGCCGGGGCCGGCGCCGATCTGGTGCCGCGGGTCACGGCGCGCTGGCGCAGCGCCATGCCGGTGGCCAGCGCCGGCGTGCCCGGCGCGCCGGCCGGCATGGCGCCGGCCGGCTGGCAGATCGACGCCGCCCTGCAGCTGGATATCAGCGAGGGCGGCTGGCTGGTCAGCCTGGAATGCGAGAATTGCCTGGATCAGACGATGGTGGATGGTGCCGTGGCCGGTGGGGCGACCCTGAACCGCCCGCGCTGGTGGCAGATGCGGTTTCTGCGCCGCTTTTGAGCCGCCAAGGTTGCCATTATGTCACGTTCGCACCGCTTTGGCTGTCATCAAGGTGACATTCACGCATTTTGCGCTTGCGCTGGGCCAGCGAACCCCGCTTTAAGCCTCTCATCAGGGTCAATCTGATGTGGAAGGCCGCGATGCGGCTGGCAACAACGAAGGGGACTGGAATGGCCAAGGAAGCCAAGCCCGCGGGCAAGAAGATGGACGCATTGATGAAGCCGCTGACGCCGCAGGGCCCGCTCGCGGTGATCATCGGCTCGGAACCGCTGCCGCGCGGTCAGGTGGTTGCCAAGGTGTGGGATTATATCCGCGCCAACAACCTGCAGAAGCCGACCGACAAGCGCGTGATCGTGGCCGATGCCAAGCTGAAGGCGCTGTTCGGCAAGGACGAGTGCTCGATGTTCGAAATGAACAAGTTCATCTCGGCCTATCTGAAGTAAGCTTCGCGCGCATCGCGCCGGCAAACGGGGCGTCGCACCACCGGGTGCGGCGCCCCGTTTCCGTTGGGCCTAGTCGGCCAGCTTGCGCAGGCGGGCGATGAAGAACCCGTCCAGCCCGCCCTCGACCTGGCCGGGCAGGGTGCGCACAAAGCCTTCGGCGGTGGGCATCAGGCCGGCCGGCAGCTCATCGGCGCTGATCAGGTCGCGCGGTGCGCCGGCGATCACCCGTTCGGCGATGCGCTCGCCTTCGCGCGGATCAAGGCTGCAGGTGGCATAGACGATGCGGCCGCCGGGCTTCAGCCAGGCTGCGGCCCGGCGCAGCAACGCCGCCTGCAGCAGGGTGACCGGCGCCAGATCAGCCCAGCCCTTCAGATGCAGCACATCGGGGTGGCGGCGGAAGATGCCGGTGGCCGAACAGGGCGCATCGAGCAGGATATGATCATAGAGGCCATCGGGCTGCCAGCGCAGCGCGTCGGCGGCGATCAGCGTGGCGTTGAGACCGGTGCGATCCAGATTCTGGCGCACGCGGGCCAGCCGGTCGTCTGATACATCGAGCGCGGTGACATCACAGCCGCGCGCCGCCAGTTGCAGCGTCTTGCCGCCCGGCGCGGCGCAGAGATCGAGCACCTTGTCCCCAGCCGTTGCCGGCAGCAGGCGGGCCGGCAGGCTGGCGGCGAAATCCTGCACCCACCAGGCCCCTTCGGCAAAGCCGGGCCATTCGGTGACACTGCCCTTGCGGGCGGTGCGGACATGGCCGGGCGCCAGGCTGATGCCGTCCAGCGCCTGGGCCCAATGATCGGTTTCGGCGGGGTTCTTCAGGGTGAGATCGGTGGCCGGCTCATCGGCCAGCGCCGCGCTGGCGGCTTCGGCGGCGGCCGCGCCCCAATCGGCGGCCCATTGCACATCGAAGGGCGCGGGCAGGCGCGGCACCGGCGGCAACACGGCCGGGCGGCGGATCAGATTGCCCAGCACGCCATGCACCAGCCGGCGCGGCCCGCCTTCGACCAGCGGCAACGCGGTGGCAACCACGGCATGGGGCGGCGTGTTCAGCCGCAGCCAGCCGGCCAGCGCCACGCGCAGCGCATGGCGGGCGCGGGCATCGATGGGCAGCGGGCGCGGCGTGGCGCTGTCGATCAGGGCATCCAGTTCCGGCAGCCAGCGCAGCACGGTCAGGGCGAGCAGCCGGGCCAGGGCGCGATCCTGCGCCAGTGGCAGGCCATCGACGGCGGTTGCAGCGACATCGAACGGCACGCCGCGATCCAGCACCGCCATGGCGATCTTCAACGCGGCACGGCGGGCGGCGACGCCGCTGTCATCCCGGTTGGTGGTGGGGCGGCCGCTGCGGATGGGCTTGCGTTGGGGGTGGCGCGGGGTGGTCATCGGCGCTCCCTTGCCTGAAAGCGGCGGGAAAGCCCACCCTTTGCCGCATAGAGGCCAGCACAGCCCGATCCTCCCCCTCTGGGGGAGGTGCCGACCCCGGCGAAGGCCGGGGGAGGCGGAGGGGGCTGGCACGCCGACACATTTGGGCCCCCTCCGCCCTGCGGGCACCTCCCCCAGAGGGTGAGGATGATGGGCGCACCCTATCTGCGGCGGCCGAGGAAATTGCCGATCACCTTGAAATAATTGACCGGGAACAGCCGCACCATCCAGTCGATGAAGCGCGCATCCGGCCCGATCAGCACGCGGTGCTGACGGCGCTCCATGCCGGCGATGATGGTGGCGGCGGCCTGTTCGGGGGTGGTCTTGGCCGCCTGTTCAAACTCGGCGGCGAAATCGGTGTCGGGGTCCTGCCCCGGCAACAGGGCGATGCGCTTGGAGTTCCGGGCGACATTGGTCTTGATGCCGCCCGGGTGGACCCGGATGACACAGACATTGGGATCGGTGAGCGCCAGTTCCATCGCCATCGCCTCGGTCAGCCCGCGCACGGCATATTTGCTGGCGTTGTAGGCGCTTTGCGTCGGATATCCCATCATGCCGAACACACTGGAAATATTGACGATCCAGCCCACGCCATCCCTGGCCGCCGCCGCCCGCACATGCGGCAGCGCGGCGCGGCAGCCTTCCACCACGCCGGTGAAATTCACTGCCATCACCCGATCGAAATCCTCCCGCGGGCAATCGGCAAACGGGGCGACCACCGACAGGCCGGCATTGTTGATGATGCCATCCAGCCGGCCAAAATCGCTGACCGCCGCGGCAATCCAGGCCTGCAGCGCCGGGGTGTCGGTGACATCCAGCGCGGCGATGCTGGCCGGGCGGTTGCCGAGCAGGCGCTTGGTTTCAGCGAGGCCCGCCTCGTCCTTGTCAGCCAGTGCCAGCACCGCGCCGCGCGCCGCCAGATCGAGCGCCAGCGCCCGGCCGATCCCGCTGCCCGCGCCCGTGATGGCGATCACCTTGTTGTCGAACATGCCTGCTTCCCTTCACCCCATTGCTAACAGCGCGCCGGCAGTGGCAACACTGCGATATGGACAAGGATAAGCCCCAGACTCCCGACCCGCGCGACAAGCAACCCGCAGCGCCGCCACCACCCCCCACCGACAAGGAAGTGGGCGGCCGCGGCGGCCCCGACCCGGTGCGCTATGGCGACTGGGAAAAGGGCGGCATCGCGGTCGATTTCTGATGGCCGAGCTGCATCACGCCCGGTGCCTGTGCGGCGCGGTGCAGATCCGCGTTGATGGCCCCTTGCCGCCGGGTGATGCCTGCCACTGCAGCCAGTGCCGGCGCCAGAGCGGGCATTTCTGGGCCTCCACCGACGTGCCGCGCGAGGCGGTCACGATCAGCGGGGACGACCATCTCACCTGGTACCAGTCCTCCGAAAAGGTGCGTCGCGGCTTCTGCCGAACCTGCGGCAGCTTCCTGTTGTGGGACGTGCAGGGCCGGAGCCGCATCGCCATCGCGCTGGGCGCCTTCGATGCACCAACCGGCACGCAGCTTGAAAAGCATATCTTCGTGGGCAGCAAAGGCGATTACTACACGATCGCCGACGGCCTGCCGCAGAATCAGGCGTGATGGACGATACTGGCGGGCGAGCATGGTCGTGGCTGGTGCAGGCCGCCGCCTTCACTGCCGTTGCCGGGCTGATGGCGCTGCTGATGTCGTTCGGCCTTGATGGCCCGCGCATGTATCCTGCCGTCCTTGTGGTTGTCATGGTGCTGGCCATTCCGTTTGGCCTGATACCCTATGCGCTTGCCCGCCGCTCTGGACGGGTTGGCTGGCGGGAAGCGGCAATGGCTGGCCTGCTGGCGGGTGCCCTTTTCGGCCTGATCCTTTTCCTGCTCTTGCTGGGCGGCACGCACAGCTCCAGCCAGGGGGGCGTCGCCCTGTGGCAGAATGGCGTGTCAACCGTGGCCGGCATGGCCGAGAGCGCAGCGATCGGCGCCCTGTGTACCGTGATCGGCGGCCTTGCTGGCCTGCTCCTCAAATATCTGGTGCCACCCGATCTGTTGTTCAGCACCCGCACGCCGATGCGTCCGCACTGGCGCGATGCCCTGCCCCTGGCGCTCGCCATCGGTGCAGTGGCGGCCGTGCCGATCAGCGAACAGGCAACGCGGGATCGCAGTTGCTTCAACCTGTTCCGCTCCGACGATGCCCCCCGCAGTGTCACGCCAAACCTCAGTCTGCGGCTCCATGTGAACAAATCCCAGTGGCCGGACGTGGCCAGAAGTTTCGCCGCCTTTGCCAAAGCGAAGGGCTGGCAGTCGCGGGGCAAGACCGAAATTCGGGAGGACTGGAACTGGTTTCAGTATGAAGCCTGCCGCGAACCCGGCGTGAAGATTCTCCTTCTGCAAGTTCCGCCTGATGACGCTGGCGGGTTGATCGTTTCGGTCACCGCCGCGCGACCGGACATCGCCTGGGAGGCCGACCTGCAGCGGCTGATCGGCATGCTGGCCCGCCATGGCCCGATCACGCGTGACAGGCAGACGGAAACGCGCCGCTTGCCCAGTTGGGCGCAAGCCATTCCAGTTGAACCGGAAGCGCCGCCTACTCCGCCTTCAATGGCCGCGCCAGCAGCGCGTTAATCGTCTCGCGCACGGGCGCGCCGGCCAGCAGCGCGGCAACGGCCTCTGAAATCGGCATTTCCACGCCTGCCGCGCGTGCGGCCTCGACCAATACCGGTGCAGTGGCCGCGCCCTCGGCCACCGCTGGCCCGGCGAGAAGATCGCCCAGCGGGCGGCCCTGGCCCAGGCCGACACCCAGACGGAAATTGCGGCTGTTTTCGGACGAACAGGTGAGGACAAGATCGCCGAGCCCGGACAGACCGGCCAGCGTTTCGGCGCGGGCGCCGCGGGCCACGCCGAACCGGCTCATTTCGGCAAAGCCGCGCGCGATCAGGGCCGCGCGGGCGTTGAGGCCAAGGCCAGCGCCCTCCACCACCCCACAGGCAATCGCCAGCACATTCTTCACCGCGCCGCCGATTTCCGCGCCCAGCACGTCATCGGATTGATAGAGGCGGAACATTGGCCGCGCCAGGGCGGCCACCAGCCGCTCGCCCAGGCCCTGGTCTTCGCAGGCCAGCGTGATGGCGCAGGGTTTGCCGGCCGCCACCTCGTGCGCGAAGCTGGGGCCCGACAGCACGGCGATGGGATTGGGCAGCAGGTCGCGCGCCACCTCCAGCATCAGCTTGTGGCTGCCGGCCTCGATCCCCTTGGCACACAGGACGATCGGCGTGGCGACGGGCAGCCTGGCCGCGCCCAATGTGGCGCGCAGATGCTGGGCCGGCACCACCACCAGCACGATATCGCAGGCGGTGATCCCGGCCAGATCCGTTGTGGCGGTGATGCCGGCGGGCAGGGGGATGCCGGGCAGGAACAGCGGGTTTTCGGCGGCCGTGTTGATCGCCGCCACCACTTCGGCCTCCCGCGCCCACAGGGTAACGCGGCCATTGCCGGCCAGCGTGCTGGCGAGGGCCGTGCCCCAGGCGCCGGCCCCGATGATGCCGAAGCGTGTCACGCCTTCACCCCCGCCCCGCGCACGGCTTCGGCAGCGGGGTCCAGCGGCCAGCGCGGGCGGGCGGGGGCGTTCAGATCGTCAAGATCACCCACCCGGAATCGCTCCACCCCGGCCCAGGCGATCATCGCGCCATTGTCGGTGCACAGCCACATCGGCGGCGCCACGAAGGGCAGGCCGTGGGCGGCGGCCAGTTCAGACAACGCGCCCCGGATGCGCTGGTTGGCCGCCACCCCGCCGGCCACCACCAGCGCCGTCACCTCGGGCACCAGCGCCAGGGCGCGGGCGGTGCGGTCCACCAGGCAGTCGCAGGCGGCCTGCTGGAAGCTGGCGGCAAGATCGGCGATATCCTGCGCCGTCGGTTCGGCCATGGCGGCGCGGGCACGCAGCACCGCGCTTTTCAGGCCGGCGAAGGAAAAATGCGGTTCATCGCTGCCCACCAGCGGGCGCGGCAGGGCAAAGCGCGGCGTGCCGGCCCGGGCCGCCCGTTCCAGCGCCGGGCCGCCGGGAAAGCCGAGGCCCAGCACCTTGGCCGACTTGTCAAACGCCTCGCCCACCGCATCATCGATGGTGGTGGCCAGCCGGCGATAGCGGCCGACGCCTTCGACACACAGCAACTGGCAATGCCCGCCCGACACCAGCAGCAGCAGATAGGGGAAATGCAGCGCCGCATCCGCCAGCCGGGGCGACAGCGCATGGCCTTCGAGATGATTGACCGCGATCAGCGGCTTTGCGGCCGCCATCGCCAGCGCCTTGGCGGTGACCAGGCCCACCATCACCCCGCCGATCAGGCCCGGCCCGGCGGTGCCGGCAATCGCGTCCACATCGGCCAGGCCCACGCCGGCTTCGTCCAGCACCTCGGCCAGCATCGGGGCCAGCCGATCGGCATGGGCGCGCGCCGCCAGTTCCGGCACCACGCCGCCAAAGCGTTCATGCGCCTCGTTCTGGCTGGCGATGCGCTGGGCCAGGATGGTGCGATCGCCGCGCACCAGGGCGACCGCGGTTTCATCGCAGCTGGATTCAATGCCGAGGACGAGCAGATTGTTCACACCGCCCAGCTAGGCGCTCCCTTGCCAATCCGCAACCATCGCGCCATGGGGCAGGGCATGAGCTTCAAGATCGGCACCCGCGGTTCCCCCCTTGCGCTGGCCCAGGCGCACATGACGGCTGATGCGCTAAAGGCCGCGCACGGCTGGGGCGACACTGATGTGGAGATCATCATCATCCACACCACCGGCGACAAGGTGCAGGATCGGGCGCTGGCCGAAATCGGCGGCAAGGCGCTGTGGACCAAGGAACTGGATGCCGCGCTGCTGGATGGCCGCATCGATATCGGCGTGCATTCGATGAAGGATGTCGAAACCATCCTCAAGGATGGCATCGTGCTGCCGGCGATGCTGCCGCGCGCCGATGTGCGCGAGACGCTGATCGGGGCCGACAGCATTGCCGCCCTGAAGCACGGGGCGCTGGTTGGCACCTCCTCGCCGCGCCGGGCGGCGCAGCTGAAGGCGCAGCGGCCGGATATCCGCACCGAAATCCTGCGCGGCAATGTCGCCACCCGCCTGGCCAAGGTGGAACAGGGCGCCATCGATGCCACGCTGCTCGCCGCCGCCGGCCTGTCGCGGCTGGGCATGCAAGTGGGCAGCACCATCCCCACGGATCAGATGCTGCCGGCCAGCGCGCAGGGCGCGGTGGGCATCACGGCGCGCGCCGGCGACGGCGAAACCCTGGCCCGGCTGGCGGCGATCAACCACCAGCCCACGCTGGATTGTGTGCTGCTGGAACGCGGCTTCCTGGCCGCACTGGGCGGCACCTGCCATTCGCCGGTCGCCGCCCTGGCCCAGTTCGTCGGCGACAGCGTGCAGTTCCGCGGCCAGATCTTTGCCGAGGATGGCAGCGAGGTGCAGGAGGGCGAATTCGCCGGCCCGCTGGCCGCAGCACCAGCTGCCATCGCCGCACTGGCCGCCCGCCTGCTGGCCCAGGCCGGCCCGGCGTTGCGGGGCCTGTTCAACCCTTGATGCGACGGCGGCCCTGATGCGCCTGCTGGTCGTCCGCCCCGAACCGGGTGCAACGGCGACAGCCGCAAAGCTGCGGGCGCAGGGCCATGAACCCATGGTGCTGCCGCTGCTGGCCACCGAAGCGCTGGATTGGCAACCGCCGGCCCACCGGCCCGACGCCGTGATCATCACCAGCGCCGCCGCCGTGCGCCACGCCGGGCCGGCCGCCGCCGCCCTGCAGCCGCTGCCGCTGTTCTGCGTTGGCAACGCCACGGCCGCGGCGGCGCGCGCCGCCGGCTGGCAGGATGTGGCGGTGGGGCCGGGCACGCTGCAGGGCCTGCTGGACGAACTGGCCACAACGCCCCGCCAGCTGTTGCATCTGGCCGGCGAAGACCGCACCCCGGTCTGCGTGCCCGATGCCCTGACCATCGAAACCCGCATCCTCTATCGCGCCCGGCTGCTGCCGCTGCCGATGCTGCCGCCGGTCGATGGTATCCTGCTGCATTCGCCGCGCACTGCCCGGCATGTGGCGGCGGAATGGGATCGGCTGGGCGGCCGGCGCGACACGGTCAGCCTGTTTGCCATCAGCCCGCTGGCGCTGGCGGCGGCGGGCCCCGGCTGGCGCATGGGTCAGGCGGCGGCCAGCCCCGATGATGCCGCCCTGCTGGCGATGCTGGGCAAAGCCGGCTAGGGTTGGATCAGCATGAACGAACCCTTTGACCGTGGCGAGATCAACGAGGCCAGCCTGGCCGCCGCCGAGCGGCTGCGCGCCCGCCTGATGAGCCGGGACAGCGCCCCCGCGCGCAGCGCGCCGCGCCGCAGCCTGCTGCCCTGGGCCGTGGTGGCGGCGCTGTTTGCCTTTGCCGCCGGCCTGATCGCCAATCCCTGGTTTGAACAGGCGGTGCGCGGCCGCCTGCCCTTTGCTGCCGCCACGGCCGACACCAGCCGGCTGGAACAGCGGCTGGCCGCCCTGGAAAGGCGCGCGCCATCGGCCCCGGTGGTTGCCGCCGAACGCCTGGCCCGCACCGAAGCGCGGGTGGAAAGCAGCACCGATCAGATCCAGCGCGATGCCCAGCGCATCGACACGCTGGCCGGCGAGGTGGCGCGGCTGACCGCCCGGCTGGCCGCCGAAGAGGCGCGCGATGCCAATGTCGTCGCCACCGCCCAGGGCGCCGCCAACCGCGCCGAAGCGATGTTGACTGTGCTGTTGCTGCGCCGGGCGCTGGCCGATGGCCGGCCGCTGGATGGCCTGTTGCCGGCGGCGCGGCGGCTGTTCGAGGCCAGCGACGCCGATGCGGTGACGGCGCTCGATCAACTGGCCGCGCGGCCGGTGAGCCGGGTGACCCTGGCGCGCGAACTGAATGTGTTTGCCGATGATCCTGCCGCCCGGCCCAATTGGTGGCAGGCCCTGATGGCCCGGCTGGATGATGCCATGTCGGGCGGGGCGGCCGGCGGGCCGGTGGCGGCGGCGCGGGCGGCGATTGCCCGCGGTGATGTCGCGGCGGCGGCGACCAGCCTGCGCACGGTGCCGGCGCTGCGCGCCAATCCGGCGGTGCGCACCTGGCTGGCCGGGGCCAATCGCCTGCTGGCCGCCGAAGCCGCGCTGGCCCGGCTGGAAGCGGCCGCCACCACGCCGCTGGCCGCCCCGGCCCTGATGCCCGCCGCCGCCGGCACGCCACGGTGAACCGCGCGGCCCTGGCCTGGGTGGCGGCGCAGGGCGGGCGCGATCCCTATATCGTGCTGGTTTCCATCTATGTGTTTGCGCCCTGGTTCGTGACGGCCGTGGTCGGCAATCCGGTGGAGGGCCAGGCCCTGGTCGCGGCGGCCGGCAAATGGGGCGGCTGGGCGGTGATGGCCACCATGCCGGTGCTGGGGGCAGCGATCGATCGCATCGGCCCGCGCAAGCCGCTGCTCGCGCTTGTCACCCTGGTGATGATCTGCGCGTCGGCGAGCCTGTGGTTTGTCACGCCGCGGGGCCACCCCGAACCCATGCTGGGGGTGAACTGGGTCATCTTCATCGGCGCCACCATGACCTGGGCGCTGGCGGCACATGACATGCTGCACAATGCCCTGCTGGTGCCGGCCGCCGGGATCGGCGGCGCGGCGCGGGCCAGCGGTGCCGGGCTGGCCGCCGGCAATGCCATCGGCGTGTCGTTGCTGCTGTTCGTGCTGCTGGCCTTTGTCTTGCCCGGCACCGTGGCCTGGCTGCCCGGCCCGCCGCTGTTCGGCATCAATCCCGCCCTTGGCGAACCGGCGCGCCTCACCGGGCCGCTGGCCGCGTCGGCCCTGCTGCTGGGCAGCTGGCCGCTGTTCGTGTGGGTGGCCGACCGGCCGCGCACCCGCGCCAGCTGGGGCCGCGCCTTTGCCGGCGGCGTCGGCGATCTGGTGGCCCTGTTCCGCAACGCGCGCGGCCACGCCAATGTGCTGCTCTATCTCGTGGCGCGGATGATCTACACCGATGCCCTCACCGCCATCCTGCTGTTTGGCGGCGTGTTCGCCAGCGGGGTGATGGGCTGGGGCACGCTGGAAATGCTGGGCTATGGCCTGTTGCTCAGCGCGGCGGCGGTCGCGGGCGGGCTGTTGGCCGGCCGGCTGGATGGCAGCATCGGCCCGCGCCCGGCACTGATGCTGGAACTGGCCGGCATGATCCTGATCGAACTGGCGGTGATCGGCACCGATCGCAGCCATGTTGCCCATATCGCCGTGGGCAGCGATCCGGTGTGGCACAGCCCGGTCTATGCAACGCTGCCGGAACTGGGCTTTCTGGCGCTGGGCTGCGGCCTCGCCATCACCGTCACCGCCGCCTATGCCTCATCGCGCACGCTGCTCACCCGGTTAGCCCCGCCGGAGCAGCTGGGCACCTTCTTCGGGCTTTATGCCCTGTCGGGATCGGCCACCATGTGGCTGGGTCCGCTGCTGGTCGAAATCGCCACCCGGGGCTTTGGCACCCAACAGGCCGGCTTCTGGCCGATCGCCGGGATGCTGGCGCTGGGCCTGCTGCTGATGGCGTTCGTGAAGGGCGGCGGGCGGTTGAAGGACGGTTGATCAGCCCTCGATCTTCTCGCGCGGGTAGGTGCCCCACATCTCGCGGCGCAGGATGTAACCGGATTTGCCATCCTTGCTCACCCGGCACCACATGTCCTCGCACAGGGTGATGGCGACCACGGCGCCCGGGGCGATGCGCCAGGCGATGCGGCTTTTCACATCGGGGGCAACATAGAGCAGGCGGGTCTGCCCGATCACCATCGCGGTGCGCTGGCCGGTCAGCAGCGCCTTGTTCATCCAGCCGACAACGCCGGCCGGATCGCGCACCTTGCGCCAGATCTGATACTCCTGCAGCACCTCCATCGGCAGGCCGGCGCGCTTGTATTCCCACATGATCGGAAACCGTTCCCCCGGGCCGGTGCGCATCATGGCGCTGCCACCCTTGATCGAGACGAAGCGCGGGCGCGGCAGATCGGTGGTGCCATCGGCAAATTCGGTGGCGGGGGCGGCCACGGCGATCAGGCCAAGCGGCAGCATCAGCAAGCGGGCGAGGGCGGCAATCATGGCCTTCCTCTTGACCGGTTGGCCGTTGCCGCGCAAGCCTTCACCACGTCACATTCCAGCCGCCGGAAGCCGCCATGCCCAACACACCGCGCCCAAAGGTCATCGTCACCCGCCGCCTGCCGCAGGCCGTGGAAACCCGCATGGCCGAATTGTTCGATGTGGAACTGAACCTCACCGACACGCCGTTCACGCAGGACCAACTGGCCGATGCCGCCGGCCGCTGCGACGTGCTGGTGCCCACGGTGACCGATCATCTGGATGCCGCGGTGTTTGCCGCTGCGGCGGCGGCCGGCCGGCTGAAGCTGTGTGCCAATTTCGGCGTGGGGGTGGATCATATCGATCTGCACGCCGCCCGCGCCGCCGCGGTGACGGTGACCAACACCCCCGGCGTGTTGACCGATGACACGGCCGACATGGTGATGGCGCTGATCCTGTCGGTGCCGCGCCGGCTGGGCGAAGGCGAAAAGCTGGTGCGCCAGGGCAATTGGGCCGGCTGGTCGCCCACCGGCATGCTGGGCCACCGCATCACCGGCAAGCGGCTGGGCATCATCGGCATGGGCCGCATCGGCAGCGCCGTGGCCCGCCGGGCCCGCGCCTTCGGCCTGACCGTGCATTATCACAACCGCCACCGCCTGCCGCCCAGCATCGAAGCGGAGATGGAAGCCACCTGGTGGGCCGATCTGGATGCCATGCTGGCGCGGGTGGACATCATCAGCATCAACTGCCCGCACACCGCCGACACCCACCATCTGATCGACGCCCGCCGCTTCGCCCTGATGCAGAAAAGCGCCTATATCATCAACGCGGCGCGCGGCGAGATCGTGGACGAGAACGCGCTGTGCGAGGCGCTGGCCAAGGGCCAGATCGCCGGCGCCGGCCTTGACGTGTTCGAACATGAACCGGCGGTCGACCCGCGCCTGCTGGACCTGCCCGGCGTGGTGCTGCTGCCCCACATGGGCAGCGCCACCTTCGAAGGCCGCCAGGCGATGGGCGAGAAGGTGATCGCCAATATCCGCGTGTGGGTGGACGGGCATCGCCCGCCGGATATCGTGCTCGAAGGGTGGATTTAATTTCAATGGCAGACTTAACTGACCCGGCCTCTGAGCTGTCTGCTGTACTCGGTTTATTGACCAATCCAGCAAATGAACAGACGTGGCAGTATCTCTCGAATCAATTTGGAGTTGACCATAATTCTATTGAATTCTCATTGATTATAGCAGAAATTAGAAAAAGGGCGCTATTGATTTCCCGCATTGTGAACGAATCAGACTGCGACGACTCGGTCAAATCTCTTTACAATGAATTCATTTCGTTGCCAATTACGGCATTTCATGTACAAAATTTGAATCAGTCTTGGTCAAACATGGCCACGCACTACGTCAACGCTAATTCAGTTAGGAACATAATTGCGACGGTTCCCGTTGTAAAAAGAAAAGTGCAGTATATTAGATATACTGATGATGAGTTGGAGGATATTTCGGAATCTATTGCTTTATTAGTAGAGAAAATTCGATCTGAAATTGTAATCGAATTCTTCTATCGGGAGAGTATTATTTTAAATCTTTTAGAGATAAAGTTCCGCATTGATAATTTTCGGTGGTTTGGCTGGGACTGCACAGCTGATTTGATTCGACGTCTTTTGGAACAATATGCCATTGTACGGTCTAGCCATACCGAAAATTTGCCTCACGCAGGCGCCATGTTAAATTTGTTGAATGATGGACTAGCCCACCTGCTGGATCGTCTAAAGTTACATGACGATAGGTTGGAACTATTAAAAAAATTATTTGGTTACTATAAAGATATTGCTGCAGTTTCCTTACCCTCTTACATACTTCAGTTGCCATTCATTCCAAATCAGTGAACAGAATGGAAGCATGAAAGCCATCCGCCTTCGCCACCCCGCCGGCATCGACAATCTGAAGCATGAGGACATGGCCGAACCGGGCGCGCCGGGGCCGGGCCAGATCAAGGTGCGCATCCGCGCCTCCAGCCTGAATTATCATGATTATATCGTCGTTGTCGGCGGCATCCCCACCCCCGATGGCCGCATTCCCATGAGCGACGGCGCCGGCGAGGTGCTGGCGGTGGGCGACGGCGTGACCGAGTTCCGGCCCGGCGACATGGTGGTCTCCACCTTCTTCCCGGCCTGGCTGGATGGCCTGCCCTCGATGGCGGGCTTTGCCGGCGTGCCGGGCGATGGTGCCGATGGCTATGCCGTGGAAGAGGTGGTGGCGCCGGCGACGGCCTTCACCCATGCGCCCTTCGGCTTTTCCCATGCCGAAGCCGCCACCCTCACCTGCGCCGGGCTCACCGCCTGGCGGGCGCTGGTGCCCGAAGGCCGGGTGAAGGCCGGCGATGTCGTCCTGGTGCAGGGCACCGGCGGCGTGTCGATCTTTGCGCTGCAGTTCGCCAAGATGATGGGCGCCACCGTCATCGCCACCAGCAGCAGCGATGAAAAGCTCGGCCATCTCGCCGCGATGGGGGCCGATCATGTCATCAACTACAAGTCCACCCCGGGCTGGGGTGCGGAGGCGATGAAGCTGACCGGCGGGCGCGGCGTTGACCATGTGATCGAAATTGGCGGCGCCGGCACCATGCCCGAATCGATCACCGCCTGCGCCGTGGGCGGCCATATCAGCCTGATCGGCGTGCTGGCCGGCTATGTCGGCCCGGTGCCCACCGTGCAGTTGATGGCCAAGCAGATCCGCCTCATCGGCATCACCGTCGGCACCCGCCGGCAACAGCAGGACATGATCCGCGCCATCAACCAGAACGGATTGCGGCCGGTGATCGATTCGCATTTCCCGCTGGCCGAACTGGGCGCCGCCTTCCGTCACCAGGAAAGCGGCAAGCATTTCGGCAAGATCTGCGTGGAGATCTGAGCGGCTGAAACATCCGGGGCCGCTGGTGCGAAACACCGGGCGAAGGAGCCTGCCTGTGACCACCCGCCTGCTGCCCACCCTCGTTGCCCTGCTGGCCGCCGCCCCGGCCCTGGCCGCCGATGCCGCCCACCCCACGGTGATCGAACTGTTCCAGAGCCAGGGCTGTTCCTCCTGCCCGCCGGCCAATGCCAATGTGATGGCGCTGGCCGATCGGCCCGACCTGCTGGTGCTCAGCTTTGGTGTCACCTATTGGGATCAGCTCGGCTGGAAGGACCAGTTCGCCCAGCCGGCGTTCACCCGGCGGCAGTATGATTATCGTGATGGCCTGCGCCACGCCAATGTCTGGACGCCGCAAACCGTGATCAACGGCCGGCTGGACGTGACCGGCGTGCGCGCCGGGGAGCTGGCGCAGGCGGTGGCGGCGGCCGACCGGGGCAACGGCGGCCCGGCCATCACCGCCACACCCGCCCGCATCAGCCTGGCCGCCGGCAGCGGCCGCGCCACCGTGTGGCTGGTGCGCT
Source organism: uncultured Sandarakinorhabdus sp. (assembly GCA_964488775.1). Lineage (GTDB taxonomy): Bacteria > Pseudomonadota > Alphaproteobacteria > Sphingomonadales > Sphingomonadaceae > Sandarakinorhabdus. Next base: position 5,355 of record CAZAWH010000004.1, on the reverse strand, counting down.
ATGATCCGCGCACCGTGCAGGTGCCGATCCGCGCCGGCGAAAATGGCGGCCGCACCCTGCCGCACCGCAATGTGGTGAAGGCGCTGATCCCGCTGGGCCAATGGGATGGCCGCGCCGCCGGCTGGGCCCGCCCCGCGCCGGTGGCCGGCCAGGCCGAAGCCGTGCTGGTGCAGCGCCCGCACGGCGGCCCGATCCTGGCGGCGCTGAAGCTGAACTGAAGCGCCGCCAACGCGCCCGCCGCTCAGGCCTTGGCCGGTGCCTTCTTCCTGGCCGGGGCCTTCTTCGCCGCCGGCTTCTTCGCTGCGGCCTTCTTGGGGGGAGCCTTCTTGCCCTTCCTGGCCGGCGCGGCGGCGGCGCGCGCCGCCAGCAACGCCACCGCTTCCGCCAGCGTCACCGCCGTCGGCTCGGCGCCCTTGGGCAGGGTGGCGTTGGTGGTGCCATCGCTGACATAGGGCCCATAGCGGCCGGCCAGCACCTTCACCGGCGCGCCGCTTTCGGGATGCGCGCCCAGTTCGGCCAGCGCGGTGGCCGCGCCGCGCACCGGCCGGCCGCCATTGGCCTTGGCCGCGGCGGCTTCGGCCAGTTTCACCA
>CAZAWH010000004.1:0-4754 GCA_964488775.1 uncultured Sandarakinorhabdus sp. | reverse complement strand
TTCAAACACCTCGGCCGTGCTGGCCAGCCGGGCATATTTGCCGTCATGCGCCAGATAGGGGCCGTAACGGCCAATGCTGGCGGTGATTGGCGCGCCGGTTTCCGGGTGCGGGCCGATCTGGCGCGGCAGGTTCAGCAGCTTCAGTGCCCAGCCCAGATCCTCCGGCCCCGAAATCTCCACATCCTTGGGGATGGAGGCGCGGGCCGGCTTCTCGCCCTCCCCGCGCTGCACAAACCGGCCAAAGCGCCCCGACCGCAGCGTCACCATCTCGCCCGTATCGGGATCGGTGCCCAGTTCCACCGGGCCATCGTTCGCCTGCGCCCCGCCCTCGCTGGCAAAGGGCCGCGTGTATTTGCACTCGGGATAATTGGAACAGGCGACAAACGCCCCGAACCGCCCGGTCTTCAAACTCAACCGCCCCGCCGAACAGCGCGGACACAGGCGCGGGTCCACCCCGTCGCCCTTGTCCGGAAACAGGAAGGGCGCCAGATATTCGTCCAGCGCCGCCGTGATGTCCGATGGGCGCTGCTCCATCACCTCGGCGGTCTTCGGCTTGAAATCGGCCCAGAAGGCGCGCAGCAATTCCAGGTAACTGGCATCGCCGGCCGACACATCGTCCAGCTGGGTTTCCAGCCCGGCGGTGAAATCATATTCCACATATCGGGCAAAGAACCGCTCCAGGAAGGCGGTGACCAGCCGGCCCTTCTCCTCGGCGAAAAACCGGTTCTTCTCCACCCGCACATAGGCGCGGTCGCGCAGCGTCTGCAGGATGGAGGCATAGGTGGATGGCCGGCCGATGCCCAACTCCTCCAGCCGCTTGACCAGCGTCGCTTCCGAAAAGCGCGCCGGCGGCTCGGTGAAGCTCTGGATCGCCTGCACATTTTTCGACGCACACCGGTCGCCGCCCGCCAGGCGCGGCAGGCGGGCGCCGTCCTCATCATCGTCCGCCGGCTCATCCCGCGCCTCGGTATAGAGCGCCAGGAAGCCCGGCGTGATCACCACCTGCCCGGTCGCCTTCAGCCCATGGCGGCCATCATCATCGAACAGGTCAACCGTCGTCCGTTCCAGCCGGGCGCTGGCCATCTGGCTGGCCACCGTGCGGTTCCAGATCAGGGCATAAAGCCGCTCGGCATCGCTGTCGCCGCGACCTGGCCGGCGGGAGAAATCCGTCGGCCGGATCGCCTCATGCGCTTCCTGGGCGTTCTTGGCCTTGGTGGCATAGAAGCGCGGCTTTTCCGGCAGCACTTCGGGCTTGCTGCCATAATCGCGCGCGATCAGATCGCGCACGGCGTTCAACGCCTCGGCCGCGATCTGCACGCCGTCGGTGCGCATATAGGTGATGTGGCCATCCTCATAGAGGTTCTGCGCCACCCGCATCGTGTGGCTGGCGGTGAAGCCCAGCCGCCGCGCCGCCTCCTGCTGCAGGGTGGAGGTGGTGAACGGCGGCGCGGGCCCACGGCTCACCGGCTTCGTCTCCACCGTGCGCACCGTAAAGCCATTTTTCTCAATGGCTTCCCGCGCAGCATTGGCTGCAGCATCGTTCAGATCAAACTGGCCCAGCTTCTTGCCGTCGAGCACCGCGAGGCGCGCCTTGAAGGTGGCGCCGTTGGGCGCGATCATCTCGGCCTCCACCCGCCAATATTCGCGGGCGACGTGCGCTTCGATCTCGCGCTCACGCTCCACCACCAGGCGCAGCGCCACCGATTGCACCCGGCCCGCGCTCTTGGCGCCGGGCAGCTTGCGCCACAACACCGGAGACAGGGTGAAGCCCACCAGATAATCCAGCGCGCGCCGCGCCAGATAGGCATCGATCAACGGCTGATCCAGATCGCGCGGGGCGGCCATCGCCCTGGTCACCGCCGCCTTGGTGATCTCGTTGAACGTCACCCGCCGCGCGCCGCCCTTCGGCAACGCCTTCTTGGCCTTCAACACCTCCAGCAGATGCCAGCTGATCGCCTCCCCCTCGCGGTCAGGGTCGGTCGCCAGGATGACCTGATCGGCGCGCTTGGCGGCATCGCGGATGGCGGTCAGCTGCCGGGTGCGGTCGGCCGAAACCTCCCACTCCATGGCAAAATCCGCCTCCGGATCCACCGATCCATCACGCGGCGGCAGATCGCGCACATGCCCGAAGCTGGCCAGCACCTCATAGCCGCTGCCCAGATATTTGTTGATGGTCTTCGCCTTGGCCGGCGATTCAACGATAACGAGTTGCATATATCCTCACGTGTACGCGCGAGGGTGGGGCGGGGTTGCGACGGGCGTCAAGGGGGGTGTGGTCGCAGTTCGACAGCATCAGCATTAGGTGGCGCACAAGGCACAACCAATGCCCTCTTGATCAAGCCATTCCCTCGCGCCAACTAAGTCGGTTCAGATTTCACCGGGGCTACCAGGATCCTCGCGCAAAACGAGATAAGACAAATCGTGTCGCTAATTGCGCTAAACGATCTCACTGGCGTTGATGGCGCAGTTAATTCTGTTCTTGATCCCCGTTTGTCACGGCAGCTATGTGGACGTAACACCTTTAGATCATTGGAGTATCATGATGGCCATGGCTAGCGATGCCGAACCGAAAGGACCGCATTGGGAACACTTCCTGACGCTTCCATTGTTAAAACAGCAATTTGCCGGGACAAGCCCAGCGGCATACGCGGCTGTCGCTGGCTACAAGGACGAGCGACTTAGCAAAGATGTATTGACACGAGATGACGTGCTAAACTTTTGCCAGGACCCTGAAACAGATCCATGGATTGCTTTCATCACTATCATGGCTTGGGGTGCTCAAGATAAGATGCCTGGCGGAAAATCAAAGGTTGTTGCTATGTTTTCTCAAAAAGAACAAATCTTGAGAAACATGGAATGCACTTTGTCTGCTGACAACAATAAATCTGCCTTTGAAATATGGAGTAAAAATCCAGTCAATAAGCTTGGAGTGGCATATTTTACAAAAATTTTGTTCTTTCTGAGGTATCCGAAAGATAATTGCTACATTATGGACGCATGGACTGCTAGGTCGTACAATTTACTTGTAAACGATACGATCATAAAAAAACACCACATGAACTTACGCAGCTTTGCTCATGTTGCAGCTAGCAAGTATGCTGAATTTTGTCAGTTCGTCGATTTGGTGGCTGAGCGGCTTTCCGTCCGAGAGGGCCGCCCGGTAAATGGTAGTGAAGCCGAAATGGCGCTGTTTTCAGTCGGGGGCAAACAGCGCGCGCCTTGGCGTTCCTATGTTGTCAGTCATCTGGACAAGACGCACGTCTAATCTGACGGGCAACGGAGTAAAGCCGGGAACCCGTAGATAAAACAACATGCGGATCTTTATTCTCACTGCTCACCCCAACGCCACCCGCGCCCCCGCGTGGCGCGCCACCACCCCTTCCAGTTCCAGATCGAGCAGCACGCTCGCCACCTGGACGACGGGGAAGGCGGAGAGGCGGATGAGTTCGCCGATGGGAGCGAGCGTGGGGGAGAGGAGGGCGAGCCGGGCGCTCACGCATTGCCAGCAATGCAGCCACACTCCTCCCGGTCCACATCATTAGTTCAGCATCATAATGAAAGGATGAGCAAGTCCATGACAGGTTTTGGGCGACTTCATGAATTCGCGATTTGCGAATTAGAAAATTTGACGGAGGCCATTAGGTGCGTTCCTGAGCCAAGCCTGCTTGAGTTCAATATTGACGAAACCCATATGGTCAACGGTAGTGACTCCCTGAAGGCGTTGCTGGACACGGTGGATGCAGCAGTTCCGAAGGGATCAACAACTGTATACTATTTCAAACCGATCAATGCAAATACCGAAGCGATGGAAATCATCGCCGACCATTTTGCAAAAAATCGAAACAAAAAAGATGGTCGCCCACGTAACAATGATCGTATTTCTACAACTATATACGTCGGGAGCTCGCGCAAAATGAGTGTCCGGCTGAGGGAACATATCGGCTTTTGCTCCAAGTCAACGTACTCGCTGAAGTTAAGCGAATGGTATCCCGCCGAACCCTATCCCCTCCAGCTGATGTGCGCCGTCTACCCAGTAGGAACCGCCCAAAAAGTGATTGGCGCTCTAGAGGATGCGCTGTGGGATCGCATGAATCCAATGTTTGGGCGAAAAGGATCACGCTGAACAATGGATGGCCGGGGTTGTAGGCCACTGTTCGCGAATGAGATGCCCCTCACCCCAACGCCACCCGCGCCCCCGCGTGGCGCACGATCACCCCTTCCAGTTCCAGGTCCAGCAACACACTCGCCACCTGCGCCGCCGGCAGGGCGGAGAGGCGGATGAGGTCGTCGATGGGGGCGGGCGTGGGGGAGAGCAGGGGCAGCAGGCGGGCGCGGGCGGCCTCTGTGTCGGCTTCGCTGTGGCCGTGCGGGCTGGGCAGCGGTTCGGCCACCTGCAGATGGGCGCGCGGCTGGCCTGAGAGGGTGGAGAGCGCCTCCAGCACGTCCGCCGCGCTCTGGATCAGGGTGGCGCCTTCGCGGATCAGCAGGTTGCAGCCCTGCGCGCGCGGATCGAGCGGGCTGCCGGGCACGGCCATCACCTCCCGCCCCAGATCGGCGGCGATGCGCGCCGTGATCAGGCTGCCCGATTTGGGCGCGCCTTCCACCACCAGCGTGCCGGCGGACAGGCCGGCGATGATGCGGTTGCGGCGCGGGAAATGGCGGGCCTGTGGCTCCACCCCCGGCGGCTGTTCGGCCACCACCAGCCCAGCTTCCGCGATCCGCGCCATCAGATCGGCGTGATCGGGGGGATAGGG
>CAZAWH010000003.1:39405-47190 GCA_964488775.1 uncultured Sandarakinorhabdus sp. | reverse complement strand
GCATGGCCCAGGTGGACAAGGCCGCCGCCTTCATCCGGGCCAACATGCCGCTGGGCAATGGCAACACGCTGACGGTGCAACAGGCCTGGGATGTCGCCTGGTATGTCGATGGCCAGGTCCGCCCGCAGGACCCGCGCTTTGCCGGCAACCTCGCCGCCACCCGCGCCGAACATCACAACCGGCCGTGGAGCCGCTATGCGACATCGGTCGCCGGCCGCACGCTGGGCGGTCCGGCCGCCACGCCACCGCACCACGTGCCCGCCGGACATGATTTTTGAGGAGCCGCCCGCGATGACCACCCCTGCCCCGCTGCGCATCGATTTCGTCTCCGACGTGGTCTGCCCCTGGTGCGTCATCGGCCTGAAATCGCTGGAACAGGCGCTGGCCAACCTGGCCGGCGAGGTTGAGGCCGACTGGCATTTCCACCCGTTTGAACTCAACCCCGGCATGGCGCCCGAAGGCGAGAACAGCGCCGACCATATCGCCCGCAAATATGGCCGCCCACCCGAAGCCGGCGCGGCAGCGCGGGAACAGATCAAGGCGATGGGCGAACAACTGGGCTTCCGCTTCAAGGGCGGGCCGGACGCGATGATCTGGAACACCCATGATTGCCACCGGCTGCTGCACTGGGCGGAAAAGGCCGGCCGCGCCCATCACCTGAAAACCGCCCTGTTCGAAGCGCATTTCAGCCGCGCCGAACCCCTGAACGATCCCGAAACCCTGGTGCGCGCCGCCACCAGCGCCGGCCTCGATCCCGCCGCCGCGCGTGAGGTGCTGGCCAGCGGCCGCTATGCCGACGAGGTCAACGCCGCGCAAAACTGGTGGCGGCAGGAACAGGATGTCCACGCCGTGCCGGCGATCATCTTCAACGGCAAATATGCCGTCATGGGCGGCCAGCCCCCGGCCACCTTTGAAAAGGTGATCCGGCGGATCGTCGCCGGCGAGGTGTGAGGCCGGGGCCTCACGGCCCCTTGCGCACCTCCACCGGCAGGCCCAGCGGCTTCAGCTGCGGTTCCACCTTGGCGGCATCGCCCACCACCACCCACAACAGATCATCGGTGCCGAACAACTGCACCGCGCGGTTCAGATCGGCGGTGGTCAGCGCCGAAATCTTGCGCGCCGCCGTCACATAATGATCGTCGGGCCGGCCAAAGATCTGGTTGCGTTCCATGGCCGACAGGAAGGCGCTGCCGCGTTCGAACTCGCCGGGCAGGGCCAGCACGCTGTTGGCCACGGCGCGGTCGCGCTCTTCCGCCGTGATCGGCCTGGCGGCCTTGATCGCGGCAATGTCATCGATGATCGCCTTGATGCTGTCGCCGGTGCGGTCGGTCTGCACCGGGGCATAAACGAGGCTGTACAGCTGGCCCTTGCCGTCCGACAGGCCGGCAAAGGCGCCATAGGCCCAGTTCTTCTCCTCCCTTATGTCGGTGTTGATCCGGCTGGTCGAAAGCCCGCCCAGGATGTCGGCCGCGGCCCGTTCGGCATAAAGCTCCTGCCCGCCGGTGATGGGCAGCAGGCTGCCGGCGAGGATCAGGCTCTGCGGGCTGCCCGGCCGGTCCACCAGGATGATGCGCCGCTGCGACAGCGGCGGCGGGTTGCCCGCCATCACCTGGCCCGGCGCAGTGGCGGCATCGGCGCGCCAGCCGCCAAAGGCCGCCTCCAGCTGCGCCTTCAGATCGGCGGTGGCGATATCGCCCACCACGAACAGGGTGCCGCGATCCGGGCGCACCCAGCGCTTGTGCCAGGCCACCAGATCATCGCGGCTGATCGCCTTCACACTGTCGGCGGTGCCCAGCCCGCTGGGCGGCGCGCCATAGGGGTGATCGGGGCCATAGAGCGCCGGCGTCAGGATGCGCTGGGCAATGCCGGCCGGATTGGCGGCTTCCTGGGCGAGGGCGGCCAGCTGTTGGCCGCGCACCCGCTCGATCTCGGCGGCCGGGAAATCCGGGCGCTGCACGATGTCGGCAAACAGCTTCAGCGACGGGCCGAGGTTGGACGCCAGCGCATCCAGCGTCAACCGCGTGCGGTCCTGCCCGGCCGCGCTGCCGATGCCGGCGCCCAGCCGCTCGCGCGCCTCGGCAATCGCCGGCCCGCTCATGCCGGCCGCGCCTTCGTCCATCAGGTTCAGCGCCATCGACTGGATGCCCAGCTTGCCGCGCTCGTCGGCGGCCCGGCCGCCCTCCAGGCTCAGCATCATGCGCACCAGCGGCACCGTGGTGCGGCGGGCAAATTCCACCTTCAGGCCATTGGCCAGGGTGAAGCGTTCGATCGCCGGCCATTGCAGCAGGGGCGCCTGCCCCACCGCCGGCTCGGCCATGCGCGGCGGCCCCTTGGCCGGCTCCACGATCCGCGTCGGTTTGGGCGGCGGCGGCACATCCTCGGCGGCCGGCCGCTCGCCGGGCAGCACGGTCTGCACATAGGCACCGCGCGCCAGCCAGTCGCGCGCCGCCGCCTGCACATCGGCCGGCGTCGCCTTGGCATACCAGGCCAGTTCGGTGCGATATTGTTCGGGATTGCCGGCATAGACCGCGCCTTCGGCCAGCGCGACCGCCTTGCCGCCAAAGCCGCCCACCGCCTCCAGCCCGCGGATGGTGCCAGCCACGTTGCGCGTCGCCACCCGCGCCACTTCATCGGCCGTCGGCCCGCCGGCCAGGAAATCGGCCATGACCGCCTTCACCGCGGCCTCCACCGCCTCGGGCTTGGCGCCGGGGGCCAGTTGCACCTGCAATTCGGCCATGCCGACCTTTTCATAGGCCTGCACCCCGCCCGAAACCGCCACCGCCAGCCGCCGCTTGCGCACCAGTTCGTTGTACAGCCGCGACGACGGCCCGCCGGCCAGCACGGTCAACCCGATATCGGTCAGGGCCGAGGCCCGGTCCAGCCGGCCCGGCACCGGCCAGTGCCAGCTCAGCCGCGCGGTCGGCACCTTGTCATACAGGGTCTCGCGCCGTTCCGTGTCCCAGCGCGGCACCGGGGCGGCCAGGCGCTTCACCGCCGGCCCGCGCGGGATCGGCCCGAAATAGCGGGTGACCAGCGTCTTGGCGGTGGCCACATCAATATCGCCGGCCAGCACCAGCACGGCATTGTTGGGGCCATAATTGGCGCGGAACCACGACTGCACATCCCCCAGGCTGGCGGCATTCAGATCGGCCATCGACCCGATGGCATCATGGGCATAAGGGTGGCCGGCCGGAAACAGCGCCTTCAACACGGCATAGCCGGTCAGGCCAAAGGGCTGGTTGTCGCCCTCGCGCTTCTCGTTCTGCACCACGCCGCGCTGGGCATCCAGCTTGGCCTGGTTCACCGCCCCCAACAGCCAGCCCATGCGGTCGGATTCCAGAAACAGCGCCAGCTCCAGCGCCTGGGTCGGCACATTCTCGAAATAATTGGTGCGATCGAACCAGGTGGTGCCGTTGGCATCGGTGGCCCCGACATTCTCCAGCTTCTTGAAGAACACCCCGTTGTTGTTCTCGCTGCCATAGAACATCAGATGTTCGAACAGATGGGCAAAGCCGCTCTTGCCGGCCGGCTCGTCCTTGGACCCGATGTGATACCACACGCTCACCGCCACGATCGGCGCCTTGCGGTCGGTGTGCACGATGACGCGCAGGCCGTTGGGCAGGGTGAACTGCGCATAGGGCAGCTGCACCTGGTCAACCAGCGCCGCGATGCTGGCCGCGGCGGGCGGGCTGCTGGCCTGATTCAACGCCGGCTGGGCCAGCACCGGCTGCGCCAGCATCAGGCCAACCAAGGCGGCAATCATCACATGCTTCATTCCGGGCACCCCGTCAAAACAAGCCATTTGCGACTGCATAGCGCGACTGATACACCGCGCCAATGATCAAGCCCCTGCTTCTCGCCGCCGCCGCCCTGCCGCTGATCGCCGCAGCGCCCGCTTCCACTGATCCTCTGGCCGATCCGCTCGCCGCCAGCTTCAGGGGCCATGTCGCCTTCCTGGCCGATGATCTGCTCGAAGGCCGCGGCCTTGGCAGCAAGGGCCATGAAATCGCCGCCAATTATGTCGCCCAGCATTTTGCCCGGCTCGGCCTGCAACCGGCGGGCACCAATGGCTATTTCCAGCGCGTGCAATTTGCCGAAAGCCGCTTTGCCAGCGAACGCGAATCGGCCGTGCTCGATCTCGGCAGCACCCGGCTCACGCTGGAAAACGGCGTCGGCCTTGTCGTCTCCCCCGGCAACAGCAGCGGCGCCGAAGAGGTTTCGGGCGAGATGGTCTTTGTCGGCTATGGCCTGCAGGACAAGAGCCAGGGCATCGACGATTTCGCCGGGCTGGACCTGAAGGGCAAATTTGCCGTTGTCCTGTCGGGCGCGCCCGATGGCCTGAACAGCGAGATCGCCGCCCACCTCGCCCGCGTGACCAAGGCCACCGGGGCGGAAGCCGCCGGCGCCATCGGCGTGATCACCATCCGCACCCTGAAAGAGGCCGATCGCCTGCCGTGGGACAAATATGCCAGCCGCGCCCGCCTGCCACGCCGCCTGGTGCTGGGGCCCGATGGCCAGCCGCTGGGCGATGGCGCCGGGCTGAAGGTGCGCGCCGCCATCGATGATGCCGCCGCCACCGCGCTGTTTGCCGGTGCCGCCATGGATTTTGCCGCCGTGCGCGCGGCGGCAACCAAGGGCATGGTCAAGGGCTTTGCCCTGCCCGGCCGCTTCACCGTGCGCCGCGCCACCACGGTGGAACGCATCAGCAGCCCCAATGTGCTGGCCCTGCTGCCGGGCACCGACAAGCGGCTTGCCAATGAGATCGTGGTGATTTCCGCCCACACCGATCATGTCGGCACCAAGGTGGGGGCCAAGCCCGGTGAAGACGCCATCTACAACGGCGCCATGGACAATGCCGCCGGCACCGCCACCCTGCTCGAAGCCGCCACCGCGCTGGTGGCCAACCCGCCGAAACGTTCCGTGCTGTTCCTCGCCACCACGGCCGAGGAATCCGGTCTGCTCGGCGCCGATTATTTCTCGCGCCAGCCCACGGTGGACGTGCGCCGCATCGTCGCCGATGTGAACATCGACATGCCGATCCTGACCTGCGATTTCGGTGATGTCGTCGCCTTTGGCGGGGATCGCTCCACCATCGGCACCGCCGTCACCGCCGCCGCCCGCGCCCTGAAACTCGGCGTCTCCCCCGATCCCCAGCCCGAAGAGGCGGTGTTCACCCGTTCGGATCATTATCCCTTCGTGCGCAAGGGCGTGCCGTCGGTGTTCCTGAAAACCGGCTGGACCGACACCAAGGGCGGCCTCGCCTGCAAGGAGGCCGAACGCACGTTCCGCCTCAACAATTATCACGAGGTGTCAGACCAGCTCGACCTGCCGTTCGATTGGGCGGCGGCGGCGAAATGGACCCGCCTCAACATCGGCATCATCCGCACCCTGGCCAATGCCAAGGCCGCGCCGCGCTGGTATGACGGCGATTATTTCGGCACCGCCTTCGCGCCCCAGGCCCCCAAGGCCGCCAAGCCCGCAGCCGATTGATCGGGGCCACACCCCGGCGCGCGGACTGTACCACCGCCGGGGCATCTGCCGCCACCGGCGCGGCATCTGCCGTCACCCGGGCGCAGCTTGCCGCCACCGGGTGGACCGATCTGGCCACGAATATCAGCGTCCCAGCCGGGTGACGTGCCCCATCTTGCGGCCAGGCCGCGCCTCGCCCTTGCCGTAAAGATGCACATGCGCACCCGGCTCGGCCATCAGCTGCGGCCAGCTTTCCGCATCGGCGCCGATCAGATTGGTCATGCTCACCACCGGGTTCACCAACCCGGTTGGCCCCAGCGGCAGGCCCAGCACCGCCCGCACATGATTTTCGAACTGGCTGGTCTGGCTGCCTTCGATCGTCCAATGGCCGCTGTTGTGCACGCGCGGTGCCATCTCATTGAATCGCAAGCCATCCTTGCAGGCAAAAAACTCGGCGGCCAGCACGCCGACATGGCCCAGCTTGTCCGCCACCCGCCGCGCCAGCGCCGTCGCCTCGGCCGCCTGCGCCCGCACCAGCGCCGGGGCCGGAATGCTCGATGTCGCCAGGATGCCGCCGGTGTGGACATTCACCGGCACCGGCCAATCCACCATGGTGCCATCCTGGCCACGGCACAATATCACGCTGTATTCATGGGAAAATTCCACCATCCCTTCCAAGATGGCCGGCTGTCCGCCGATCGCCGCCCACGCCGCATCGGCATCACTCGCCTGATGGATGCGGGCCTGGCCCTTGCCGTCATAGCCAAAGCGCCGGGTCTTCAGGATCGCCGGCAGCCCGATGCTGGCGATGGCGGCATCCAGATCGGCCCGGCTGCCCACCGCCGCCCAGGGCGCCGTGCGGCCGCCAAGCCATTCAACAAACTGCTTTTCCGCCATCCGGTCCTGCGCCACTTCCAGGCTGTGCGCCCCCGGATGCACCGGCACCAGCCCGGCCAACCGCCGCACCGCCGCCGGATCGACATTTTCCCATTCGAAGGTGACGACATCCACCGCCGCAGCAAAGTCCGCCAGCGCCGCCGCATCGCCATACTCCGCCCGAGTCACCGCCGCACACACGTCGCCTGCCGGCACATCGGCTTCCGGCGCCAGCACATGGCAGCGATAACCCAGTTGCGCGGCCGCCATTCCAAGCATGCGGCCCAGCTGGCCGCCACCCAGGATGCCGATGGTCGAACCGGGCGGCAGCATGTCAGGGCAGGCTGTCAGACGGGGCATCGGCCACCGCATCGGTTTGCGCCTGCCGCCAGGCCGCCAGCCGCATGGCCAGCGCCGGATCGGAAAGCGCAAGGATCGCAGCGGCTTGCAGGGCGGCATTCACCGCCCCGGCCTTGCCGATGGCAAAGGTGCCCACCGGCACGCCGGCCGGCATCTGCACGATCGACAACAGCGAATCGATCCCCTTCAGCGTGCGTGATTCCACCGGCACACCCAGCACCGGCAACGCAGTCATCGCCGCCGCCATGCCCGGCAGATGGGCCGCCCCGCCCGCCCCGGCGATGATCAGTTTCAGGCCGCGCCCCGCAGCGGCCGCGGCATAGTCATACAGGCGCTGCGGCGTACGGTGGGCCGAAACAATGCGGGTTTCATGGGCCACACCCAGGGCCGCCAGCGTGTCGGCGGCGTGCACCATGGTCTGCCAATCCGATTGGCTGCCCATGATGATGCCCACCAACGGGGCGGTTTCGCTTGCCATCGCCGATCACCTTGCCGTGAAAGCGGGAGGCTTTAGCCGCTGGCGTCAGGCGGCGCAAAGAAATTCCGGCCGCTCAGGCCTTCTCGGCGATCAACTGTTCGACGGCGGCGGTCATCACCTCGGCGGCCTCGGCATGGCTCAGGCGCTGGCGTTCGCGCAGACTGGCATAGCAATCCAGGCTCAACCACAGATCAAGTCGCTGAAACCACAAGCGATCCTGGTGCATGATCTCGCCCACCACCGATTCCAGCCGGGCGCGCATCATCTCTTCGAACACCGAGCGGCCCTGGCGGATGGCGGCCGAACCGCCGCGATAATATTCCGCCGCCCGGCGGTAGGCGATGCCACCTTCAAACAATTCCAGCCGCCGGCCCAGCGCCTCGCGCAGCTGCCCGGTCCAATGGGTGCTGTGATAGGGCTCCACCAGATGCAGGTAACGCCGGCCCACGCGATCGAGCACGGCGCCATACAGCGTGTCCATGTCACCAAAATGCCGGAACACGCTGCGCAGGCCCACGCCGGCCCGGGCAGCCACATCTTCCGCGCTGGGCGGGTGCCGCGATTCGTCGATCAGGGCGATGACGGCATTGATGATCCGTTCG
>CAZAWH010000003.1:0-39305 GCA_964488775.1 uncultured Sandarakinorhabdus sp. | reverse complement strand
GGCCACGCTGGCATGTTCCGGGGTGACCGGCACCAGGGTCGGGAACTGGCGGGCGGGTGCCGCGATTCGTCGATCAGGGCGATGACGGCATTGATGATCCGTTCGCGGCTGGCGTGCGAACGCAGGCGCCGCCCATCGGTTTCATGAAAATCCGTCAGCTTCATAACAATGATAATCTATATCAGTGGCGCGCCGACGCAATCAGTCAATTCCACCAGAAGATATAAGGATCCCGATCCGACGCCTTCACGCCCAGCGGCCGGTCAATCGGGATGGGCGACCGGATCAGGCTGGGCCAGGCCGGGGCCATCTGGCTCCGGTCATGCTGGGCCAGCAAGGCGCGCAGCTGCGCCACCCGTGCCGGTTCGCGCGCTGCCAGATCCTGCCGTTCGCCGGGATCGCTGGCGAGGTGATACAGCCGGGCCTCGCGCGGCTGGGCCAGATCATGCAGTTTCCAGCCATCGTGGAGCACAACGCGATAGCCGCCCGATCGCCAGAACAGGGTGCGATGCGGCACGCCGATGGCTTCACCCGCCACATGCGGCAGCAGATCCACGCCGTCCACCACCCGGTCGGTTGGCAGGGGCGCGCCGGCGGCGGCACTGGCCGTGGCATAGATATCGAAATGGCTGACCGGGCTGGCAAACCGGCTGCCGGCGGCAATGCGCGCCGGCCAGCGCATCAGGAACGGCAGGTGGGTGCCCCCTTCGTAAAAGGTCGCCTTCCAGCCGCGATAAGGTTTGTTCAGATCCTTCAGGCCGACATAATGCGCGCCGCCATTGTCGGAGGTGAAGATCACCAGCGTGTCCCGATCCAGCCCCTGGGCCTTCAGCTCCGCCGTCACCTGGCCCACGCCGCGATCCACCGCCCGCACCATCGCGGCATAGACGCGCTGGCGATGGTCCTTGATATGGCCCAGCGCATCATAGTCGCTTTTCAACGCCTGCAACGGTGTGTGCGGGGCGTTGTAGGCCAGATACAGGAAGAACGGCCGGTTGCGGTTGGCGCGGATCGCGGTCACGGCCTGATGGGTCAGATAATCGGTCATGTAACGATCGGGCGCAAAACGCGCGCTGCCGTTATACTGCACCGACCAAGGGAGATTGGCCCACAGGAACCGGTCGATCGGGTCGAAATCCTGGCGGCTGTTCACGCTGTCCGGGTGATCATCGGGCAGATATTTCTGCCCGCCGATAATGAAGCCCAGGCTCTCGTCAAAGCCCTGATCTTCCGGCCGCATGCCGCGGGCCTCGCCCAGATGCCATTTGCCCAGGTGCAGCGTGTGATACCCGCGCGATTTCAATTGTTCGGCAATGGTGATCTCGCTGGCCGGCATGCCCTTGTCGCCGGGCGGCGGCAGGTTGCGCGCGGCCGCCTCGTCAAACACCGGCTTCACCGACCAGTCGCTTTCAAAGCTGGCAATGTTGCGGGCAAACATCGCATCGGGGCGCACCAGGCTGGTGGGAAACCAATCGGGCAGGCGCACATCGGTGGGTGTGAATTCATACCCAAAGCGCGTGGCATAGCGGCCGCTGAGCAGCGCGGCGCGGCTGGGCGCACAGGTGGCGTTGCCGGCATAGCCCTGGGCAAACACCACCCCTTCGCGGCCGATGGCATCGATGTTGGGCGTGGGCGTGCCGGCCACCCCTTCGCCGGTGATGGACACATCGTTGAAGCCCAGGTCATCCGCCACGATCAGGATGATATTGGGTGGCCGCGGGCCGGTGGCCGGGCGGTCAGGCCCGGCCTGCCAGTTGACCGGGCGGTTGGGCGCGGTTGGCCCGCTGATCCAGTGGTTGATGTTCAGCTTGATATAGTCGGCGGAAAGATAAAGGCCGGCGCCGGCGACCGCCACACCGCCCAGCAACCATTTCGCCCAGCGTTTCACTGCCTCAGGCCCGCAGGCTGCGGCGGAACAGCAGCAGCACGGCAATCATCACGGCTTCCACCACCATCGGCTGGATGGCGGTGGGCGCCATGCCATCGGCCACCAGGCTGACGGCGCGGCCGGTGATGGCGATCACCAGCAACAGCAGCGGCACCAGCGCGGCTTCCCCATCGCGGCGCACCGATGCCAGCACGGCAAACACCCCGCCAGTGATGAAAAAGCCGGGGAAATCCGCGCGCAGCGTCGCCAGACCCTGGCTGCCCAGCGGCGCCAGGAAAAACCGCTCGGCCAACCGCGCCGGCACCAGCAGAAATCCCAGCCCGATGGCGATGTTGAACAGGCCCACCAGCCCCACCAGCGCCCGCATCATCGATTGCATACCCGATCCCCCAAGTCAGGGCGGGATGATAACAGCGGCCAGCGGCTTGCCAATGCCAGCGAAACGCCTAGGTTTTGCACCGGGGGAGGCAAAGCTGCCATGAAACGCAAACGTCTTGCCGTGATCCTGTTGATGGGGCTGGCGCTGGGCGGGGCCTGGCTGGCGCGCGCGCCGCTGGGCCTGTGGCTGCTGGGGCGTGTGGCCGAAAGCCGGGCCGGGCGCGATCTCACCGCCAGCCTGCCTGATGGCCTGCATGTCGTGCTGTGCGGCACCGGTTCGCCCCTGCCCGATCCGGCCCGGGCCGAGGCCTGCACGCTGATCATCGCCGGCCGCACCCTGCTGGTGATCGATGCCGGCGACGGCGCGGCGCGCAATCTGGGCCGCTGGGGCGTGCCACTGGGCCGGGTGCAGGCGGTGTTGATCACCCATCTCCATTCCGATCATGTCGAAGGCTTGCCGCCGCTCGCCCTGCAGCATTGGGTTGGCGGCGCTGCCACACGGCCGCTGCGCCTGCTGGGCCCGGCCGGGGTTGAACAGCTGGCGGCGGGTTACACCATGGCATTCCAGGCCGATGCCGGCTGGCGCACCGCCCATCACGGAGCGGCCATCGCCCCGCCCGGCGGCGCCGGGATGACGGGGGAGGTGATCCGCCCCGGCGTGGTGTGGAACCGGGACGGCGTCACCGTCACCGCCTTTGCCGTCAACCATGCGCCCGTGGCACCGGCGCTGGGTTATCGCATCGATTACAAGGGCCGTTCGGTGGTGATCAGCGGTGACACCGCCGCCACTCCGGCCATGGCCACCGCTGCGCGCGGAGCCGATGTGCTGGTGCACGAAGCCTTGCAGCCGAAATTGCTGGCCCTGCTCACCAACGCGCTCGCGGCCAAGGGCCAGGCCCGCACAGCGCAGATCACCCGGGACATCATCGATTATCACACCACGCCCGAACAGGCCGCGGCATTGGCACAGCAGGCCGGGGTGCGGGCCCTTGTGCTCACCCACGTGGTGCCGCCCCTGCCCTTCGCCTTTCTGGATGCGGCCTTTCTCGGCGATGCCGGATCCAGCTACGCCGGGCCGATCAGCGTGGGCCGCGACGGCCTGATGATCAGCTTGCCGGCCGGCAGCACGGCCATCACCGAAAGCATGGTGAATTGAACATCCGGCGGCGCCTGCTGGCCCTGAGCGCGGCCCTGATGGCGGGCAGCGCGCTGGGCGCGCCGGCTGCGCCGCGGCCCAACATCGTGCTGATCATCGCCGATGATTGGGGCTATTCCGATCCCGGCAGCTTTGGCAGCGAACAACAGACCCCCAATCTGGATGCGGTGGCGCGTTCGGGGGTGCGGCTGGCCAATTTCCATGTCGCCGCCAGTTGTTCGCCCACCCGCGCCATGTTGCTGACCGGGGTGGACAATCACCGCGCCGGCCTGGGCAACATGCCCGAAACCATCCCGCCGGCCCATCGCGGCCGGCCCGGTTATGATGCGGTGCTGAACAACCGGGTGATCACACTGGGTGACCGCTTCCGCGCCGGCGGCTGGCGCACCATCTATATCGGCAAATGGCATCTGGGTCATGCCCCGCACGGCCTGCCGGCGCAGCGCGGCTTTGATCACAGCCTGGCGCTCACTCAATCAGGGGCAGACAATTTCGCCAACAAGCCCAATCTCCTGCTCTATGACCGGGCAGACTGGTGGCAGGATGACCGCCCGGCCCGGCTGCCCGCCCGCTTCTTCTCCTCTGACCTGCTGGTGGATCAGGCGGTGCGCCAGGTCGATGCGGCGCGCGGCCAGCCGTTCTTCCTCACACTCGGCCTGTTGGCCAATCACATCCCGGTGCAGGCGCCCGATGCCGACATCGCGGCCCAGGCTGGCCGCTATGCAGGTGGCTGGGGCGAACTGCGCGCCGCCCGCGCCGTCGGCACCGCGCGGGCCGGTCTGTTGCCGGCCGTGCCGATGGTGACGATGCGCGACAGCCCGGATTGGTCCACCCTGCCGGCCGACGAACGCGCCCGCCGCACCCGGGCGATGCAGGCCTATGCCGCGATGACCGCAGCCACCGATCGTGCGCTTGGCCGGTTGATCAGCCATCTGAAGGCGCGTGGCCTGTGGGACAACACGATCTTCGTCTTCGTGTCCGACAATGGCCCCGAAGGGCTGGACCCGCTGCGCAGCCGCTTTCAACGCTTCAACACCGAACTGAATTACGACACGGCGATCGATCAACAGGGCCGGCCCGGCAGCTTCACCGCCGTCGGCCCGGCCTGGGCCAGCGCGCTGGCGGCGCCGTTGCGGGGGTATAAATTCTCCGGTTGGGAAGGCGGCCTGCGCGTGCCGATGTTCATCGCCGGGCCCGGTGTGCCCAGGGGCGGCATCGCCCGCGATTTTGCCCATGCCACCGATCTGGCCCCCACGCTGCTGGCGCTCGCCGGCCTGCCGGCCACCACCCGGGCCGGTGCCTTGCCCATCGAAGGGCGCGATCTGTCGCCGCTGCTCGCCGGCCGGCCGGTGCGCGGTAAAGACGAGGCGGTGGGCTATGAACTGTCGGGCAATGCCGCGCTGTTCATGGGCCACTGGAAACTGGTGAAGAATCTGCCGCCCTATGGCGATGGCCGCTGGCATTTGTTCGATATCATGGCCGATCCCGGCGAAACGGACGATCGGGCCAGCGCGGAGCCGGCGCGCTTTGCCGACATGCAGGCCCGCTATGCCCGTTGGGCGGCCGATCATGGCGTGCTGGCGATGCCGCCCGGTTATGCCGCACCGGATCAGATCCAGTCGAACGCGCTGCGCGATCTCTTGCCGAAACGGCTGGCGCCGCTGGTGGGCGCATTGATCGTTCTGATGGCGGGCGTTTTGACCGGCCGACGTTGGAAGCCTCGGCGGCGGGCCTGAACCCTAACGCGGCTGCAGGCCCTTCTGCTTCAGGCGCCACACCAGCTGGTCAAACCGGTCCTGGCCAAAGAACGGCTCGCCATCCAGCGCCATCAAGGGCACACCATAATGGCCGGCGGCGCGCTGCGCCGTCTGGTTGTCTTCGATGGCGGCGCGATAATGATCCGGGTTGGCGGCAATGGCGGCATCCAGCGCGGCCAGATCCAGCCCGGCACGCGCCGCGGCGTCGGCCAGATGGCTGCCCTCGTGCCAGTCATCGACGGTGCCACTCCAGATGGTGTGAGACACTTCGCGGATGAAGGCGAGGCCCTTGCCGGCTTCGGTGGCGGCGATCCCCAGATGCGACAGGCGATGGATGTGCGGCTGTTCGGGCGGATAGAGCCGGGTGGCTGGGTCCATGTACACCGGGTCAGGCTTGGGCCAGCGATAGGGCATGTCCAGATATTCGGCCTCGCGATAGGTGTCGCGCATCAGGTAGAACATCCACAGCGGATCGACCTTCTGGAAGAAATCCGCCTGCCGCACCGCGATCGGATAGACGATACGGACATTGCAGCCGACCTTGTGGTTGGCAACCAGATCGACCACGCGCGGCAGCAGCAGATAGGAATAGGGCGAACGGAACGACCAGAAGAGATCGAAGGCCAGGTCTGTTCCGCTGCTCATGGGCGGGCCTTCGTGCGGATGTTGAGCTGGCCGGCCAGCCCGGCATAGCGGTGAATCTCGATGGCCTGATATTCGGGCGTCGCCACCATCTGCAACATGGCCTGCGGGCTGGGATAATAGGCCAGCGCAACCGCATCCCACGCCTCTTCCACCTCACCGAGCAACAGGCCGGTGACCGGTCCGGAATAGACAACATGGCCGCCCACGGCCTTCAGGCAGTCCACCACCGCAGCGCCATAACGGTCATAGGCCTCGCGGCCCGTCAAGTCGGGGTCACGGCCATCGGGATAGGTCGCCTTGTCCTTGAACTTCAGCAGATTGACCATGACCATCGGGCCATGATCGGCATCGCTGAAAAACTGCTGCACCACGTCTGGCCGCGGCGAGGTCTCGTTCTTCACCTGCATGGCACTTACCCCCTGTTGATATGGTCAAGGATGATGCGCACCAGCTCTTCGGGGGCATCCTCCTGCAGAAAATGGCCGCCGCCGGCCACGATGCTGTGCGGCTGGCCGCGGGCACCCGGCACCCGTTCGATGAAGATCTTCTCCCCGCCGTGGGTCACGGCATCCCTGTCGGAAAAACAGGTGACCACGGGCTTGTCAAAGCGGGACAGCACCTCCCAAGCGGCCATATTCTCGGCCACGCTGGCATGTTCCGGGGTGACCGGCACCAGGGTCGGGAACTGGCGGGCGCCTTCCTTGTAGGACTCGTCCGGGAAGGGCGCATCATAGGCGGCGACTTCGGCCGGGCTGAGTTCGCGCGTGGTGCCGCCGTTCACGATGAAGCCAACCGGGAATTGCGGCACGCTTTGCGAGAAATCCAGCCAGGCCTTGAAACCGGGCGACCAGCCGGTGCCCACCGGCAGGCCGGTGTTGGCGATCACCAGCCGGGCAAAGCGGTCCGGAAAGGCCGCAACCAGGCGCAGGCCGATGAGCCCGCCCCAATCCTGGCAGAACAGGGTGATGCCGGTCAGATCAAGCGCGGTGAGCCAATCGCTCATCCATTCGACATGGCGTTCGAACGTGTAATCGGTGCGCGCCGCCGGCTTGTCGGACTTGCCAAAGCCAATGAGATCCGGCGCCACCACCCGGTGGCCAGCGGCGGTGAGCGGGCCAACAAACTTGCGGTAGAGATAGGACCAACTGGGCTCCCCATGCATCAGCAGGATGGGTGCAGCGTCGCGCGGCCCTTCATCCACATAATGGAGGCGCAGGGGAACGCCGGACGCCCGATCGGTCAGCTGGTGATAATGCGGCGCGAAGGGATAATCTGCCAGACCGGCAAACGCCTCATCCGGCGTGCGCAACACCTGCATTGGGAACATCCTTTCCATTGGTTTCGCGGCCAAGCGCGCGGGCGCCCAGCCAGAACAGCAGCGCCGGCAACAGCCCGGCCCAGGCGGCGAAATAGAGCACGATGCGCACCGATTCGGCGCCATAATCGGCCTTCAGCCATTGCGACAGCGCACCGAACAGCAACGGCCCCAGGCCAAGGCCGATCAGATTCTGGCCAAACACCATCCAGGCCGCCGCCATCGCCCGTGTGTCGGGCCGGGCCAGCACCTGCGCCGCGCCATAGGCCGGGCCGTAATAGGCGGAATTGGCGATGGTGGGCAGGATCAGCAAGGCAATCGCCACCCGCCAATCATCGGCGGCATAGCCAAAGAACAGGATGGGCGCGGCCAGCACCATGGCCACCGCCGGCAGGGTGAGCATGTGGCGGCGATCCTTCGCGCCCCAGCGATCGGCCGCCCAGCCGCCGGCCCAGGTGCCGACAATGCCAGCCAGGCCCAGGATCACTCCCACCCAGAGCGAGGTCTCCCCCACCGACAATTTGTGCGTGCGCTGGAAGTAGATCAGCACCCAGACGCCCTTGCCATAGGACAGGAAGGCAACCAGCGAGGCCCCGGCCAGGATCAGGCAATAGGCCGGCGAGGTGGCCAGCGCCTTCAGCCCGGCCCACATGGACAGGCGCGGCGGCGCGTTGGCCGGCACGGCCCGGCCCTTGCGCGGGTCCTTCAGGGCCAGCCACACGAAAATGGCCAGCGCAATGCCCGGCAGTCCCACCAGCCAGAAGGCCTGGCGCCAGCCCAGCGCTTCTGCCACGCCGCCGCCGATCAACGTGCCCATCAGGCCACCGATGGGGATGCCGAGGCCGAAGAAGGCGATGCCGCCGGCCCGCTTTTCCGGGGGCAGACTGTCGGCAATCAGGGCATGGGCGGTGGGCGTGCACCCGGCCTCGCCAACGCCAACCCCGATCCGCGCCAGCAGCAGCTGCCAATAATTCTGCGCCATGCCGCACAGCGCCGTCATGCCAGACCACACCACCAGGCACACGGCAATCAGCCGGGCCCGATCCGTGCCGCCCGTATCGGCCCAGCGCGCGATCGGCACCCCCAGCGTGGCATAGAAGAGCGCAAAGGCCAGGCCGGTCATCAGGCCGATCTGGCTGTCGGACAGGTCAAGATCGCGGGCGATGGGTTCGGCCAGGATCGACACGATCTGCCGATCGATGAAGTTGAAGATATAGACAACCAGCAGAGTCCACAGCAGCAGCCGTGGATGCCGCCCTGCCGCCAGCGGGTGCGCAGCGCCCATCCCATCCTCTCCCCAAGCCGGTTCAACGCCCGGTTTGCGACAGCCTGCCCGCCCGGCCCTTGGCTGGCAAGCTGCTTGGATTAGAGAGGACGGCAAAGGAGCCTATCGCATGACCGACTATCCCGCCCGGCCCAGCCTGTTCATCGACGGCCAGTGGCTGCCCTTCGGCGACCGCGACCGCCACCGCGTCACCAACCCGGCCGACGGCCGCACGCTGGCCGAACTGCCGCTGGCCACGACGGCCGATCTGGATGCGGCGCTGGATGCGGCCCAGCGCGGATATCGTCTGTGGCGGGCCACCAGCATTGATGACAAGGCTGCCGTGCTGGTCGGCGCCGCCCGCCTGATCCGCGAGCGCGCCGATCTGATCGCCACCACCGCCACACTGGAACAGGGCAAGCCGCTGGCCGAAGCCCGGGGCGAAGCGGCCTACACCGCCGCACTGGTGGAATTTTACGCCGGCGAGGTGCGGCGCAATTATGGCCGGGTGCTGGCGCGGCCTGCCGGGCAGCGCAGCCTGGTGGTGCACGAGCCGGTGGGCCCCAGCCTCGCGCTGTGCCCGTGGAATTTCCCCATCCTGAACCCGGCGCGCAAACTGGCCCCGGCACTGGCCGCCGGGTGCAGCATGATCATCAAGCCGCCAGAGGAGGCCCCCGGCAGCGCCGCCCTGGTTCTGCAATGCTTCATCGATGCCGGCCTGCCCGGCCCGGTGGCCAGCATGGTGTTCGGCGTGCCGGATGCCGTGTCCCGCCACCTCATCGCCAGCCCGGTGATCCGCAAGATCAGCTTCACCGGTTCGGTGCCGGTGGGCAAGCATCTGATGGCACTGGCCGCCGCCGGGGCCAAGCGCACCACCATGGAATTGGGCGGCCATGCCCCGGTGATCGTGTGGGATGATTGCGATTTCGATGCCGCGGTTGCCATGGTGGCGGCCTTCAAGTGGCGCAACGCCGGCCAGGTGTGCGTGTCGCCCACCCGCATCCTGGTTCACGATGCGATTGCCGATCGCTTTGCCGCCGCGCTGGCCGATCGGGCCCGCGCCCTGCGGCTTGGCCCGGGGCTGGATGCCGCCACCCAGATGGGCCCACTGGCCAATGCCCGGCGGCCGGCGGCGATGGCGGCGTTCATCGATGATGCGACGGCGCTTGGCGGCCGGCTGCTGGCCGGTGGCGGCGCCGGCGCCGGGCCCGGCCATTTCTGGCAGCCCAGCGTGCTGGCCGATGTGCCGCTCACGGCCCGGCTGATGCAGGAAGAACCCTTCGGGCCGGTGGCGCTGGTGCAGCGGGTGGACAGCATCGATGCCGCCATTGCCGAGGCCAACCGCCTGCCCTTCGGCCTTGCCGCCTATGTCTTCACCCAGAACGCCCGCACCGCCAACACCCTGTCAGACGCCGTCGAAGCCGGCATGGTGGGCATCAACATGATGGCGATGAGCGCGGTGGACGCGCCCTTTGGCGGCGTAAAGGACAGCGGCCACGGCAGCGAGGATGGCCCCGAAGGCATGCGTGCCTTTCAGGTGGTCAAGGCCATCCATCAACATTGATGAGCTTGCCCCGGCCCGCCACCCCTGCCACTGACCGCGCATGACCGACGCTGACCTCGCCCGCCATCTTGCCACCGCTGCCGGCCGGCTGCTGGCCGAACTGCAAAAGGATGGCCCTGCCGATCCCCGTGCGCTGGGCCGCGCGGGCGATCTGGCCAGCAATGAGTATCTGATGGCCGAACTGCGCCGCCAGCGGCCGGATGATGCCATCCTGTCCGAAGAGGAAGCGCCCGATCTGGCCCGCCTGTCGGCGCGGCGGGTGTGGTTGATCGATCCGCTGGATGGCACCCGCGAATATTCCGAGCGCCGCAAAGATTGGGCCGTGCACGTCGCGCTCAGCATCAATGGCGCCATCGCCGACGGCGCGGTGGCGCAGCCGGGCCTGGGCCAGTGCGTGTGCACCGCCCACCCGCCGGCCCTGCCAGCAGAAGCCAGCCCGCTGCGCTTCCTGGTCAGCCGCACGCGCCCGGCGCCCATGGCCGAAACGCTGGCCGCCGCACTGGGCGGTGTGCTGGTGCCGATGGGCAGCGCCGGCGCCAAGACCCTGGCCCTGCTGCGCGGCGAGGCCGATGTCTACCTGCACCAGGGCGAGATGAACGAGTGGGACAGTGGCGCGCCCGCCGCCGTCGCCCAGGCCGCCGGGCTGAGCGTTTCGCGGCTGGATGGGTCGGCCCTGCGCTTCAACCAGCCCCGGCCGCTGACCCCCGATATCCTGATCTGCCATCCGCAGCGGCGCGATCAGTTGCTGGCGCTGGTCGCCGCCCACAGTTGACATGATGTCCGCCCGGCCGAGGCAATGCGGCAATCTGTTCGGCGCCGCCCTTGCCGGTCGTCCCGAAAATGCCATATTGGGCCCATAGAGCGACAAGGAGCTCAAAGGATTTGGCGCCAGACATGTACCCCAGTGATGCCGGCGCTGCCCCAGCCAGCCTGAGCCCCGATACCCTGCCCGCCTTGCCGCGCAGCGAGCGGGGCTGGACGTGGTGGGTTGGGTCAGCCATCACCCTTGCTGTGCTGATTGTGGCGGTTGCCCAGCTGGCGCAGGTCGATCTGGCGCGCATGGCGGCGATCACGCCCACCACGCCGGGCTTCTGGCTGGTGTTTGCCCTGTCCTATTTCGCCGGGCCGTTCGGCGATTTCATCATCTTTCGCCGGCTGTGGCAGATCCCGGCCTCCGGCTTCCTGGCCCTGCTGCGCAAGCTGATCGGGAATGAACTCATCACCGGCTATGTCGGCGATCTTTATTTCTACACCTGGGCCCGGCAACGCACCGGGATGACGTCCGCGCCCTTTGGCGCGGTCAAGGATGTGGCCATCCTGTCGGCGATGGCCGCCAATGTCGTCACCCTGGTGCTGATGGTCATGGCCTATCCGCTGCTCGGCACGTTGCACCTGGGCATCGATTCCGATGCGCTGATGTGGTCGGTGGCGGTGATGCTGGTCATGTCCAGCGCCATCCTGTTGTTCCGCAAGAAATTGTTCAGCCTGCCGGCCCGTGACCTCTGGTATGTCTCGGCCGTCCAGATGCTGCGCGTCGTGGCCACGCTGGTGCTCACCGGCTGGTGCTGGCACCTCGCCCTGCCGGCCGAAAGCTGGCAGCTGTGGGTGCTGCTGTCGGCCATGCGCATGCTGCTGTCGCGCCTGCCGTTCCTGCCCAACAAGGATCTGGTGTTCGCGGCGCTGGCGGTGTTCGTGATCGGCCATGACGCTGAAGTCGGCACCTTGATGGCAATGATGGCCAGCCTGTTGCTGGTGACTCACCTGGGGCTGGGCCTGTTGTTGATGGGCGGCGAAGCGGCGGGGTGGCGCAAGAAATGAGATCATTGGTGTGGGCCGGGCTCGCGCTGGCGCTGATCCCGGCTGCGGCGCAGGCCCAGGTGGAATCCAATCCCAATCTTGGCAAGGCCGAAGGCCTGTGCCGGCCGGGCGAAACCGGGCCGGCCGTCATCATCACCATCGTCGGGTTGAAGGACCGCAAGGGCAATCTGCGCGCCGAGCTCTACCCAGACAATGACAAGGATTTCCTTGAGGATGACAATATCCTGATCAACGCCGGCAAGACCTTCCGCCGCGTGGAAATCCCCGTGCCGCCCGCCGGCGCCGTGCAATTGTGCATCCGCACCCCCGGCCCCGGCCACTACACGCTGAGCCTGCTGCACGATCGCGACATGAACCGCAAATTCGGCCTGTCGTCTGACGGGGTGGGCTTTCCCAACAATCCCCGCTTGGGCCTCAGCAAGCCCAAGGCCGCGGCCGTGCGCTTTGCCACCGGCCCCGGCCTCACCGATATCAGCATCCGATTGAACTATCGCCGCGGCCTGTTCAGCTTTGGCCCACTGGAACGCCCGGCAAATTGAACCCTGCCACCCCAAAAGGGGGGTTGACCGTCACCGCCATCGCCCGCCAATGGGGGTGACGCGATCAACGCAGGAAGGCGGGTGGCCGTGCACCTTGTCGACATCTCGGCGCTTTATTCCCCCGATGGCGGCGGCATCCGCACCTATACCCATCGCAAGCTGGAGGTGGCCGAACGCCATGGCGTGCGCCTCACCGTCGTGGTGCCGGGCGCCGATGATCATGTCCGCGAAGTGGGCAAGGCCCGGTTGATCAGCATCAAGAGCCCGCGCTTCCCGCTCGACCGCAATTATTTCTATTTCGCCAGCGACCGGGTGATCCACGCCGCACTGGATGAACATCAACCCGATTTCATCGAATGTTCCTCGCCCTGGGGCAGTGCCTCGGCTGTGGCCGAATGGCCGGGCGCGGCCCCGCGCAGCCTGTTCATGCACGCCGAACCGCTGTCGGCCTGGGTCTATCGCTATCTCGATGGCTTCCTGCCGCGCCATGCCATTGACCGTGGCTTTGATTGGTTCTGGCGCTATCTGCGCCGCCTCGATGCCCGCTATGACCAGGTGATTTCGGCCGCGCCCAGCCTGTCAAAGCGGCTGCGCGATGGCGGGCTCACCCATGTGGTGGACAATGCCCTGGGCGTTGATCCGGGCGTGTTTTCCCCCGCCAACCGGGATGAGGATCTGCGCGCCCGCCTGCTGGCGCAATGCTCCCTGCCGCCAGAGGCAAACCTGCTGATCGGCGTGGGCCGGCACAGCCATGAAAAGCAATGGCCGATGGTGATCGCGGGTGTCACCGCCGCCAGCTATGGCCGGCCGATGGGCCTGATCATCCTGGGCGATGGCCACGCCCGCGCCGCCGTGGTGCGCGCAGTGGGCGAAAATCCGCATATCCAGTTGATCGCCCCGGTGCGCAACCGCACCGAATTCGCCCGCATTCTCGCCAGTGCCGACATGATGGTGCACGGCGCCCCGGCGGAAACCTTTGGCATCGCCTGTGCAGAGGCGCGGGCCAGTGGCCTGCCGTTGATCGTGCCCGATCAAGGGGCCGCCTATGACCAGCTGGAACCCGGCATGGGCCTGGCCTTCAAGTCGCTTGACGCCGCCAGCCTGGCCGGGGTGATCGCCGAAGCCATTCCGCAACTGCCGGCCATGCGCGCCCGCGCCGTTGCCGCCGCCCCCAGCGCCCGCACCATCGACGAACATTTCGAGGCGCTGTTTGCCGGCTATGCCAGCGTGCTGGCCAACCGCCGCGCCGCTTGATCGGGCGCCATCGCCCAAAGGAAAAGGGCCGCCCTTGCGGACGGCCCTTTCCGTTCGTCTGGCAACCACCTTGATCAGGCAGCGGCCACCGTGCGGCGACGGCGGCGGGCAAAGCCCACCATGCCCATGCCGGCAATCATCATCGCCCAGGTGCCCGGTTCGGGCACGTTGAACGACGGCGGCGGATCGGACTGCAGGTCACCCTGGATACGGGCGCGGAAGCTGGCCAGCGACGTCGCCACGTTGGTGTTGGCGAAGGCGCCGTTCACTGCCGAAAGGCCGAAGGTGAAGCCATAGTTGGTGCTGGGTGCAAAGGTCAGCAGCGGCGAGTCGTACGAGATGGTCGAACCACCCAGCGACGACCCGACGAACGAGCCGGTGGTGCCGCCAATGGTGCCCTGGATGCGGCTGTTCAAGATCGGCTGACCGGTGGTGGAGCGCAGCAGCGTGTCACCGGCATTGAAGCAGATCGACGGCGTCCAGCAGAAGGCGTTGCGCGCCGTCAGCGAGAAGGTGAAGGTGTCGATGCGCTGGTTGAAGGCGCCAGTGGTAACGCCGAGCGGATCGGCCGCGGTTGTGCCCGACAGCAGGAAGTTTGCCGACACGCTGAGCGGCACCGGCGAGCCCACCAGCGAGAAGGTCACGATCGTCGCGCCAGCAGCGGTCGCCGTGCCGGTGGAAGTGGTGTAAAAGGTGCCACCACCGCCAGCGGTGCGCACCCAACGGAAGTTGCGGGCCGAACCGCCATAGGTGATGTTGGCGAACACTTCTTCCACGGCCGCGGCCGGCGTGGCAGCGGCGGTGAGGCTGCCGGCCAGGGCGGCGAGCATGATCAGCTTGGTCTTCATCGGAAGGTCTCCTTGAAACGGTTGCCGATCACCATGCAAAGGTCGTGCCAGAAAATGAAGATAGCCAAATCTTTGATTTTGCTCATTGTCGTAAAGATAGTCTGAATCAAATGCCTTGCCGTGTTTACAGACTGTGAAGCCTCCACCCCAGACGTTGAGGCGAGATATACAGACTTTGGTCTGTATCCTATCCTGCCCAGACCAGGAACGCCGCCGGGCCGGCGTTGACTGGCCGGGCCCATTGTCGAAGCCGGAAATGAAAAGGGGCTGCCCTTGCGGGCAGCCCCTTCGCACATCCGAGGATGGGTCGGCTTACGCGGCCACGGCCACGTTGCGGCGACGGCGGGCGAAGCCCACCAGGCCCATGCCGACGATCATCATCGCCCAGGTGCCCGGCTCCGGCACGTTCAGGCGCGGCAGCGGGTCCGACTGGAAGTCGCCGGTCAGACGGGCGCGGAAGCTGCTCAGGCTCTGGTTGGAACCGGTGGTGGCAAACGCCGGGCTGAGCGAGGCCAGACCGAAGTTGAAACCAAAGGTGGTGCCCGGCTGGAAGGTGAAGATCGGCGACGTGAAGGTCATCGCCGCACCAGCGCCCGGCGAACCGACGAACGAACCGGTGGTGCCGCCGACGGTGCCCTGGATGCGGGTGTTGGTCACATTGCCAACCGACTGCAGCAGGATGGTGCCAGCGTTGTAGAACTGGCTGCCGAGCTGGAAGCCCTGGGTGGCGGTCACGGTGAAGGTGAAGCTGTCGATCACCTGGCTGAACGAACCGGTGGTCACGCCCAGCGGGTCAGCCGTCGTGGTGCCGCTGATGAGGACGTTGGCATCGATGTCAAAGCCGTTCGGGCCCAGCGGGCTGAAGCGCATGGCAACGGCGCCAGCGACGTTGTCCGTGGCAGTCGTGGTGGTGTAGAAGGTACCACCGGTGCTGCCGGTCTTCACCCAGCGGAAGTTGCGGTTGTTGTTCAGCGCGGTGATGCTGGCAAAGGCTTCCTGGGTCGCGGCAGCCGGCACCGAAGCCAGGGCCGAGGCCGTGATCGCCGTCGCGAGCATGAGGCTCTTGATGGTCATGTTACTGCTCCCCCTCTAAACGAAGTGACGCGGGATTACGTCGAGCACGTGACGCGATGCAAACATCATGCCAAGAACGGAACGCCCTCTAAAGCACTGAAATTGCTATTCCCAGCGATTCCAAGCCGCAAGCGGTTGTAAGCCATGGTTTACATTCATTCACCGTGACGGCCATGCCGGCGCGTTCGGCCCATTCGGTCGTCATGCTGCCACCAGTCGATCGGAACCAGCACTTATTGCCGGTACAGGCTGGTTTCCATTGTGACCTTTTGGCTGCGGCGACGCTTGATCCACCGAGCAAGCACGTGATCGCCTTGCATTTCAAGGGTGATCTCCTCCCCATATGGGGCGTTGCCGATACAATTGACGTCAAGTTCCCGCAGCCGTTCCTCCCGCAGAACCAGGCGGTTTTCGCTCTTTTCGAGCAAGAACATCTCACCTCTGCACACGCCATATCCGGCTGTGAGCGGGCGAAACCCATAGGCACTGCGGCCGACGGATTGCCCCGGGGCAACGTCGGGGTCGATATCAAGGGCAATTTGCCATTCATATCCTTCATCCATGCCATAGCCCTGCCAGCGCCCCTTGAATGACCGATATGCAACCGCCGGTGGCGATGGGGCCCGCACCACCCGACCCGACCGGCTGGGCCGGGTCATGACCTGCGGGGGCACCGCAGGCGGCGCCTCATCTTGCGCAAGATCCTCGGCCGGCAACGGTTCAGCATTGGGTTCCACCATCAGGTCCTGGCTCCAGACCTGTTGGCCATCGAGCAGCAGCATCAGCCTGTACCGGCCGGGCTCGGCAAACGCATGGCGGCACCAGGCGCCGCCGTTGACATGTTCGATGCGGATATCGGCAAAGGCGATGGCGTCTGCGCCTTCCGGCTGGAACTGGCACTGGAACAGGCCACCGATCCGCGCCCCGGTATAGCTCCATTGGATGGCCATTTCCGCCGGCGTTCCCGTGAGCGTCCAACCATCAACGCGGTCGGTCAATTGGCCATTGCGAACAGCGTGCCCCAACGCGATGCCGGTCAGAGCAAATGGTGCCGCCGCCACGGGTTCGGCTGCGCTCTTTTCGCGGCGCATAACGCCAGAATGGGGCCCAACACCCGTGTAGGTGATAACAGCAGCCACTGCGATCAGACAGAGAAACAGCACAAGTTGCAGCCGCGCGCGCTGCTGCAACTCGTGGAACTGGTCACGGCGCTCATTCATGACACGCGCCGGCTGCCATTGCGCTTCGGTCCCGATATGGCTGTTTTGGGCGAGTTGTTGGCCATGGCCTTACTTGTCTTTCGCGGCAGAGGAGCGACGCGACGCCGTGGCCGGCGACGGACGCTTGAACCCGCCACCGCCCGGTTGCAGCCAGCCCAGCCGGATCACCGATGGTGGTGCAACTGAGGGGTCATGTGGCTTCTCCCCGATCGGCCGCAACAACAGCGCCTGGCTGTCGAGCGCGCGATTTCGCTGCGCAACCAACCGGTCGATCAACGTGTCCAGAAAACTGAGCCATGCCACCACAATGGCTTGTACACGGTTCAGCATCGCCTCCAGTTCGGCCTGGGCGGCGGCATCCGCCTCGGTCCAACTCGCTTCGGCCTTGGTGCGGGCGGTTTGCTGGTTCGATTTTATCAGGTCCAGGGCCTCGCGGGCGCGGCCGATCGCCAGATTTGCTTCGGCAAGGCTGGCCGCTGCAGCCGCTTCAAACGCCTGGCCCGCCGCACGCATCTGCTCCTCATGCGTGTCGAGCACGTCCAGTTTCGCCATATCCGTTCTGGTATCCAGCAGATAGCTCAGCGTCAGCAGCGCCGCAGCCATCAGGCCGCCGACCACAAGGGCCCGGGATCCTTCGAGCACGGTAAGCCACAGGGCCAACGAAAATCCCAGCATGGTCAACCCAAGGCCCGACATGGCCACGCCATTTTCTGTGCGCAAAAATCCCAGCGCGCCGTTGGGGCCTGTGCGCAAGCTACCGATTTGGCCCTGCAACAGGCGCCTGGCTTCATCCTCGCTCGCCGCCCTTGTGGTGCGGGCAGCGGCCAGCCGCTTGGCATGGGCATCCATTGCTTGCGCTTCGGCTGTTTTCGTCCGCTCTTCCCCGGCTGCGATCTCGGCAGCAGCGATTGCCTCAACCTGCTGCCGCATTGCCTTGGATGCCACCAGTTGTTGGTCAAATCTCCCTTGCTGTTGCTCCAGCAGGCGCACAACATCAGGCATCCATTTCCGGAATTGTTCGATGCGCCACTCGCTATCTTCGACCACGAGAATGCGGAGCATCCGCTCCCTCCCCAGCACGCCAGAGCAAATCAGTAGCATCCAAAGGTGCAACATTATCAACGGAGACGATTGACCGCTTCCCCCGAGCAACAGGCACGAGTCATCACCAGGCTGAGCCGCATCCTGGCGGGCCACAGCCTGTCAATTGTTCGGCAACAATGGGAAAATGGTGGACGCGGCAGGGATTGAACCTGCGACCCCTGCGATGTCAACACAGTGCTCTACCACTGAGCTACGCGTCCACGAAGAAGCGGCCTGTTAGTGGCTTCGCAGCGGCTTGGCAAGCCCTGTTGGCTGCGTCAAACGCAAGCTTTGCCTTGGGCGGGCCAAAGGGCTAACGGGGGGCATGGGATTGCGGGCCAACTTGCCGCTGTGGACGTTGACAGGCGATGCCGGCGGGC
The DNA here is from genome assembly GCA_964488775.1 of uncultured Sandarakinorhabdus sp. Classification (GTDB taxonomy): domain Bacteria; phylum Pseudomonadota; class Alphaproteobacteria; order Sphingomonadales; family Sphingomonadaceae; genus Sandarakinorhabdus. The sequence continues at coordinate 21,122 of CAZAWH010000003.1, read as the reverse complement.
GCTGGCCGCTGCTGGTCACCTCGCCGCACAGTGGGCGCCATTATCCGGCGCCGTTCCTCGCGGCCGCCCGGCTCAGCCTTGCCGAACTGCGCCGCGCCGAGGACGCGCTGGTGGATGCCCTGCTCGATGGCATTGCCGGCGTGCCGGTGCTTGCCGCCACCCATGCGCGCTGCTGGCTCGATCTCAACCGCGCCCCGGACGAGCTTGATCCCGGCATGTTCGATGGCCCGTTGCCAGTGCCGGTGGCGCCGTCACCGCGCGTGGCGGCGGGCCTCGGCGTCATCCCGCGGCTGGCGGCCATGGGCCGGGAAATCCACAGCCGCAAATTGCCGGCATCCGAGGCCGCCGAGCGCATCGCCGCCGCCCACGCCCCCTGGCACGATCGCATCACGGCCGAACTGCAGGCCGCGCGCCAGCGGCACGGCGCCGCCCTGTTGATCGATGTCCACTCGATGCCGCCGCCCACTGGCCCGCGCCCTCCCCAGATCGTGCTGGGCGATTGCCATGGCCGCAGCGCCAATCCCGCCATCGTCGCCGCCATGGAGGATCATTTCCGCCGCGCCGGCTGGCGCGTGGCGCGCAACCATCCCTATGCCGGCGGTTACACCACGCACCATCATGGCCAGCCGGCCAGCGGCATCCACGCCGTGCAGATCGAATTGTGCCGCAGCCTCTATCTCGATGCCAATCGCCTCACCCTCACCGCCGGCGCGGTGCGGGTGCGCAACGCACTCACCGGGCTGGTGCAGATGCTGGTGGCGAACTGGCCGGCGCTGAGCGGCGCCCCCTGGGCCCAGGCAGCCGAATAAGGCCTGAAACGACAAAGTGTCCGAAAAACAAGGGCCGCGCCGGTCTGGGGGAGAGACCGGCGCGGCCAGGGTCAGGGCGTCACGCCCATCGGGGACGTGGCAGGCATTTGCCACTGGCGGCCCCGGCTGAGGGGGGGAAGCGGTGCCGCCATGATCCCGATGTGGGATGGCGGCACCGGCTTTCAAGAGCCCGTTCCGGGCTTTTTCTTGCCTCAGAAGGCAGTGCGGATCGAAACACGAATATCGCGGCCGAACAACGGCGCCACGTCCTTCAGGAAGCTGCTGTGGCGACGGGCTTCCACGTCAAAGATGTTGTTGGCCTGCACCATCACCGTGGTCGCCGCATCCGGCCCGAACGGCTTCCACGACAGGCTGGCGTTCACCATCGTCCAGGCCGGCGTGGCGGTTTCAAAGCCGGCCACACGGTCCTGCGCCGTCACATGCTCCACCTCGATCCGGCCGCCCACCGGGCCACCGCCGGCTTCGATCCCGCCGATCATGCGCAGCGGCGGGATGCGCGGCACGGCACCACCCCCGCGCAGGATGGTGGCGTGGGTATAATCCAGCATGCCGGTCACATCGATGCGGGCCGGGCCTAGCTGTGCCACCTTCAGCGCGCCTTCGATTTCAAGGCCATAGAAACGGGCATCGGCCTGAGCATAGCGGAACACCGGCAGCTCGTCCTCCTCGGCCCCGGTGGGGTTGAGGAAGATGTAATTGTCAAAGCGGTTGATGAAGCCCGACACTTCCAGCCGCCAGCCAGCGCCGCGGCCCCGCAGCACGGCTTCGGCGCCCAACTGGCGTTCCTTGCGGAAATCGGGGTTGCCGATTTCAAAGGCCCGGGTGGCGGCATGGGCCCCGTTGGCAAACAATTCCTCGGCCGCAGGCGCCCGCTCGGTGCGCGCCGCGCTCAGCGCCAGGCGGAAGCCGCCGCCCAGATCAAGCGAGCCACCAGCCGAAACCGACAGCGAATCAAACCGTCGGGTGCGGCCGGCCAGCACCGATTTCACGCTGGCATGCTCATAGCGGGCGCCGCCTTCCAGCCGCACCGCGCCCAGATCGAATTCCTGCAGGGTGAACAGGCCGAGCTGGCGGGTTTCGTTGGCCGGAATATAGGCCTCTTCACCCACTGCGTTGAAATTGCGGCTGAAATACTGCACGCCGCTGGCACCCTGCCAGTTGCCGCGCCGTTCCTGCACCAATTCCAGCCGGGCTTCCCAGCTCTTGTTGAAGAAGCTGGTGCCGATCTCGCCGGTGTCCTCGATCTCGTCATGGCGATAATCCGCCCAGCCACCGCGCAGCTTCAGTTCCTTGAAGGCGCCGCCCAGCGGCAGGGCACCGCGCACATCCACCCGCGTCTGGCGCATGTCGAGGGTGATATCCTCATGGGCATGGCCCTCTTCATGCTCATGATCATCATGATCGTCGTGATGATCATCGGCATGATCGTCGTCATGTTCGATTTCCAGGCTGTTGGGGATGCCATAGCGGTTGGCGAGATGGCTCACCGCGACGCCAAGGCTGGCGCCATCCTGGCCGATCCAGGCCAGGCTGCCGGCCACATCCCAGGTGCGCGCGCCGGTGTTGGCCACCCGGCCAAAGGCACCGGCCTTCTCCGCGGCCTCGCCGCCTTCCTCGGCGGCTTCCTTGCGCAGATCCTTTGCAAACACAAAGCCACCGCTGCGATAGGCTTCGGACTGGAAGAAGCTGCCATCCACATGCGCCACAAAGCCGCCGCCCAGCGGCACGTTCACCGCCGCCGCAACATTGCGCTCGCGCGCCGCGCTGGCCACACCGGCGCTGGCATCCACGTGCAGGTCACCTTCCGGCACCTCGCGGGCGATGCGGAGATCGCGCATGTTGACCACGCCGCCGATCGCGCCCGACCCGAACAGCAGCGCCGCCGGCCCACGCAGGATCTCCACCCGGTCGGCCAGCAGCGGGTTGGCCGCCACGGCATGATCGACCGAGGTGTTCGACACATCGAAGCTGCCCACCCCATCGGTCAGCACGCGCACCCGTTCATTGTCCAGACCGCGCAGGATCGGGCGCGAGGCATTGGGGCCAAAGAAGCTGCTGGTCACGCCGGGCAGGCGGGCCAGCGTCTCACCGATGGTCGAACGGGTCTGCCGCTGCAGATCATCGCCCGACAGCACGGAAATGGCGGTGGCGACCAGCTTGCGATCCCGCGCAAACGGCGCGGTGACGATGATTTCGGGGTCCTGCACCCCATGCTGCGCATCCTGACCTGCGACGTCTTCCGCCGCCAGCACCGGCGCGGACGCGAGCAACAACAACAGCAACGACGAACGATACGCCATGGAACACCCTTGCAATGACAGTCTGGAGATGACCGCCGATAGAATGATACGTTGTAACACGTCAAGTCCATTGCCGGCTTGTCACTGGGGATCAGCGCCCGCCGGGCCTATGATCTGGCTGCTGTCGGGAGGATGGGCAGCCGTTGCCGGACGCCCCGGCCCGGGTCAGGAGGCATTGTCATGTCCTGTCACATCCACCCCGATCATGCCCACGCCCATGGCCCCGGCTGTGGCCACACCGCCGTGCGCCATGATGGCCATGTCGATTATCTCCATGATGGTCATCTCCATCATGTCCATGGCGATCATGTCGATGATCATGTCGTGGCGGTTTCGGCCGGCAATCCCGATGGCTGCGTGGCGCCCATGGCCTGTGGCCATGTCCACGGCCCGGGCTGCGGTCATGAAGCGGTGCCGCACGGTGATCATGTCGACTGGCTGGTCGATGGCCGGCTCCACCATGTCCATGGCGGCCATTGCGACGATCACGGGCCGCTGGCGCTGGCCTGAAGCGGGCATGAAAAAAGGGGCGATGGCCGCGGCCACCGCCCCCCTTTCTATCGGTCAAACCGGGATCAGGCCGCCTTGGCGCTGGTCGCGGCAAACTGGCGCTCGAACAGCGGGCTGATCAGCGACAGGCTGAACAGATGGGCATAGATCAGGCCCATCATGCCCGATTGCACCATCTTGCGGGCCTGGTCGCCGCGCAGGTTCTGCAGCTTCTGCTCGTCCACCATGCGGAAACCGCGATACACGGCCGGCTGGGCCAGGCCATCGCGCTGGATGGTCACTTCGCCGTCCATCAGCAGGTCCAGCTTGGTCAGTTCTTCCATGAAGCTGCGGGTGCGCATCACGGCCTGTTCGAACTGTTCGCAGAACTGCAGGATGGCCTTGGTGGTGTCGGTCGGCTCGGTGCCGTCGAACAGCTTCTCGCCGTCGTTTTCCACCACGATGCCCGACGCGTCGTCAAAGCACAGCGACAGTTCCTGGGCTTCCGGGGTCAGCCGGGCCAGCATGAACGGATAACGGCGCACGAAGGCCGGGATATAATGATTGGCTTCCCACTGGTCGTCGGCGCCCAGATACAGGTTCTCGCCTTCCTGCAGGCCCACCAGCGCCAGCGGCGCCGGGTTGTCACCCACGCCGAACACGATCGGATAATTGCGCTGCACCAGCGGGAATTCGTCCACGGTCACCGGGATGGCATGGGTGCCACGGGTGAACCCCAGATCCGGACGCGGCTTCAGGCCATGGGTGGGGTGAAGCTGCGAGGACAGCGGCGCCAGGCTGTTGTAGAAAAGCGGCAGCTGGTTGGCAGGAGGCTGAGTGGCCATGATACGCAATATTCTTTCTTGGCTGAGGTTGTCGTTCAAAACTGGTGCGCCTTCCTAAAGCGCAGATGAACATCGCGCAAGGCTGCGCTGTGTCGGGGTGTCGCACGCTGTTACGCGGCAGCATTTGCCCCGGTTGCGGGGCGAAAATCGCCAACGCTCAATAGATCTTGCCCGGGTTCATGATGTTCAGCGGGTCCAGCGCCGCCTTGATCGCCCGCATTGCTGCCAGCCGGGCCGGATCGCCCAACCGGGCCAGATCATCGCGCTTCAGCACGCCGATGCCATGCTCGGCCGAAATGGCACCGCCGGCCGCCGCCACCAGATCATGCACCTGTCGGGTGACGGCCGCACCATGGCGGGCCACCCAGGCCACCCCGTCTTCGGCCGGGGCGCGCAGGTTGAAATGCAAATTGCCGTCGCCCAGATGGCCAAAGGCAATCACCCGGGCACCGGGAAAGGCCGCTTCGATGGTGGCCGTGGCGGCTTCGGCAAAATCGGGCAGGGACGACACCGGCACCGAAATATCATGGTGCACCGCCGGCCCTTCGCGCCGTTCGGCCAGCGGCAATTCCTCGCGCAGGCGCCACAGCGCCGCGGCCTGGCCATCATTCTGGGCAATCACCGCATCATCGGCCCCGGCCAGCCCCTCGGCCAGCAAGGCCTCCAGCGGCTGGGGCCCGGCCAGTTCCACCAGGCATTGCCATGGGTGGGCCCCGGCCAGCGGCGGCCGCTGCCCCAGATGCCGGGCGACCAGATCAACACCGGCCTGCGGCACCAGCTCGAAACTCTCCACCTGCCCGCCGCTCACCGCCTGCAGCCGGGCCAGCAGGTCCAGCGCCTGGTGCGGCCGCGCCACCCCGGCCCAGCCCACGGCGCGGTGGCGGGGCACCGGCACCAGCCGCAGCGCCAGCGCGGTGATGAAGCCCAAGGTCCCCTCCGCGCCGATCAACAGCTGCTTCACATCCAGGCCGGTGTTGTTCTTCACCAGCCCGGCCAGATCATGCAGGATGCGGCCATCCGGCAGCACGGCCTCCACCCCGGCCACCAGCGCCCGCATCGTGCCATGGCGCACCACCTGCACCCCGCCGGCATTGGTCGATGCCAGGCCGCCCAGCGTGGCCGATCCCTTGGCTCCCAGCGACAGCGGAAACATCAGCCCGGCTTCGGCGGCAGCGGCATGGAGATCGGCCAGGATCACCCCGGCCTCGGCAATGATCAGCTGCCCCGGCCCATCCAGCCGGCGGATGCGGTTCATGCGTGCCAGGCTCACCAGCACGGCCGATCCATCCGCCGGCGGAATGCCGCCGCCCACCAGCCCGGTGTTGCCGCCCTGCGGCACCAGCGCCACCCGCCGATCGGCCGCCACCCGCACGATCGCCGCCAGCTGCTCGGCATCGCGCGGCATCAGCATCAGCGGGGTCGCCCCCTGGAAGCGGCCACGCCAATCCACCAGCCGCGGCGCGATCAGATCCGGGTCCTCGGTCCAATCCGTGCCGGCTGCCGCCTTCAGGGCGGCCAGCGCGGCAGCGGTGGGGGCATCGGGGGCAGGCGCAATCATGCCGCAGGAATAACCGCTTTGCCGCGGCCGGGACAGGGGGCGGCACCGCGCACCATTCAGGCCGCGTTCAAGCCGCCCCGGGCTTTTGCATGGCTTGCAGGGGCATGGCCGGCAAGGCCATGATGCCATGGGGGCATGGGAGCGGGTCTTGCAGCAATTTTTTTCCGGATGGCGCCGATGGGCACGGGCAGTGGCGGCAACCGCCCTGCTCGCCGGCGGTGCCATGGCCGGTCCGCGCGAACGCCGCCCCGAACCACCGCCGCCCAGTTTCGAAGGCCAGGCCTGGCGCCGCGTGCCGGTGCGCCCCGGCGGGCTGGCGCCGCCCGGCGGCGAACGGCCCCGCCCGCCCCGCGCAGGCCGCAAGCGCTGCATCGACATCAACAGCATCGCCGCCGCGCAGCTTTATGGCGATCGCGCGCTCGAGCTCACCTTGCGCGGCGGCCGGCGCTGGCGCCTGTTCCTCGCCCAGGAATGCCCGGCGCTGTCCTTCTATCAGGGCTTTTACTATCAGCAGAAACAGGCCGGCCAATTGTGCGCCGGCCGCGATGCCATCGGGGCGCGATCGGGCGGCGAATGCGCCATCGCCTCGATCATGCCAGCCGGCAAGGCCCGCCCCAACCGCTGATCTCACGCCGCACGACTGTTGCACCGCCGCCACAGCCCTGAGCAGCCATGTGGCGCGATGCCACTGATGCTGGACAAAGGCTTGGCCTCCTGTCCAAACTGATGATTGCAGCAAGGGCCGTTAACGCGGCGTGATGCAAGGGCACAGGACCTGGCCGCCAGAGCCACACAAAAGGGTCCAGCCAGAGGGCTTTTGGGGAGGACGTATCATGAAATTGAAGTCTGGATTCCGTGCCGGCCTGGTCGCCAGCGCGTCACTTATCGGCATTTTGGCCCTGCCGGCGCAGGCGCAGCAGGCCCCGCAGGCACAGAGCGACGACACCGGGATCGAGGAAATCGTCGTCACCGCCCAGCGCACCGCCCAAAGCCTGCAGGACGTGCCGATCGCGGTGACCGCGTTCGACGCCCAGGCGCTGCAGCGCCAGCAGATCAACAACCCGCTCGACATCCAGCTCACCCTGCCCAACATCACCTTCACCAAGGGCAACTTCACCGGGTCCAGCTTCACCATCCGCGGCATCGGCGATCTGTGCGTCGGCGTGACCTGCGATTCGGCCACCGCCATCCACTCCGAAGGCATGCCGCTGTTTGCCACCCGCCTGTTCGAAGCCGAATTCTTCGACCTGGAGCGCGTTGAAGTGCTGCGCGGCCCGCAGGGCACGCTGTTCGGCCGCAACGCCACCGGCGGCGTCGTCAACTTCGTCAATGCCAAGCCCAAGTTCGATGCCATCCACGCCGCAGGCGAAATCGAATATGGCAATTATGAATCGATCCGCGTGAAGGGCATGTTCAACCTGCCCATCACCGACACGCTGGCCGTGCGCGTCGCCGGCACCTACCTCAAGCGTGACGGTTTCACCGAGAATCTGTTCAACAACACCCGCATCGATGGCCGCGACCTTTATGCCATCCGCGGCAGCATCCGCTGGCAGCCGACCGAAGACACCACGGTTGACGCCATGGCCTATTATTTCCGCGAAAACGACGATCGCAGCCGCATCCAGAAGCAGCTGTGCCAGACCGATCCCACCGGGGTGCTGGGCTGTCTGCCCGGCCGCCGCGACTTTGGCTACATCAACGCCAACTCCACCTTCGTCGGCACCCTGTCGAGCCGCGAATTCCTGACGACGCAGGGCGGCGCCGGTTTCGGCGCGCTGGGTCTCGGCAGCGTCTATGGCACCGATGCCTACAACTTCGCCGGCAACGTCAACCCGGCCAACGTCCGCCAGGTGCGCACCGATTATGTGCCGACCTATTTTGCCGAAGAAGAACAATATATGCTGCGCGTGCAGCATGACTTCGGCAGCATCAAGGCCCAGGTCACCGGCATGTACCAGCGCAACGCGGTGGACAGCTCGGTCGATTACAACCTCACCGTCTTCAACCCGGCGGTTGCCAACGCCGGCCTCGCCACGGCGGCCTTCCCGCAGGTGGGCGCGGCCATCCGCTCCGGCGCGCAATTCTGCACCTCGCTGGCCGAGGAATCCGGTTTGGGCGCCTATGGCGGCAACCGCTTCTGCTCCGCCACCCCGCAGGATTTCGACCGCTCCAACCAGATCGTGCGCGGCAAGACGCTGGAAGCCATCGTCACCTCCGAATTCGATGGCAAATTCAACTTCCTGGTCGGCGGCATCTATGTCGACACCGTGCTGCCGGAAAACAGCTATTATGTGAACAGCTGGGGCATCGACTATCTGGTCGGCGTCCTCGGGGGCGGCGCCGGTTATCTCGGCACGCCGTTCTTCCGCAACAACACCAACCGCTTCACCCTGAAGAGCTATGGCATCTTCGGTGAAGCCTATTACAACATCACCGACAATCTGAAGATCACCGCCGGCCTGCGCTACAACAACGACGAGAAGAATGTCAGCGCCCGCTCGACGCTGGCCAGCTTCTTCGTGCCGTTCGGGCAGACGGGCAATGTCTTCAATGCCCCGGCCGCCGCGAGCTTCGATGGTGACCCCAACCGCGCCGGCATCCAGGCCTTCTCGGTCCGCGAAGTCAGCTTCTCGGAAGTCACCGGCCGCGCCGTGATCGACTGGCAGATCACCGACGACAATCTGATCTACTTCTCCTATTCGCGCGGTTACAAGTCGGGCGGCATCAACCCGCCGCTGCAGCCGATCTTCGCGGTGCCGGATACCTTCACGCCGGAATTCATCGACGCGTTTGAAATCGGCTCCAAGAACAGCTTCCTCGACGGCAAGCTGCGCGCCAACGTCACCGCCTTCTACTACAAGTACAAGGGCCTGCAGCTCAGCCGCATCACCGCGCGCACCTCGGTGAACGACAACGTCGACGCCAATGTGTTCGGTGTGGAAGGCGAATTCATCCTGTCGCCGGTCCGCGACCTGGTGTTCAACATCAACGCGTCCTATCTGGACACCCGCGTTGCCAGCGACAAGTTCCTGGCCAACCCGCGTGACCCGTCGGGCGGCCGCAGCGATGCCGTGATCATCAAGGACATCACCAACGGCTCCAACTGCGCCGTCGTGCCCACCACCCCGGGCAATGCGGCCGGGGCCAACGCCTATGTCACCACGGTCAACAACCTGATCAACGCCGGCACGGTGTCGCTGCGGGCGCCGGTGAACGGTGTGCAGCCCCCGGGCATCCCCGGTGCTGGCCTGCGCGCCCCCACCGCCTTCCCCACCGACAGCGGCCTCAACGGCGCCACCGGGGCCTTCTCGGCCTGCGCCGCGCTGGGCGCGCTGGCCAGCAGCGTGGGGGTGAACTTCGGCGGCGTGCAGATGCTCCCGGAAGGCGTGACCACCAACCTGCGCGGCAATGACCTGCCGCAGGCGCCGAACTACAAATTCTCCATCGGCGCCCAATACACCATCCACGCCGGCGATCTGGCGCTGGTGCCGCGGATCGACGTTGCCCACACCGGCGAAAGCTTTGGCAACATCTTCAACGGTGCCATCAACCGCATCCCGGCCTACACCGTGGTCAACGCCCAGGTGCAGCTGAACGGCAAGGACGACAAATGGTATGTCCGCGCCTTCATCCAGAACATGACCAACAACAACGCCATCACCGGCCTTTATGTCACCGACCAGTCGTCGGGCCTGTTCACCAATATCTTCACGCTGGAACCCCGGCGTTATGGTGTGGCGGCTGGCTTCCGCTTCTGATCCTGAGGCCAGGTCAAGGCAGGGGGCGGCCGGCAACGGCCGCCCCTTCGCTGTTTGGCCACCCCGTCATCGCGGCCCGTCCATGCGCTTTTGATTGACTTTTGCAGGCATCGCCCGCATGGCCCCATGCAAGCCGGATAGCGGCTGCTTTCACAGGAACACGATGAGCTTTTCCGATCTGGGCCTTTCCGATGCCCTGCTGCGCGCCGTTGCCGACAGTGGCTATGACACGCCCACGCCGATCCAGCGCCAGGCCGTCCCTTCGGTCCTGATGGGCAAGGACATCATCGCCATCGCCCAGACCGGCACCGGCAAGACCGCCAGCTTCGTGCTGCCGATGATCGACATCCTCGCCGAAGGCCGCAGCCGCGCCCTGATGCCGCGCAGCCTGATCCTGGAACCCACACGGGAACTGGCCCAGCAAGTCGCCGAGAATTTCGACAAATATGGCAAGAACCACAAGCTCTCGATGGCCCTGCTGATCGGCGGCGTGTCCATGGGCGACCAGCTCGCGGCCCTGGAAAAGGGTGTGGACGTGCTCATCGCCACCCCCGGCCGCCTGATGGACCTGTTTGCCCGCGGCAAGATCCTCCTGTCTGGCTGCGCCATGCTGGTGATCGATGAAGCTGACCGCATGCTCGACATGGGCTTCATCCCCGACATCGAATCCATCTGCGCCAAGCTGCCGAAATCCCGGCAGACCCTGCTCTTCTCCGCCACCATGCCGCCGCCGATCAAGAAGTTGGCGGACCAGTTCATGTCGGCGCCCAAGAGCATCGAGGTTGCCCGCGCGGCCAGCACCAACACCAACATCACCCAGTGGGTCGTCGAAACCAGCAGCCGCGACAAGCGTGACCTGCTGCGCTCTCTCCTGCGCCAGGACGATGTCACCACCGCCATCATCTTCTGCAACAAGAAGACCACGGTGCGCGAGTTGACCGACAGCCTGAAGCGCACGCGCCTGCCGGTTGGCCAGATCCACGGCGACATGGAACAGGCCGACCGCATCCGCGAGCTGGACCGGTTCAAATCCGGTGCCATCACCATCCTGGTCGCCAGCGACGTTGCCGCCCGCGGGCTGGACATTCCCGGCGTCTCCCATGTCGTCAACTATGACATGCCCTGGCATCCGGACGATTATGTCCACCGCATCGGCCGCACGGGCCGCGCGGGCCGCACCGGCACCGCCTACAGCTTTGCGACGCCAGATGATGCCGAAAATCTGGCCAATATCGAAAAGCTGACGCGTCAGAAGATCGCCCGCTGGACCCCGGGCGGTGCCGAGGCACAAGCCGCCCCGGCGGCGCCAGCACCGACGCCGGTCCCGGCCGCCGAGACGACGCCGGCCGCCGCCGACGCCGATGGCGAGCCCCGCGAAAAGCGCAAGCGCGACCGCAAGCGCAAGGGCAGCGAGCGCCCAGAGCGCCTGGATGCGCGCCGCGACGAGCGCAACGCCGACCGGCCTGCCCGTGCCGAAGCGCCAAAGGCTGAACCCGCCCGCGCCGAAACCGCCCGCCCGCCGCGCGGTGATGCCCAACCCCGGGGTGAGGCCCCGGCGCGCGACCGCACCGCCCGGCCGCCGCGCACCCCGCGCGCCGAACCCGCCCGCGATCCGCTCGCCAGCTATCGCGCGCTCGCCACCCAGGCCCCCAACCGCCACCGCAACGATGATGACGGCGAAGCCTTCATCGGCTTCGGTCCGGAAGGCGTGCCCGAATTCCTGTCCCGCCCGATCCGGCAGGCGGCGAAATAAACCGGCAGACGGGTTTACCGCCGCGTGATCAGAATGCGCCGCCGGCGGCGCGCCATTGTTCCACTTCCCATTCCAGCCGGGCCGGGTGGCCGATCACGTCGCTGACCGGGCGGCGCAGGGCGGCTCCGGCGGGAGCATCGGCGGTGCCGAGGCGGAAGGCGAAGGACGGCCGCCAGGCGGGATCGTCCAGCAATGCATCGGCCTTGGCGGCAAAGCGCGGCGGCTGGCCGAGCTGGGCTTCGCGGTCGATCATTTCGGGCAGTTGATTGAGCGGCTGGGCCACCAGGCCGGCGGCGGTGGCGTTCAGATGCAGGCGCTGCCAGGCGCTGCCGACCAGGAGGGCGCTGCGCCGGTCGTGCGGACGCGGGGTGAGGATCAGGCCGAACAGCGAGGCCGTCGGCAAGTGATTGTCGCGGGTGTTGGCCAGCCAATATTCGCCTTTGCTGCTGGCCGATTGTTCGGGCAACAAGGCGCCCATGGTGGCCAGGAAGGGCGAGACGCCGGAGGTGGCGATGGTCAGCCCGTCCTTCAGCCGATCGGCATCACGGCGATCATGACGCATCCAGCGGTGGCTGTTGGCCATCATGTCGGCATCGGCCACGATGGCAGCGGTGGCTTCATCGGTGAGGGCGGCAAAGCGGCGGCCACGCGGGCTGGCGGCCGTGAACAGGGCGATGCGCACGTCGGCAAAGGCCGGAAAATCCAGCAGCGCCGCCAGCTTGGCTTCGGGCACGGGCCCGCCGCGCCACGGCCCGCGGTGGGTGTGACGCCGGGCGATGAACGGCAGCAGCCGGTGCGGCGTCGGGCCAGAGCCATCGGGCCCCAGCAGGATGCGGGCGACATGGCCCGGGCTGGCCGGATCGGGCAGCAGCCGCACCCGGGCGGCGCGGCCCAGCGCGGTGGAGGCCAGCGCCATATTGTGGATGGCGGCGCCCAGACCGGCCAGCCGCTCCCGGCCAAAGGGATCCATGCTGCCCAGCGCCCGGCCCGGCACTTCAAACACATCCACGCCCAGCCGGCCAATGGCAAAGGCCCAGGGCTGGGTGTTGTGCGGGCTGGCGGCCAGGACGCCGGCTCCCACCAGCTTGAGCGGGCCAACCAGCCGGCCGCTGGCCCAGTCATCCCAGGCGCTCAGCGCCGGATTGTCACCGCCCAGCAAGCCCTGTTGCCAGGCCCGGCCGGCGACACCCGCCAGCGCCAGCCCACCGGCGCCCAACAGGATCTGACGCCGCCCGATCATTCGGCGGGCTGCGCCGCAGGCGGCAGTGGCGGGGGTGGGAGCGGCGACGCCGAAGCTGCCTGTTGCCGGCCCTGTTCCCAGCGGGCGCGGATCACGTCGGCCGTATCGCCGGTCAACGCGCCGGGCGGGCCAAAGGCGGCCAGCACGACGTCGCGCACGCTCCGGGCCCGTGCCACATCGCGGGCAATGCCCACCCATTCGTGCACGGCCACCCACAACGGGTTGAAGGTGGCAAGATTCTTGATGATGCCATAGCGCGGCGGCTCTTCATCATGTTCCGGCTCGAACGTGCCGAACATCCGGTCCCAGATGATGAACACCCCGGCATAGTTGCGATCGAGATAGCGCGGGTTGGTGCCGTGGTGGACCCGGTGGTGCGACGGGGTGTTCATCACCGCCTCGAACCAGCGCGGCAGGTGGCCCACCACCTCGGTGTGGATCCAGAATTGATAGACGAGGTTGAGGCCGCCGCAAAAGGCCACCAGTTCCAGCGGAAAGCCGATGAGGAACAGCGGCAGCTTGATGATGAAGGTGAGGCCGAACAGCCCGCTCCACGTCTGCCTGAGCGCAGTGGACAGATTATAATGCTGGGACGAATGGTGGATCACATGCGCCGCCCAGGCCCAGCGGATGCGGTGGCCGGCGCGGTGGATCCAGTAATAGGCCAGATCATCCAGCACGAAGCACAGGGCAAAGCTGGCCCAGCCCGGCGCGATGTCGAACAGGCGGTGCTGCCACAGCCAGACCGCGATGCCCGAAACGCTGCCGGCCAACAGGGCGCCGACAATCGTGTTGCCCAGGCCCATGATCAGGCTGGTGCCGGTGTCCCGCCAGTCATAATCCCCGCGCCAGCCCAGCCGCACCGCCGCCAGTTCCACCAGGATGCACAGCACGAAGACCGGAATGGCGATGGCCACCGGATCGGGCAGGCTGGACCAGGTCACAGCCGGGCCGCCCACTGGCTTGCCGCCGGGCCAAGATCGAGCGTGGTTTCAGGGAACATCGCTTCGTCAGGGCGGATGCGCAGGATGGTGCCGGCGCGGCTGACCAGGGGGTGATGCAACACCCGCACCACCCAGCGGTCACCAAAGGCCCGCACCAGTGCCACCCGGCCATCCTGTGCCGCCACCAGGGCCGCACCGGCGTCCACCGACAGCACGGTTTCTGCCACGATCAGGCCCGGAATCGCCGCTTCGGCCAATCGTGCCGCCAGCGCCGGGCTGGCCAATTGCGGCGACCTTGCAAAGCCCAGCCAGCGGGCGAGCAGCACCAGCAGGGCCACCCCCACCACCGAAAAGCCGAGGAGACCAATCCGGTCCATCAGGCCCCGGCAAGCTGTTTCAGCAGCGGCATCAGGCCGGCGACATTATACCCGCCCTGCCCGGCTGCCGCCACGATATCGGCCGGGGCCGTGCCGCCCTTGGCCGCCGCCAGCGCCCACAGGTTGCAGCTGCGCGTGCCGGACCGGCAATAGGCCAGCACCGGGCCGTTCCCCAGAGCGGCCAGCATCGCCTCCACCTGATCCAGGCTGAAGCCGGTGTGATCGATGGGAATGGCAACATAATCAAGGCCATGTGCCGCGCAGGCTGCGGCGATTTCGGCGCCGGCCGGCTGATCGAAACTCTCGCCATCAGGGCGGTTGTTGACGATGGTGCGCACACCTTGTGCCGCTGCGGCGGCCACATCCTCGGCCGTGATCTGCGGCGCGACGGAAACGATGGGGGTGATGGGAATGAACATGGGCAAAGGTTAGGACGGAGACCGTCGCCACTCAATAGGGGATGAATTCGGTTTCGCCGGGCACGGGCGGGAAGCGCCCCTCGCGCCAGTCACGTGCGGCCCGGGCGATCCGCGCGGGATCGTGGGAAACGAAATTCCATTCGATGTGCCGCGGTTCCGGCAAGGGCGCCCCACCCAGCAGCATCAAGCGGCTGGATGAGGTGGCCACCAGCGCGGCATCACCGTCGGCCACGACCGCCAGGCTGCCCACGTTCAGTGCCTCGCCATCGATTTCGGCAGCGCCGTCAACCAGATACACCCCGCGCTCCCCCCAGGCCGCCGGCAGCACCAGCCGGGCCCCGGCCTCCATCTGCACCTCGGCATAGACGATGGGGTGCGGAAAGCGCACCGGGGAGGTGAGGCCCCACATGGTGCCGGCGATCACCACCGCCGACAGGCCGTCATCGCTGTGGCGCGGCATCGCGGCGGCCGGATGATGATCAAAGGCCGGTTCGCATTCGGCATCGGCCACCGGCAGCGCCACCCAGGCCTGGATGCCGTGCATATGATGGCCGGCCCCACGCTCGGCAGGGGGCGTCCGCTCGCTGTGGACGATGCCGCGGCCCGCCGTCATCCAGTTCACCGCGCCGGGGTGGATGTCGATCACGGTGCCCAGGCTGTCGCGGTGGCCAAGCGCGCCAGAAAAGAGCCAGGTGATGGTGGCCAGGCCGACATGCGGATGTGGCCGCACATCGATGCCGGCGCCGGGCGGAAAGTCGGCGGGGCCCATCTCGTCGAAAAACACGAACGGCCCCAAGGCCCGGCGGCCCGGAAACGGCAGCACCCGCGCCACCGAAAATCCGCCCAGATCACGGGTGCGGCCGGGGATGGTGGCGGCGATCGGCATGGCAGGCTCCTGATGGCGAGGCCATGGCTTGTGAGAGTTGGCGCACGGCCGGCACAGATTAAGCTGCGGATCGAAAGGGAGCAACGCAGATGCAGTCACTTGCCGGCAAGGTCGCCTTTGTCACCGGGGCGGGGTCGGGCATCGGGCTGGGCATTGCCGAGGCGCTGGCCCAATCCGGCGTGAAGGTGATGATGGCCGATATCGATGGCGCCGCGGTGGAGCGCGAGGCAGCGCGGCTGGCGGCGACCAACGCGGATGTCGCCTTCGTGCGGGCCGATGTCAGCCTGAAAGCCGATCTGCAGGCCGCGGCGGATGCCACGATCGCACGCTTTGGCAAGGTGCATATCCTGGTCAACAACGCCGGGGTGGGCGGCGGCGGCGGTTATGGCGAATGGACCGATGCGCAGTGGGAATGGGTGCTGGGCGTCAATCTGATGAGCGTGGTGTGGGGCTTTGAAATCTTTGGCCCGCTGATCGAAGCCAATGGCGAAGGCGGCCAGATCGTTTCGACCGCATCGATGGCCGGCATCGTCGCGGCGGTCGCGCCGGGATACAACGCCACCAAATATGGCGTGGTGGCGATATCGGAAGGGCTGCGGCCGGTGCTGGCGGCGCGCGGCATCGGTGTTTCCGTGCTCTGCCCCGGCTTCATCCGCACCCGCATCATGGAATCGGCCCGCGCCGTGCCGGAACGGCTGGCCGGCGCCATTCCGCCGCCCGGCGACGCGCCATTGAACGAATTCGCCGCCATGGCCGCGCAAGCCATCGCCCATGGCATTGACCCGCTCTATGTCGGGGAGCTGGTGGTGGAGGCGATCCTGGGCGACTGGCCCTATATCTTCACCGACACCCAGTTCGAAATGGGGGTGGACGCGCGCTTTTCGGCGATCAAGCAGGGGTTTGACCGCATCCGCGGCCGGGTGCCGCGGCGTTGAACCTGATCTGAGAAAGAACAACGGAGCGGCAAAGGTTGCGCCTTCAGTTTTTCCACTTTTTCCGATTCGGCGCAGAAATCCTAAACAAAGTCCGCCCCTGCCCGACCGGTGGCCACCACCACCGGCGCGATGATCATGACAGATTCGGCCGCTGTAGGACAGGCGGTCAGGCCGCGGCGATGGTGGTGCGGTGCAGGCGGCGGGCATGGCCCTGGTAACCGCCGGTGGCGGCGTGCAGCACCGATCGATTGTCCCACATCACCAGCATGTTCGGCCGCCATTGGTGGCGATACTGGAACCGCTCCTGCCCCTGCCAGTGGTACAGCTCCATGAGCAGCGACATCGCCTCGGCCTCGGCCATGCCCTCAAAGCCGATGATATAGCCAAGGCAACCAAACAGGCCGGGGCGGCCGGTTTCGGGATGGGCGCGCACGAACTTGTGGGTTTGGGTGGCGCGGGCGGTGTTTGACGGGCGGATGTCCATCGAACGGCCCTTGTCCTGCTCACCATAGAAGCCATCGGGCGCATAAGCGCGCTGCGCCGAATGGATCGCGATCAGCCCCTCAACGCGGGCACGCAGATCATCCGGCATCGCGTCCCATGCCATGTGCTGGTTGGCAAACAGCGTGTCGCCGCCCACCGGTGGGATTTCAATGCCATAAAGGCAGGTGCCGGCCGGCGGGCGGGCCTGGAAGCTCCAATCCGTGTGCCAGGTTTCGGCAAAGATCGGCGCCGTTTCGTCCGCCGCGCGCGCCACGGCGATGATGTGGCGGCGGCCGGGAATCGGGGCGATGAACGGGTCCTCGCCAAAGCCGCCCATGGCCAGGGTGAAGCGTTCCAGATCATCGTCTGACATCGCCTGGTCCGGGAACACCAGCACATGATGCTGCAGCCAGGCGGCGCGGATGGCGGCGATCTGTTCAGGCGCCAGCGCGGCGGAAAGATCAAGCCCGGTTACCACCGCACCGCAGGCCTGCCCGGTTGGTTCGATGTTCATCGCCTGCCCTCCCCTCCAGCGATGGTGGCAGGGCCCAGCGGGAAGGACAAGATGCCGGGCTTATTCCGCCGCTTCGCTCAATGGCGGCAGGTTGTGGCCGAGCAGGCGCAGCAGTTCGGCGGCGCTTTCGACGATGTTGGTGCCGGGGCCGAAGATGGCGAGCGTGCCGGCCTTGGTCAGGAAGTCATAATCCTGCGCCGGGATGACGCCGCCGGCGATGACCTTGATGTCGGGGCGGCCGGCGGATTTCAGCTCGTTGATCAGGGCCGGCACCAGCGTCTTGTGGCCGGCGGCCAGGCTGGAGGCGGCGACAATGTCCACATCAAGCTGGATGGCCAGCGCGCGGGCTTCCTCCGGCGTCTGGAACAGCGGGCCGACCGTGGCATCAAAGCCGAGATCGGCGAGCGCGGTGCCCACCACCTTGGCGCCACGATCGTGCCCGTCCTGGCCCATCTTCACGATCAGCACGCGCGGCTTGCGGCCGGTCCGGCGTTCGAACGCCTCCACGCCTTCGGCCACGCGCACATAGGCCGGATCGGCCTTGTAGGCATCGGCATAGACGCCCTTCACCATCTTCACGACGGCGGCATGGCGGCCGAACACATCTTCCATGGCGGCCGAAATCTCGCCCAGGGTGCAGCGGGCGCGAGCACATTCGATGGCGAGCGCGAGCAGATTCTCGCTGCCGCGCGCGCCCTGACGCAGCGCCTCCAGCGTGGCCTCCACCCGGGCCGGGTCGCGGGCGGCCTTCACCTGTTCGATACGGGCGATCTGGCTGGCGCGCACGGCGACATTGTCGACATCCAGCACCGGCACCTCATCGGTGCTGGACGGCTTGTATTTGTTGACACCGACGATCACCGTTTCGCCCATGTCGATGCCGGCCTGCTTGGCGGCGGCGGCGGCCTCGATCTCCAGCTTGGGCATGCCGCTTTCGACGGCCTTGGTCATGCCGCCCAGGGCCTCGACCTGATCGATGATCGCCTGGGCGCCATCGACCAGCTGCTTCGTCAGCGCCTCGACATAGTAACTGCCGCCCAGCGGATCGACGACCTTGGTGATGCCGGCCTCTTCCTGCAGCACCAATTGCGTGTTGCGGGCGATGCGGGCGGAAAAATCGGTCGGCAGCGCGATGGCTTCATCCAGCGCGTTGGTGTGCAAGCTCTGGGTGCCGCCCAGCGCGGCGGCCAGCGCCTCGATCGTGGTGCGGATCACATTGTTGTAGGGGTCCTGCTCCTGCAGGCTCACGCCGCTGGTCTGGCAATGGGTGCGCAGCATCAGGCTGCGCGGGTCCTTGGCGCCGAAGTTGGTCATGATGCGCGCCCACAGCGTGCGGGCGGCGCGCAGTTTCGCCACTTCCATGAAGAAATTCATGCCGATGGCGAAGAAGAAGGACAGGCGGCCGGCAAATTCATCGACATCCAGGCCCTGGGCCTGGGCAGCGCGGACATATTCCATGCCATCAGCCAGCGTGAAGGCCAGTTCCTGCAGCGCCGTCGCCCCGGCTTCGTGCATGTGATAGCCGGAGATGGAGATGCTGTTGAATTTCGGCATGTTGCGCGCCGTGTGGCTGATGATGTCGGCCACGATGCGCATCGAAGGCGCCGGCGGGTAGATATAGGTGTTGCGGACCATGAACTCCTTCAGAATGTCGTTCTGAATGGTCCCATCCAGCTTGGCCTGCGGCACGCCGGCTTCCTCGGCCGCGACGATGAAGAAGGCCAGGGTGGGGATGACGGCGCCGTTCATGGTCATGGAAACGGACATCTGGTCGAGCGGGATGCCGTCGAACAGGATCTTCATGTCCTCCACCGTGTCGATGGCGACACCGGCCTTGCCGACATCGCCCGACACGCGCGGATGGTCGCTGTCATAACCGCGATGGGTGGCCAGATCGAAGGCGACGGAAAGCCCCTTCTGCCCGGCGGCGAGATTGCGGCGGTAGAAGGCGTTGGATTCCTCGGCGGTGGAGAAGCCGGCATATTGGCGCACCGTCCACGGCCGGCCCGCATACATGGAGGCGCGCACGCCGCGCGTGAAGGGCGCAAAGCCGGGCAGGCCCGGGTCCCAGCCTTCGGTATCGGCTTCGGTGTAGAGCGGCTTGACGGTGAAGCCCTCGGGCGTCGCCCAGTCCAGCGACTGCCCCTTCACTTCCCTGGCGGCCATCGCGGCCCAGTCGTTCACCGTCGGCTTGCTCATCGAAATCCCTCCGTCGCGGCTTCCAAGCCACGCGGGCGAGCGCCCGTCAACAGCCGCGACAAATAGGTCGCAGCCTGGCACGCAAGACGGGCCCCGGCCGCCAGGACCGGGGCCCGCCACGCTGGCCATCGGGCGGGAATCAGGCCGCGCTGGCGAGCAGGCCTTCCTCGCGCAGGGCCTGCTGCACCCCGGCGCGCGCCGCGATGCGATCCTGATAGGCGACCAACGCCGGCCAGGGGGCAAGATCAAGCCCGACGAACTTGTGCCAGTTCAGGATGGTGAACAGATAGGCATCGGCCACGGTGAAACCATCGCCGGTGATGAACGGGCGATCGGCCAGCGCGGCGGCAACAAAGGCATAGGCGCGCTGGATGCTGGCCCGGGCGATATCCTTGGCAGCCTGCGGATAATCGGCCTTGAACAGCGGCACATGCGCCTTGTGCATCTCGGTGGCGATATAGTTCAGCCACTGCTGCACCTGGGCGCGGGCCAGCGTGCCGGCGGGCGGCAACAGACCGGCTTCGGGCCGCAGATCGGCGACATATTGCACGATGGCAGCGCCTTCGGTGAGGGTTTCGCCACCGTCCAGCAGCAGCACCGGCACGGCATCCTGCGGGTTGATCTCCGCCAGCGGTCGGCCGGTTTCGGTGGTCTTGGTGGCAAGGTCCACCCGCTCCAGCGTGTAAGGCACGCCGGCTTCGGCAAGGACAATGTGGGGCGACATCGCGCAGGAGGCGGGGCTGTAGAAAAGCTTCATGATGATACTCCATCGGTGGGGGCACGGCAGTTTTTGGCTGCCGCGACCGGCAAATGCTGCTATCGGTTACCCAAAGCAAGTAGGTACCCTGAAGTAACCGGTTTCCCGAGAGTAACCATGACGACTGGACCAGCCCCATTGCAGCTCGAGACGTACAGCGCGATGGCTTGTCCATTGCATGGTCTGGTGACGATCCTGAGCGGGCCGTGGACCACCTATATCCTCTGGCTGCTGCGGCGGCGTGGGGCGATGCGATTTGGCCAGTTGAAGAAGCAGATGCCCACGATCTCGGCCAAGGTGCTGACCGAGCGGCTGCGCTTGCTGGAAACGGTGGGGATCATCGATCGCCACCACGAGCCTTCGATCCCGCCCAAGGTGACCTACAGCCTGACAGCACGCGGTCAGGAATTGCATGGCGCCCTGGATGCCCTCGATGCCCTGGCGCTGAAATGGAGCGGCCGGACCGCGTGGACTTGAGGTGGCGCGCCGGCTTGCGCCGTTATTCCGCTGCCGCGGCCTCCACCTCGGCCAGCGTTTCCACCTTGGGGCTGGCGGTGGCGGCGATGGCGAGCAGGCGCTTCTCGATGGTCTTCAGCCGGGCCGGGTTGTCGATCTTGGCGCCGGTCAGGTCGGTCACATAGAAGGTGTCGGTGGCCTTCTCGCCATAGGTGGCGATATGGGCGCTGTGGATCGTCAGCTTTTGCTGGAACAGGCCGTTGGTCAGCGCATAGAGCAGCGCCGGCCGGTCGGAGGCGTTGACCTCGATCACCGTGTAGCGGTTGCTGGCCTTGTTGTCGATCAGCACGCGCGGCTCCACCCGGAACAGTTCGGC
>CAZAWH010000002.1:0-52664 GCA_964488775.1 uncultured Sandarakinorhabdus sp. | reverse complement strand
AGGCGCTGCCAAAGGCTTGGCCCTGCGCCGAAAAGCGCTGGCGCTGATAGCTGGCACTGGCCTGCGACGATGGCAGGAAATCCGCCGTGCGTTCAGCGAGCAATGCGCGCGATGCCTTGAAGCTGGCTTCGGCCGCCGCCAGATCTCGGTTGCGGGTCAGGGCATCGGCCACCAGCTCATCCAGCAGGGGGTCGCCCATCTGCGTCCACCAGCGCTGTTCGGGCGCATCGGCAACGGCGCCGGCCAGCGCCGCGCGATCAAAGCCGGGCTGCGCGCTGGCGGCGACGGGCGGTGCACGGCGGTAATTGGGCCCGACGGCGCACGCCCCGAGCAGCAGGCTGGCCAGGATGATCGCGCGGTTCATGGCGCCAGCTCCGCAGCAGGGGTGGATGGGCGCTGGCGCCCGTGCCCGATCGATCGACACATCACATAGAAGGCCGGGGTGAGCAGCAGGCCAAAGCCGGTGACGCCCAGCATGCCGGCAAACACCGCCGTGCCCAGCGCCTGGCGCATTTCCGCGCCCGCGCCGCTGGCAATCACCAGCGGCACCACGCCCAGGATGAAGGCAAAGCTGGTCATCAGGATCGGCCGCAGCCGCAGCCGCGCCGCCTCCACCGCCGCATCCCAGCGGCTGCGGCCCTCGGCTTCCAGCTGGCGAGCGAATTCGACGATCAGGATGGCATTCTTGCAGGCCAGACCCACCAGCACGACGAGGCCGACCTGGGTGAGGATATTGTTGTCCATACCCCGCAGACCAACGCCGATGATCGCCGACAGCAGGCACATCGGCACGATCAGCACGATGGCCAGCGGCAGCAGCCAGCTTTCATATTGTGCGGCCAGCACCAGGAACACCACCAGCACGGCCAGCGCAAACACCACCCCGGCGGTGTTGCCGGCACTACGCTCCTGATAGGCTATGCCGGTCCATTCAAAGCCAAAGCCATCCGGCAAGGTACGCTTGGCAATCCCTTCCATGATGGCCAGTGCCGTGCCGCTGGAAATGCCCGGCGCGGCGTTGCCGTCGATTTCGGCCGCCGGATACAGATTGTAGCGCGGCTGGCGCGACGGGCCGGTGATGTTGCGCGTGGTGACCAGCGATCCCATCGGCACCATCTGGCCATTGGCCGGGTTCAGGATGCGCAGCGCCGAAATATTGGCCATCGACATGCGGAACGGCGCGTCAGCCTGCGCCGACACCCGGTAGGTGCGGCCGAGATAGTTGAAATCATTCACGAACGCCGAACCCAGGAACACCTCGAGGGTGGAGAAGACCTCGCCCACCGGCACCCCCAGCTTCTGCGCCTTTTCCCGGTCGATATCGAGGAACAGCTGCGGCGTGCCGGTTTCATAAAAGCTGAACATGTTGGCGAGCCGCGGCTCCGCCCAGGCCGCCTGCAGCATCTGCTGCGTCACCTCGTTCAGCCGCTGCGGCCCGGCGCCAGACCGGTCTTCGATCATCATGCGGAAACCGCCGCCATTGCCGATCCCGGCCACGGCCGGGGGCGGGATGACGATGATGAAGGCATCATCAATGGCACCCAGCCGCTGATTCAGTTCGCCCAGCAGCGCCATGGCCGGCGGGCGCTCCCCATAAGGCTTCATCACGGCAAAGATGGCGCCGGCGTTGGGGGCATTGGTGAAGGTGGCGCCATTGAAACCGGCAAAGCCCGCCGTGTTGGCCATCCCCGGCGTGTCGAGGATGATCTTGGTCGCCCGGCGCAGCACATCATCGGTGCGCTGCAAGGAGGCGCCGGGCGGCAATTGCATGGCGACGATCAGATAGCCCTGGTCCTGCTGCGGAATGAAGCCGCCCGGCGTCGCGGCAAAGCGCCAGCCGGCGATGCCCAACAGGGCGGCATAGACCAGCAGCACCACGCCGGTGCGCCGCACGATCTTGCCCGAAAGCCGGCCATAGCGGTCCGACAGGCGATCAAAGCCACTGTTGAACCGGGCAAAAAAGCGATCGAGCACCCCCGGTGCGCGGCCATGATCCGCACTGTGCGGGCGCAGCAGCAACGTGGCCAGGGCCGGCGACAGGGTGAGCGAGACCAGCGCCGAAAGGATGGTGGCGGTGGCAATGGTCAGCGCGAACTGGGTGTAGAACTGGCCGGAAATGCCGCCGATGAAGGCGGTTGGCACGAACACCGCCGTCAACACCAGTGCGATCGCCACCAGTGCGCCGCCCACCTCGTCCATGGTGATGTAGGCCGCCTCGCGCGGGGTCTTGCCGGCGGCCAGCTCGCGCTCGACATTTTCCACCACCACGATGGCATCGTCCACCACGATGCCGATGGCAAGCACCAGGCCAAACAGGGTCAGGCTGTTGAGCGAAAAGCCCAGCGCGGCCATGACCGCGAAGGTGCCGATCAGGCTGACCGGGATGGCAATGATCGGGATCAGCGCCGCCCGCCAGCTCTGCAGGAAGACGAACACCACAATCACCACCAGCAGGGCGGCTTCAAAGATGGTGCTGTACACTTCGTTCACCGATTCCGCGATGAACTCGGTGGGGTTGTACACAACGGTCTTGGCAAGGCCCTTGGGGAAATCCTGGGCCAGCTCGTCCATGGTGGTTTCAACCGCCTTGGCCGTGGCCAGCGCGTTGGAACCCGGCCGCTGGAAGATGGCAATGGCCACCGCCGGATTGGTGCCCAAATAGGCGTTGGTCGAATAATCCTGCGCGCCCAGTTCCACGCGGGCGATGTCGCGCACATGGGTGATGCGGCCGGCGGCATCGGTTTTCACAACGATATTGCCAAATTCCTCGGCCGTGCGCAGGCGGCCCGTGGTGCGCACCGCGATCTGCTGCGCCACCGGCCGCGAGGTTGGCGGCTGGCCCAGCACGCCGCTGGCCACCTGCACATTCTCGGCGCGCATCGCCGCCAGCACCTCGCTTGCCGAAATCTTCAGCGTGCCCATGCGTTCGGGATCAAGCCAGATGCGCATCGAATATTCGCGCGCGCCAAACACCAGGATCGATCCCACGCCATCCAGCCGCGCCAGCCGATCCTTGATCTGCAGCAGGGCATAGTTGGACACATAAAGCTGGTCACGGCTGTTGTCGGGTGAGAACAGGTGCACGACCATCAGCATGTCGGGCGAGGATTTCTGGGTGACCACCCCCAGCCGCCGCACCGCTTCGGGCAGGCGCGGCTCGGCAATGTTGACCCGGTTCTGCACCAGCACCTGGGCGGCATCGAGATCGGTACCGATCTTGAACGTGGCGGTGATGGTCAACCGGCCATCATCGGTGGCCTGGCTGGACATGTAGAGCATGCCCTCCACACCGTTCAGCTCCTGCTCGATCGGTGTTGCCACCGTATCGGCCACGGTTTCGGCGCCCGCGCCCGGATAAGTGGCGGTGACCGTGATCGTCGGCGGCGCGATTTCCGGATATTGCGCCACAGGCAGCCCGAAATAGGCGATGAGGCCGGCGAGCGTGATCAGGATGGAGACGACCGCCGCAAAGATCGGCCGGTCGATGAAGAAGCGGGAGAATTTCACTTGCCCGCTCCAGCGCCAGCCTGCTGCGGCGTAACCTTGGCACCGGGCCGGGCGCGCACGATACCGCCCACGATCACCTGGTCTGCCGGGCCGATGCCCGAACGGATCACCCGCATGTTGTCAGCCTGCAGCGCACCCAGCGTGACCGGGCGCGGCTGCACCACATTGTCCTTGCCCACCACCAGCACGATCTTGTTGGATTGGTCAGACAATATGGCCGCTTCCGGCACCAGCAACGCGCGATAACGGCCAGACCCAAGCAGCTGCAGGCGACCAAACATCCCCGGCAGGAACAGGCCATCGCTGTTGCGAAACACCGCCCGGCCGCGCATCGTGCCGGTGGTGGGATCGATGCGGTTGTCAACAAAGTTCATGCGGCCGTCGTGGACAAAGCTTTGTTCATCCTGCAGGCGCAGCTTCACCGGATTGGCGGCATCGCGCGACGATGGCCGTTCCCCTTCCGCATTCTGGCGCACATATTTGAGGTAAGCAGCTTCATCGGCGGTGAAGCCGAAATAGATGGGATCAATCGAATAGACGGTGGTGAGCAGCGTGCTGGTCGGGCCGCCGCCGGAGACCAGGTTCCCCACCGTCACCAGCCGCGCCCCAACGCGCCCCGCAATGGGGGAGCGCACCTCGGTATAGCCCACATCAAGCTCGGCCGCGCGCAGACGGGCGCGGGCGGCGGCGAGCCGGCTTTCGGCTTCGCGCCGGGCCTGCACGCGCGCGTCATAATCCTCGCGGCTGATCGCCTCTTCCTTCACCAGCGCCTGGCCGCGGCCAAGATCGGCCTGGGTCTGATCGCGGCGGGTGATGGCGGATTCAACATCGGCCCGGGCCGAGGCCAGCGCCGCCTCGAACGGCCGCGGATCGATGCGGGCCAGCAGATCGCCCTTCTTCACGATGGCGCCTTCGCGAAAGGCGACAGCATCGAGGTATCCCGACACACGCGCCCGCACTTCCACCGATTCGACCGCTTCGAACTGGCCGCTATATTCGTCCCAGTCGATCACTTCGCGCTGCGTGGGTGGCGCCACCCGCACCGGCGGCGCGCCCTGCCCCTGCCCGTCCGGCGCCGCCGAACAGGCAGCCACCAACAGCAGCAGCACCATTGAAATATTCCGGACCATGCTCACGCCCCTCGATCCGGCCAGGCAAAACATGCAGGCCAGTCAAAATTTACAGGTTTTGTTGTGCCGGCTGTTGGCGGGCGCACTCAAGCCCCACTCGCGGCATGACTGCACCGATCTTGCGGCGAAATCGGCCGGACAATGCCCGTCACAGCCGGTGCTGATGGCGCCAGCGCAGCGGCGTCACCCCGGTGGAGCGCCTGAACACGCGGGCGAAGGCCTGCGGCGCCTGATAGCCCACCTGGGCAGCAATCTCGATGACTGGCAGTTCGCTGTTGGCCAGCAGCTGCTGGGCCTTGCGCATGCGGGCGGTGCGCTGGAAACCGCCCGGTGCCTGCCCGGTGCTCGCCCGAAAGGCGCGCGCGAAGTGAAAGCACGAAAGGCCGGCCACCGCGGCCAGTTCGGCTATGCTCACCTCGCGGTCCAGATTGGCCATGACATGATCGATGCACAGCCGCAGGCTGCGCGGCGGCAGCCCGCCGCGTGCCACCGCCACCGGCGCCTGTGCCGTCCGCAACAATTCGCCCAGCACACACAGGCTGATGCCTTCGGCAGTCAACAGCGCACCCGCCGTGCCGTCATCACTCTCCGCCCACAGCATGTTGAGCCAGTGGTGCAGGCTGGGCGATTGCAGCGGGCGGCCGAACACGCTGGCCAGCACCTCGGCCGGGGCAGCGTCATGCCCGGCAGACAAGACGCCGGCAATCCAGTCGAGTGGCCAGCTGAAGCTGCGGACATGGTGGGGCACATGCACGGCCATCTGGTTGGCGTAGGTCGGGCGGAAGGCGAGCACCGCACCGGCCGGATCCACACGGTTGCGCAAGCCATCGCCCAGATCGGATTTCTGGCGGATGACCCCGCCGATATTCTGCACCAGCACCATGTTGGCGGTGGCCGTCGTCAACACCTCGATCGGCGGATGCAGCGAGTCAAACATGGTGACGAGCGCGCCGCCGGCCTTGCGCTCGGTGATATAGGGGGCGAGCTGGCTGCCGGCCAGCCAGGTCGGGAAATCCAGGCTGGCAGCTGCGCCATTCGCCATGGCGGCAGCCTCCATCACGCGCCACCGGGCCGGGCGTGCCGCCGCCGCCAGGCCGAAGGGGTGACACCCACGCTGCGCCGGAAGATGCGGGCAAAGGATTGCGGCGTGTCATAACCAACAGCGGCCGCCACATCGATCAAGCACAGCTCGCTTGTCCGCAGCAGCTCCTTGGCGCGCACCAGACGCCGCTGCCGCTGGAAACTGCCGGGCGCCATGCCCAGGCTTACCTTGAAGGCGCGGGCAAAATGGAATGGCGACAGGTCTACCATCGCCGCCAGTTCGGCAAGGCCGATGTGCCGCGCCAGATTGGCATCGATATACTCGACACAGCGCCGCACCGCCCAGGGCGGCAGCCCGCCCCGCGCCACATGAAGCGGGCTGCGGATCATGCGTGACAGCTCCGCCAACAGATGCAGGCTGATGGCTTCGACGGTCAGCAGTTCGGCAAGGCCGCCCTCCTCGGCGGACTGCCAGAGCCGGTCCAGCAGGCCGTAGATCGTCTCCGAATGAAAGGCCCGGCCAGCAATGGCATCGCCAAACAACCGCATGGCATGCAATTCATGCCCGGCCAGCACGTTGATCACCCAGTGCGCCGGCCAGCCAAAGGTGCGGATCTCATGGCCGCCATGCACCTCGATATCCGTGGCATAATCGGGGCGCAGCAGATGCAGCGCGCCCGGCGCATCGACGCGATAGCGCATGCCATCGCCCAGGTCTGACCGGTGGCGGATCACCCCGCCGATATTCTGCACCATCAGCATGGTGGGCAGCGCCGGGTCCGACATGTTGCCGGCCGGCTGGCGGCTCTGGAACATCGACACCAGATTGCCGCCAGACTTGCGCTCGACAACATGCCCCGACAGACCACCCTTGGTCATCCATTCATCATAGGATGACCACGGGCTGTCATGGGCGAGGCCAGGGGCATAAAGATCCACCGTCCACCATCCTGTCATGCGACCCGAGGGGTCGGTTCAACGCACCACCCGCAGGTGAGTGTAACTCAAATCCGGCAAAACAAAAGCCGACGGCGACAGCATAGGCATGGAATCATAAGCGTTTCATGACGCGGTGGAGCAATTGCGCAAGATCGGCGCAATTTTGGCAGGAATTGCGGAGACGCTGAACGGCGGCCCATGGCATTGCAGGCCCGTTGATGGCGGGCGCAGGCATGAAAATCTATCTGCTTTCTCTGGGTGCCGGCGTGCTGGCGGGCCTGCTTTACGGGGTGATTGGCGTGCGCTCCCCCGCGCCGCCACTGGTCGCGCTCGTTGGTCTGCTCGGCATCCTTGTGGGCGAACAATTGCCGGGCTTCGCACGGCGCTGGCTGCACGGCCCGGCCGCGACCAGCAGCGCCGATGCCGCCCCGTCCGAAGCGGACAAGACGCCATGACCAGTCCTATTCTGCTGGTCAACGGCCGCTTCACCTCGCTTGATCCAGCCAATCCGGCCCCTGAGGCGCTGGCGCTGGTTGACGGCCGCATCGCTTGTGCTGGCCGGCTTGCCGATGCCGTTGCGGCGGCCGGCCCGGCCGCGCAGATCATCGATTGCGGCGGCCGCCGCGTGATCCCCGGCCTGTCCGACAATCACATCCACGTCATCCGCGGCGGTCTGAACTTCAACCTGGAATTGCGCTGGGATGGCGTGCCCAGCCTTGCCGATGCGATGCGCATGCTCAAAGCCCAGGTGGACCGCACACCGGCCCCGCAATGGGTGCGCGTGGTGGGCGGCTTTTCCGAACAGCAGTTTGCCGAACGCCGGCTGCCAACGCTGGACGAGATCAACGCCGTCGCGCCCGACACGCCGGTGTTCATCCTCCACCTTTATGACCGGGCGCTCCTCAACCGGGCGGCGCTGGCGGCGGTCGGCTACACCAGGGACACGCCCAACCCGCCGGGCGGTGTCATCCAGCGCGATGCCGCCGGCAACCCCACCGGCCTGCTGATCGCCAGCCCCAATGCCGGCATCCTCTATGCGACGTTGGCGCGCGGGCCAAAACTGCCGCTGGACTATCAGAAGAATGCCACCAGGCATTTCATGCGGGATCTCAACCGTCTGGGCGTCACCAGTGTCATCGATGCCGGTGGCGGTTTCCAGAATTATCCCGATGATTATGCGGTCATCGAGCAGTTGCATGCCGAAGGCGCGCTCACCCTGCGCATCGCCTATAATCTCTTCACGCAGAAAGCCGGGGAGGAACTGGCCGATTTCCGCCGCTGGACCGACAGCACACGCATCGGCCAGGGCGATGACTGGTATCGCCTCAACGGCGCCGGTGAGATGCTGGTGTTCTCCGCTGCCGATTTCGAGGATTTCCGCCAGCCCCGCCCCGATCTGCCGGCGAACATGGAGGATGACCTCGAAGCCGTGGTGCGCCTGCTGGCCGAGCGGCGCTGGCCGTGGCGGCTGCACGCGACCTATGACGAGACGATCTCGCGCGCCCTCGACGTGTTCGAAAAGGTCAACCGCGATATCCCCCTGGCCGGCATCAACTGGTTCTTCGATCATGCCGAAACCATCTCGCCGCGCTCGATCGACCGGGTGGCAGCACTGGGCGGCGGCATCGCCTTTCAGCACCGCATGGCCTACCAGGGCGAATATTTCATCGAACGCTATGGCGCCGAAGCCGCTGCCAACACCCCGCCCTTCCGCCGCGTGCTCGAAGCCGGGGTGCGCACCTCCGCCGGCACCGATGCCACCCGCGTTGCCTCCTATGATCCCTGGGTCAGCCTCGCCTGGCTCACCACCGGCAAGACACTGGGCGGCCAGCCGCTCTACCCTGCCGCCAACCTGCTCGACCGGGAAACGGCGCTGAAGATGTGGACCAGCCATGGCGGCTGGTTCTCCGGCCAGGATGGCTGCAAGGGCCAGCTCAAGGCCGGCCAGTTTGCCGATGTGGCCGTGTTGTCCCAGGATTATTTCAGCGTGCCCGGCGACGCCATCCGCCAGACCGAGGCGGTGCTCACCATCGTTGGGGGGCGCGTCGTCTATGGTGCGGCCGAGTTTGCCGATCTGTCTCCGCCCTTGCCGCCACCGATGCCCGATTGGTCGCCGGTGGCGCATTTCGGTGGTTACCAGAAACAGCCGGTGCTCAGCCGTGATGCGGCCTGCGGCTGCGCCCAGGCCTGCGGCGTGCATGGCCACAGCCACGCCCGTGCCACGACTGCACCGGTCGCACCGGCCGATTTCAAGCGCTTCTGGGGCGCGCTGGGCTGTCTGTGCTGGGCGATATGAACAACGACATGCGCTCTCCACCGCAAACGGCCACGGCCAGCCTGCCGTGGCCGTGGCTGCTCTGTGCCTCGGCGCTCGCCCTGCCCTTCATCGTCAGCGGCGTTGCCAAGCTGGCCGATCATGCTGGCGCCATCGCCGAAGTGGCCGCCATCACCGGCCAGCCCGGCCTGGCTCCCCTGCTGGCACCCTTGGTCATCCTGCTGCAACTGGCCGGCAGCGTCTGCCTGTTCGGCCCGCCCGCCGTGCGAGGGCCGGCGGTGCTGTCCCTGAGTGGTTTCACGCTGCTGGCCAGCATCCTCGCGCATGATTTCTGGCAGGCACCGCCCGAGCGCATGGTGCGGGAACTGACCACTTTCTGTGAGCATCTGGGCCTGATCGCCGGCCTGTGCCTGCTGCACCTCAAGCAACGGCGGGGCTGATGGCCAGCGCCGCCCCCGTCGCTGCTGCCCGCCCATGGTTGGCGCGCCTGCCCATGTCGCTGTTTGCCAGCGTAATGGGGACGGCTGGGACGGGCCTGGCCTGGCGGCGTGCGGTCTCCAGCTTTGGCGCCCCCTGCTGGCCGGGGGAAGCCTTCATGGCGCTGGCCGCCGCCCTCTACGCCCTGTTGCTGGCCTTGCAACTGGCCCGCGCCGTGCGCTGGCCGAGCAGCCATCTGGCCGAATTTCGCGATCCTCGCACCGCACCCTTCGTGCCGGCCTTCAGCGTGGCCACCGTGCTGATGGCGGCCGCCGCAGCGCCTTATTCCCTGCCACTGGCCCGCGCGCTCTGGCCGATTGCCGCCGGGCTGCATGCCTTGTTCGCCTTTCTGCTGCTGCGCCGCTGGTTCGCCCAGAGCCGCCCGCTCACCGAAGCTGGCCCGCCCTGGTTCATCCCGATTGTCGGCAATCTGCTGATGCCGGTGGTGGGCATGCCGTTGGGCTATGAAACCGCCAGTTGGGCCCTGTTCGGCGTCGGCGCGCTGTTCTGGCTGATCCTGGCGCCGATCATGACCTTCCGGCTGTTCTTCGCCGATCCGCTGCCCCACCATTCGGCACCGTCGCTGTTCATCCTGCTGGCACCGCCGGCGGTGGGCTCACTCGCCATCCTCGCGCTCACCGGCGGCAGCGTCTCGCCCATCACCCACAGCCTGTTCGGCTTTGGCACCATGGTCGCGGCGCTGATGCTGTCGCTGCTGCCGCGCCTGATCGACGGGCATTTTTCCAGCGCCTGGTGGGCGCTCACCTTTCCATCGGCCGCCTATGCCAGCCTCGCCGTCACCTATGCCGGGCAGATCCTGTCGGTGCCGCTCGCCGTGCTTGGCCTTGCGGCCCTGGCGGTGGTCACCCTGCTGGTGATCATGGTCGCCCTGCGCAGCCTCGCCGCGCTGTTCGCTGGTGATCTGGTGCCGCGTGATTGAACGCCGGCCCCACCCCGCCCCCGATTGTCGATGCGCGCGGCTGCGCCATCGCCATGCCCCGCCCAACCGGCGGCTTCTTCCCCCCTCAAAGGATGAACAACCATGCCCACCGCCACCCCCGTTCCCGGCCCGTCGCTGGTCAGCCCCAGCAACCATGTGCTGATCATGATCGATCACCAGTCGCAGATGGCCTTCGCCACCAAATCGATCGACGCCATCACCCTGCGCAACAATGCCGCCATGGTGGCCAAAGGCGCCGCCGGCTTTGGCGTCGACACGATCCTGACCACGGTTGCGGAAAAAACCTTCTCCGGCCCGATTTTTGACGAGATCAGCAGCGCCTTCCCCGGCGCCAACGTGATCGACCGCACCAGCATGAACACCTGGGAAGATGGCCGCATCAGCGATCGCCTCAACGCCATCGGCAAGGGCCGCCTGGTGTTCTGCGGCCTGTGGACCAGCGTCTGCATTGTCGGCCCGGTGATCTCGGCGATTGCGCAGGGCTTTGATGTGCATGTGATTGCCGATGCTTGTGGCGATGTGTCCGACGAAGCCCATGAACGCGCAATGCAGCGCATGCTGCAGGCCGGCGCCATCCCGATGACGTCACTGCAATATCTGCTCGAGCTGCAGCGTGATTGGGCCCGCACCGAAACCTATGATCTCACCACCGGCATCGCCAGGCAGCATGGCGGCGGCTACGGCCTTGGCATCATCTACGCCAAGACCATGTTTGGCGCCGCTGAAGGCAGCCACTGATCCCGGCCATCATCGAGAAAAGGGGCAAGCCCATGTATGTTTCGCGTCTCGATCTGCCCGATCATGTCCGCCACGCCGCCATCACCCTGTTGCAGGGGATGCTGGCCAACGCGGTGGATCTCGTCCGCCAGGCCAAGCAGGCCCACTGGAATGTGAAGGGCCCGAATTTCTTCATGCTGCACCAGCTGTTCGATGCCCTGCACGACGAGGTGGAGGAATTTGAAGACATGATTGCCGAACGCATCACGGCGCTGGGCGGCACCGCCGATGCCCGGGTGCAGACGGTGGCCGCCACCACGCGGCTCTATGAATATCCGCTCAACGCCCATGGTGGGGAGGCGCATCTGAAGGCGCTGGCCGGGTCGCTCGCCGAATTCGGCAAGCTTGCCCGCACCGGCATCGATGCTGCCACCCAGGCCGGCGATGCCGATACGGCCGATCTGTTCACCGAATTGTCGCGCGCCTGTGACAAGCAATTGTGGTTCGTCGAAGCGCATCTTCTCCCCGGTTGAGCAGCGCCCGGCCATGATGCCACCGCCTGCATTGCCCCGGCACTTCGGCCACAGCGCCAGCATCGCCGGGGCCCTGCTGGCGGCAACGGCGGCAGCGGCGGGCACCCCCTGCCCGCCGCTGCCTGAACCGCGCCAGATCCGTTATGAGGAACGCTATCCGCCACAGCCGGATGGCTGCCCAACCTCGCTTGCCGGGCGGTTGAAGAATATCCCAATCGGCGCGGCGCGGCTCGATATCGGCGGCGAATGGCGGGTGCGGCTGGAAGCCACCGATGTGCCCGATTTCGGCACCGCCGGTCCACGCGACCGGGCCGTGCTCAGCCGCCTGCTGCTGCACGCCAATCTCAGGGCAACGGACGATATCCGCCTGTTCGTGCAGGCCGGCTCCTTCCTCGGCAGCCGCCGGCTCGGCACCGGGCCCACCGACGTCTCCCGCCTTGATCTGGCCCAGGGCTTTGTCGAACTCAACCAGCACCGCGGCGCCACCATCGCCACCCTGCGGCTCGGCCGGCAGGAAATGGCCTTCGGCTCCTCCCGCCTCGTCTCCATCCGCGAAAGCCCCAACATAAGGCGCTCTTTCGATGGGGCCCATCTCGGCATCGCGCATGGCCGGTTCAGGCTGGATGGAGTCTGGCTGCGGCCGGTGCGCCTTCATCCCGGCATCTTCGATGATGCCAGCGATGGCAATGAACAGCTCTACGGGGTCTATGGCAGCCTCGGGTCCGGCAATGGCCTTGGCCTTGATCTCTACTGGCTCGGCCTTGAACGACGGTCGGCCCGGTTCGCCGCCGGCACCGGCCGGGAAGTGCGCCACAGCCTGGGCGCCCGCCTGTTCGGGCAGGCCGGCCCGCTGGATTGGGATATCGAACCGGTGCTCCAGTCCGGCCGCTTCGCCAGCGGCCGCATCCGCGCCTGGACGCTGGCCAGCAACCTTGGCTACCGCCTGTCTGCCCTGCCCGGCCGGCCCCGGCTGGGCCTGAAGGCCGATATCGCCAGCGGAGACCGCGACCCCAACGACAGGGTGCTGCAAAGCTTCAACCCGCTCTACCCGCGCCTGCCCTATTTCACCGAAGCCGGGCTGGCAGTGCCGTCCAACGTCATGGACCTGCACCCCAGCATCACGCTCGACATCGCCCCCGGCGGCCGCCTCACGCTGGGCGCCGACCTGCTCTGGCGCCATCGCCGCGAAGACGCCATCTATGTGCCGCCCTTCCTGCCAGGCCTGCCCGCCACCCCCGGATCGCGCTTCATCGGCACCCAATGGGAAACCGGCACCGAATGGCGCCTGGCCCGCGGAGTCGAATTCAAGCTCTACCTGGTGCGATTTTCCGCCAGCACCAGCCTGACCAGCCTTGGCGCCCGGTCCGGCACTTTCGGCGCCACGTCACTCGGATACCGCTTCTGAACGGGCAATGCCTCCGACGGTCCCGCCCGGCAAAAATGCTGCCACAGCCCAGGATTTCATCCACGGCGAATTGGCGTCCAGCCATTCGCTGGCCGCAGCACACGCTTAGCCCGCCCCTTTGCTTGAGGGAAGACGGGAGATTTGGGCCTGTGATTCAGCGCGCAACCTCGCCGCTGGTGGTTACCAAACGGGATGCACGAACACCTGGCCTGCCGGCCCAGCCCCACGGGTTGCTTCATATTGCAGGAAGGTGGTGCCCCTGGCCGGACTCGAACCAGCACGGATTGCTCCATCCGATTTTGAGTCGGACGCGTCTACCAATTTCACCACAGGGGCACAGGGGCCCGTTAGCGCAAGGCGCGCGGCCGGGCAATCATGTGTTTGCAATCTGTAGCAAAGCCGCAACACTCTTGCGTTCCAATGTCGCGCCAAGGGGCAGGACAGCAAATCTGCCCTTTCCATCCCGGCCCGCTTTGTCCAAGAAGGCCCCACAACCGCTAATGAGGGGGCTCTCATGCGTTCATTCATCCTGGCCGGGGCATCCGCCCTGGCAATCGCTGCATCGCCGGTTTTCGCTGCCGAAGACCAGACCACCAAGACTGCCGCTGCCGAAGGCGCCGCCGAAGAGGCTGCTGCTGAAATGATGGTGGTCACTGGCTCGCGCATCGCGCGCCAGAACATCGACGCCGCTGTGCCGATCACCTCGCTCAGCGCCACCGAACTGCTCCAGAACGGCCAGGTCCGCGTTGGCGACCGTCTCGCCCTGCTGCCGCAGTTCCGTCCCACCTTCACCTCGCAGAACTCGGGCCGCTTCATCGGCACCGCTGGTCTGTCGATCCTCGACCTGCGTGGCCAGGGCACCGCCCGCACGCTGGTGCTGCAGAACGGCCTGCGCCACGTCACCTCGCAGCCGGGCGCCCAGACGGTGGACGTCTCCACCATCCCGACCGACCTGATCGAGCGCGTGGACATCGTCACCGGCGGCAACTCGTCGGTCTATGGTTCCGACGCCATCGCCGGCGTCGTCAACTTCGTGCTGAAGCGCGACTTCCAGGGCATCATGGGCCGCGTCCAGGCCGGCACCTCGTCGCGCGCTGACAGCAATCAGTATCTGGCCACCCTGACCGCCGGCACCAACTTCGCCGACGGCCGCGGCAACATCGCCGTCTCGCTGGAGTACAACAAGAGCGA
Organism: uncultured Sandarakinorhabdus sp.; assembly: GCA_964488775.1. Taxonomy (GTDB): domain Bacteria; phylum Pseudomonadota; class Alphaproteobacteria; order Sphingomonadales; family Sphingomonadaceae; genus Sandarakinorhabdus. The sequence goes on along the minus strand of CAZAWH010000002.1, from coordinate 38,488 downwards.
CCCGCTCTATTATTCCGAGCGTGACTACACCGGCGCCGTCACCGGCCGTCCCCAGTTCAACTCGGTGGACGACACCACGGGCGAACCCCCGCAGGGCGACGGCCAGTTCGACACCGCCTTCTTCCGCGGCGTGAAGAACCTGCTGATCTCCACCGGTGGCGCCTATGCCTCCACCTGCCCCGCCACCCCGGGCGCCCGCGCCACCCTGAACTGCTCCGGCGTGTTCCAGGGCAGCACCCAGTTCGGCAACGTCTTCATGTTCCAGCCGGACGGCAGCCTGGTGCGCAACGTGGTCAGCACCGATTTCCGTCCGTTCAACTCGAACAACGGCATCGGCGGCCTCGGCTCCACCCTGCGTGAAACCGGCCTGATGCAGATCGGCGACACCCGCTACGCCGCCAACCTGCTGGCCCACTTCGACGTGTCGGACGCGTTCCGTCCCTACATCGAAGCCAAGTGGGTGCGCACCGAATCGATCCAGGAAGGCCAGCCGACCTTCTCGTCCGGCGCGCTGAGCCCGAACTTCTCGATCAACAACCCGTTCCTCACCACCCAGGCCCGTGACCTTCTGATCACCAGCCTGGCGCCGGGGGCGACCACCTTCACCACCTCGCGTTTCAACATCGATTTCGGTGGCCGCGGTGAAAACCACAGCCGTGAAGTCTTCCGGGCCGTCATCGGCGCCCAGGGCAGCTTCCTGGACACCTGGGGCTACAACGTCGCCTTCAACTATGGCCGCGCCGAAACCTATTATGAAACCCAGGGCAACGTGCATCTGCAGCGCTTCACCAATGCGGTGAACGCGGTGCGCAACGCGTCGGGCACCATTGTCTGCTCGATCAACAACGATGCCACCACCGCCAACGACGATCCGGCCTGCCGCCCGCTCAACCTGTTCGGTCTGGGCGCGCCGTCGGCCGAAGCGCTGGCCTACATCAAGCACACCTCCAGCCGCCGCCAGTGGTCGGAACAGTATAACGCCTACCTCAACGTCAATGGCGACCTGGGCAAGCTGTTCGAACTGCCTGGCGGTCCGGTCAAATTCTCGCTGGGTGCCGAATGGCGTCAGGAGCGCAGCTTCTCGGCCTTCGACGAAGTGACCCGCACCGGCCAGACCTTCCTGAACTCGATCGCCGTGTTCAACCCGCCCAAGCAGGACGTGTATGAAGGCTTCGGTGAAATCCGCATCCCGATCCTGAAGGATGTGCCGCTGTTCCAGGAACTGACCCTGGAAGGCGCCGCCCGCGTGTCCAACTATTCGGTTGGCAACACCGGCACCATCTGGTCGTACAATGCGGGCGGCCTGTGGAAGCCCTATGACGATCTGCGCCTGCGCGCCAACTATGGCCGCGCCGTCCGCGCCCCGACCCCGTCGGATCTGTTCTCGGCCCAGTCGCAGACCTTCCTGAACGGTCTGGCCGACCCCTGCGGTCAGCAGAACATCAACGCCAACCCGAACCGCGTCGCCAACTGCGCCGCCGCCGGCGTGCCCACCACCCAGACGTTCAACGGCGTCACCCTGCCGTTCCGCAACATCCCGGTGTCGGGCATCTCGGGCCTGTCGGGCGGCAACCCGTTCCTGTTCGCCGAAAAGTCGGACAGCTGGACCGCGGGCTTCGTCTACACCCCGTCCTACATCCCGGGCCTGGTGGTCAGCGTCGACTATTATCGCATTGCCCTGAAGCAGGCGATCAACACCGTCGCTGCGCAGACCGTGATCAACCAGTGCTATGACGATCCGGGCGGCATCAACAACGGCTTCTGCGCCGCTGTGTTCCGCAACCCGAACGGCACGTTCCGCGGCCAGTCCAACGTGTCGCACGATGGCGCCACGGTGGAATTCCCCACCACCGGCCAGTCGTTCATCACCGGTCCGTTCAACTACGCCCGTCAGCTGACCAGCGGTATCGACATCGACGCCGCCTACAGCACCAAGTTCGGTGAAGACTGGCGCCTGAACGTCCGCACCCTGCTGTCGGTGCTGCTGAGCCGTGACATCTTCACCTCGATCACCGAACCGAACCGTCTGACCCGCGAAAAGTCCACCCTGGGCAACCCGGAATGGAACGCGCAGGTCAACGTCACCCTCGGCTACAAGGGCATCGATCTGCTCTACAGCTTCCGTTATCTGAGCAAGATGACGGTGGCCGGCAATTGGCGCACCCAGAATGTCGAGCAGGGCCGCGCTCCGGAAAACCTGGACGCCTTCCCGCAGGTCTACTACCCGGCGATCACCTATTCGGACATTCGCCTGACCGCGAAGCTGTTCAAGGGCATCTCCGGCTATGTCGGCGTGGACAATATCTTCGATCGTCTGCCGCCGCTTGACCTGGTGCTGGGCGACGGCGCCGGCTCGGCGATCTACTCCAACACCGGCCGCTTCTTCTACGGCGGCGTCTCGGTGAAGTTCTGATCGCCTGATCAACCCGAAACGTCAGGGGGCCGGTGGCAACACCGGCCCCCTTTCCTTTGGGCCTGATTGCCCTGGCCAGCCGCCGCTGCGCCCGCTTGGCTTTTGACAATCCCGCCGCCCGGCCGCATGGGAATGGCCATGCGCCCACCCCGCAAACCCACTGGCCCCAACCGCCCGCCCTTTGGCTCCGGCCGCCCCGGCCCCGGTCGCCCAACCTCTGGCCGCCCAACCTCTGGCCGCCCAACCTCTGACCGCCCTGACGACCGGCGCAGCAGCGGCGCCCGCCCTGGCGCCCCGGCACGCCGCGATGGCGATGCCCCGCCGGATCGCGCCCGCAGCGATCGGCCCAGCAGCGACCGCGCCCGCAGCGGACCGGCCCGCGCCGACCGCCGCCGCGATGAACGCCCCACGGGCGATCGCCGTGCCGACCGTGGCGAGCGCCCCGAACGCGGCGACCGGCGGGAGCGCCCTGCCCCCACCGACCGGCCGCGCGGCACTGATCGCGCTCCTGCCCGGCCCAACACCCGTCCCATCCGCAGTGGTGCCGGCAAGCCCGCGCCCAGCACCGACCGCAGCGACGCCCCGCGCGCCAAACGCACGGCCCCGCCCGTGCGCCAGACCGAAGTCGCGCCCCAGCGCATCGCCAAGGCCCTGGCCCGGGCCGGCGTCGGCTCCCGCCGCGACATCGAACGCATGATCGGCGAAGGCCGCATTGCCATCGCGGGCGAAGTCCTCACCTCGCCGGCGCTGAACATCACCAGCCTGGCGCAGGTCACCGTGGATGGCGAACCGGTGGCCGGCATTGCCCCGGCCAAGCTCTATCGCTTTCACAAGCCCGCCGGTTTCCTCACCGCCGCCCGCGATCCCGCCGGCCGGCCGACCATCATGGACATATTGCCCGCCGGCCTGCCCCGCGTCGTGCCCGTCGGCCGGCTGGACATGAACACCGAAGGCCTGCTGCTGCTCACCACCGATGGCGAGCTCAAGCGGGCGCTGGAACTGCCCTCGTCCAACGTGCCGCGCGTCTATCGCGTCCGCGCCTTTGGGGAGGTCAGCCAGAAGGCGCTGGAAAGCCTGGCCGATGGCATCAGCATTGATGGCATCCATTATGGCCCGGTGCTGGCCGACATCGAACGCAAGACCGGCCACAATCTCTGGCTGATCGTCACCATCCGCGAAGGCAAGAACCGCGAAGTGCGCCGCATCCTCGAACATGTCGGGCTGCAGGTGAACCGGCTGATCCGCGTCGCCTATGGCCCCATTGGCCTCGATGATCTCCCGCCGCGCATGGCCGATGAAATCCCCGAATCCGATCTGGCGCAGCTGAAGGCCATGCTGAAGGCGCCCAAGCCGGAGAGGCGCTGATGCGCATCATCTCCGGGCGCTGGCGCGGCCGGGCGATTGCCGCGCCGCCGGGCCTTGCCACCCGCCCCACCAGCGATCGCGCCCGCGAGGCGATCTTTTCCATGCTGACCAGCCGGCTGGGCAGCTTTGACGGGCTGGATGTGCTCGACGTGTTTGCCGGCACCGGTGCGCTGGGGCTGGAGGCGCTGTCGCGCGGCGCCGGCAGCGCCTGCTTCATCGACCATGATGCCGGCGCGGTGAAGGCGATCAGGGCCAATCTTGCTGCGCTGGCGGCCGAAGCCACCGTGCGGCAAAGTCCGGTCACCAGCCTCGGCCCCGCCCCGCGCGGCCATCATCTCGTCTTCCTCGATCCGCCCTATGGCCAGGGGCTCGCCGGCCCGGCGCTCGCCCATCTCGCGGCCCAGGGCTGGCTGGCCCCCGGCGCCATCATCAGCGTCGAAACCGCGGCGGCCGACAGCCTCGACACCCAATTCGAACCATTGGTCGAACGCCGCTTCGGCAAGGCCCTCGTCCGCCTGCTGCGCGCCCCCTGATTCGATCCTCCCCCTCTGGGGGAGGTGCCGACCAGCGGGAGGCGGAGGGGGCCAGGTCTGACCCCAGGCCCTATTCCGCCCGGTCGCGGGCCCGCGGATAGGTGCCGATGATCTTCACCCAGTTCGTGAAATAGGCCAGTTCCTCCAGCGCGCGCGCCACCGGCGGCTCGGCCGGCGAGCCTTCGATCTCGGCATAAAATTCCGCCTGGGAAAACTTGCCGTCGCGCAAATAGCTTTCCAGCTTGGTCATGTTGACGCCGTTGGTGGCAAAGCCGCCCAGCGCCTTGAACAGCGCGGCCGGCACACTGCGCACTTCGAAATTGAAACTGGTCATCGCCGGCACGCCCGGTGGTGGCAACAGCGCCTCGCGGCTCAACACCACAAAGCGCGTGGTGTTGTGATCGGCATCCTCCACGCCTTCGGCCAGGATGTTGAGGCCATAAAGCTCCGCCGCCAGCCGGCTGGCGATGGCCCCCATCGCCGCATCGCCGTCGCCGGCCACCGCCGCCGCCGCCGCCGCTGTGTCGAAATATTGCACCGGGGCGATGCCCCATTCGCGCAGGTGCCGCCGCACCTGGCCCAGCGCCTGCGGGTGGCTCTTCACCTCTTTCAGCGCCGCCATCGTGCCCACGGCCAGCAGGCAATGGCGCACCCGCACGAAATGCTCGCCCACAATGCTCAGCCCGCTTTCCGGCAACAGGAAATGCATGTCGGCCACCCGGCCGTGCAGGCTGTTTTCAATGGGAATCACCGCACAGCCGGCCCGCCCGGCCTGCACCGCCTCGATCGCATCCTCGAAACTGGCGCAAGGCAGCGGCAACCGGTCGGGAAAGGTCTCGCGCACGGCCTGGTGGCTATAGGCGCCGGGCGCGCCCTGAAAGGCCACGGCCCGATCAGGCGCATTGGCGGCATCGGCCACCATGCGGTCAACCAGGGTCTGGGCTAGGGGAGGATAGCTGCTCGTCACAGGCCCATCGTTAAGATAGTGCGCTGCAACAAGCAAATGCTTGCGAGGCGCGCCGCAATTGCCTATCCCCTGCGACAGGAAGGCGCAGGCGCGAATTTGGGCAGACGCTGCGCAGATGGAGCGACACGTGGACAGTTTCGAGTGGAACAAGATTTTCGGTGGCCTGCTGGCCGGCCTGCTGGCCGTGCTGGGCGTGTCAATCGTCAGCGACATGATCTTCGCCCGCCATGCCCCGGAAAAACCCGGTTATGAAATCGCTGGCGTGGAGGAAGGCCCAGCCGAAGGCGCCGCTGCGGCCGAAGCCGAAAAGCCCGCCGCCTTCTATCTGGCGTCGGCCGACGTCGCCAAGGGCGAGGCCGTGTTCAAGAAGTGCGCCGCCTGCCACAATGTCGATCCCGGTGGCGCCAACGGCACCGGCCCGGCGCTCTATGGCGTGGTCGGCCGCCCGATCGCTGCGGCCGCCGGCTTTGGTTATTCCGATGCCCTGTCCGGCATGAAGGGCAAGAACTGGGATTGGGACAATCTGTGGGGCTGGCTGAAGAGCCCGAAAAACTTCATGGCGGGCAACAAGATGAGCTTTGCCGGCATCACCAAGCCGGAAGACCGCGCCGCCGTGATCGCCTATCTGAACAGCAAGAGCGCCAACCCGCTGCCGCTGCCTGCCGCTCCGGCAGAAGAAGCAGCCCCGGCCGAAGGCGAAGCCGCACCGGCTGCCGAAGCCGCGCCGGCTCAATAAGCACGCTCGTTTGAAATCAGGGGCGGTGGCCGCGGCTGCCGCTCCTTTTTCGTTGAGGGAAGAACAAGGGAGGCCTCCGGCAGGCAGGGGCACAGCCCCTGCACCCGTTCCTTTTCAGGCTGCCCTCATTCCATAAATCCCGTCATCCTGGCGCTGGCCAGTGTGCATCGCCATTTCATCAACATTCCAAGTTGCGCTGCGCAACACTCAAAATTTGAATTCGGCTGACTTCGTGCGATGCTCGGCAATGGCTCCCGACAAGCGCGCATTGAAGATACTAGTCAGCATGTTCTGGTCATCAGGCTGGAAGAGTGATCCGCAAATCTCGCCAGAAGATTTCGCCTATGCAAAATCAAAAGGCATCATGTTCGATTCCGTCGAGTTGACACATGACGAGGCTGTTGCCCGTGCAGTGAAGGCTGTTGCCCTGACCAGCCCAGCAAGGGTGGCCCGCGCCTTTGTGTCGAGTCTGGGATCACGAAGGTTGGACTTGCGATCGGCGTTGGGCAGCTATGCGGCAGGACGCCATATGCAAGCACACAACTTCATTGAGTCACCAAACATGACCGCCTGCGCCTATTGCGGTGAATATAGCAAAGCGTCGGAACCGAACGTGTTGAGCTTCGAGCGGATGAAATGGGGTGGTGTACGCCACAGCAACCCACGCTACATCGCGCTTGACTTGGAGCTCTTTGCCGGAATTGCTGATGAGCAGCCAACAGCAGCAGATTATGACATCTTGCAATCTATTCTGGCTGCGGCGGCTGGACTGTCTCCGAACGACCGCCCGAACGACCTGGTCCGCGCCTTGGCCAAATTGCTGCCTTCAAACAGCAATGAACGGCGCATGCTCATCACAATCCTCGGCTATGCGGGCATTTTGATCGATCCAAGCCGCCCCGATTTCCGCCAGCAGTTTGTGCCATGGCCAAATCGCGAGCGCACACTTTGGCACACGGACGATTGGGACTATCCGGCCATGTGGTGGAAAGGCAGTTGCGGCGTCAACTGGGCAGCTGTCGAGGACTGGTTCCCCGAACTCTAGGCATGGACTGCCCGAAAGCGCTGCCCGAAATCAAGCGGGTGCAGGGTCTACGACCCTGCCCGCCGGAGGCCACTTTTTAGCTCACCCCCCCATTACAGTCCGTAATGCGCCTTCACGATGGCCCAGCCTTCCTCCGCCGTCTCCACGAAATGGAACAGCTTCAAATCGGCCGGCGCGATCACGCCCTCTTCAGCCAGCGCCTCGAAATTCACCACCCGGTTCCAGAAATCCCGGCCATAGAGCAGGATCGGCAGCGGTGCGACCTTGCCGGTCTGCACCAGGGTCAACAGCTCGAAAAACTCGTCAAACGTGCCAAAGCCGCCGGGGAACACCGCCACCGCCTTGGCGCGCATCAGGAAATGCATCTTCCTGAGCGCGAAATAATGGAACTGGAACGACAGGCCGGGCGTGACATAGGGGTTGGGCACCTGTTCGTGCGGCAACACGATGTTCAGGCCCACCGACGGCGCGCCGCTTTCCCACGCGCCGCGGTTGGCCGCCTCCATGATCGACGGGCCGCCGCCCGAACACACGGTGAAGCAGCGCTCCCCCTCCTTGCAATAGGTCGAAACCTGCACCGCCAGTTCGCGCGCCACGTCGTAATAGCGCGCGTTGGCTGCCAGCCGCCGCGCCACGGCCTGTTTTTCTGGCGTGTCGGCCGCCGCGATCAGCGCCTGGGCATTCTCCGGCGACGGGATGCGCGCGGAACCATAGAAGACAAAGGTCGACTGGATGTCGGCTTCGGTCAGCAACAGCTCCGGCTTCAGCAGCTCCAGCTGGAACCGCACCGGCCGCAGATCCTCGCGCAGCAGGAACTCCTCGTCCTGAAAGGCCAGGCGATAGGCGGGATGCTCGGTCTGCGGCACGGCGGTGGGCGTCTTGCCCAATTCGGCATCGGCCTTGGCGGTCGGGAAGATCCGGGGCGGCACCGGCGGTGTCATCATCTTGTCATACTCTTCGCAAAACGGCCGAGGGCGATAATCCAAGCCATGCCGCTTGTCACCCCTGTTTCGTCAGGCCCAGCGCGGCGGTTGCAGCCGCCACACTGTCATGCCGCCAGCCCATGTCGGCGATCAGATGCGCATGGGTGGGAATGTGGAACAGGCCCAGATCCAGCCCCTTCAGGCACAGTTCGGCCGCGCGTTCGGGCCGGATGATGCCCATGTCCGCCGGCCAGTTCGCCGGATCTGGCCCCAGCCCCGCCGCGGTGAGCCCGGTATAGACCCCGCCGGGCAGCAGCACATGCACATCCAGCGGCTTGCCGCCGTTCCGGCATTCGGTCGCCAGCCATTCCGCCAGGATCAGCACGCCATGCTTCGACGCGGCATAGAGGCCGTTGCCGAAATTCTGGATCGACGGCGGCAGCGACAGGCTGTTTTCCGATCCCGTCACCACCAGCCGCGCCCGCCAGCCGCCGGCTTCGGCCGCCGCCACCAGCGCCTGGGCCAGCCGTGTTGGCCCCAACATGTTGATTTCCCACAAGCGTGCCAGGCCCGGATCATCCAGATCAGCCTTCAACAGACGCCTTGTGTACCCGATGCCGGCGTTGGCAAACACCGCATCCAGCCGGCCATGGCGCGCCACCAATTGTTCCACCGCCCCTGGCCCGGCCGCGCCATCGGCCAGATCGATCACCATCGCCTCCCCGCCGCACAGCGCCGCGGTTTCCGCCACGCCATCGGCATTGATGTCGGCTGCCGTCACCCTGGCCCCGCGCGCGGCCAACTGCAGCGCCAGCGCCCGGCCGATCCCGCTGGCCGCCCCGGTGATCAGCACCCGCTGCCCGTTCCAGTCGATCATCCCCAATTTCCTTCTGCCATGCGCATTGACGAAACGCGCTTCCCGGTGCCACGTCAACCGCCGGGGAGGACGACCGAATTGGACAATGCCGGGTTGGAACGGGCGCTGAAACCGGGCGGCGTGTTGCTGCTGGTGCTGTCGGCCGTCTCGCCTGTGCTGTCGGTGTTTGTCGGCGGGTCCGCCGTGCTGCATCTGGCCGGCAGCGGTGCGGCCCTGGCCTTTCTCTTCGGCGGCCTCATCGCGGCGCTGTTTGCCCTGCTCTATGCCGAACTGGGTGCGCGCGTGCCCGGCGCCGGCGGCGTCTATCCCGGCCTCGCCGCGCTGATCGGCCCCGGCGTCGCCCACGGCTATATGTTCATGACTTTGGTCACCGCCATGCCGCTGATCGCCTTTTCGGCGCTGGGCCTCGCCGGTTACCTCAAGATCCTCTGGCCCGGCCTGCCCACGCTGCCGGTGGCGCTGGCCGGGCTGGCGGCGGCCGCGGCCATCGCCATGCTCAACATCCGCACCTCGGCACTGGTCACCGGCCTGTTCCTGGGCGTGGAACTGCTGGCGCTGGCCATCCTCACCTGGGTTGCCGCCACGGCCCCGCACGCCGCGCTGGCCGACGTGCTGATGCCGCCGGAGTTCCGCTGGAACAATTTCGGCATCGCCGCACTGGGTGGCCTGTTCTGGTGTGGCGGCGCCGTCTATGCGCTCTATTTCGTTGAGGAGATGGACGGCGGCCACCGCGCGCTTGGCCCGGTGGTGGCGCAGGCCGGGGCCATTTCGGCGCTGGTGATTGCCGCGCCCATGCTGGTGCTGGTGCCGGCGATGCACGTCGTGCCGGGCCTTTATGCCGCCGAAACCCCGATCGCGGCCTTTCTGGAACGCCAGGCCAGCCCGGCGGTGGCGCAGGCGGTTTCGGCCGGCGTGATTGCCGCGGTGTTCAACGCCATGATCGCCACCATCATGGCCTTTGCCCGGCTGGTGCTGGGCATGGGCCGCGATGGCGTGCTGCCCGGCGGGCTGGGCCGGCTCGCCACCCTGGTTTCCGCCCGCCAGCGCGCGCCCTGGGGCGCCACCCTCATCGTCACCATCGCCGCCGGCGCCGCCATTGGCCTTGGCGAACGCTGGCTGCTCATCCTCACCAGCGGCAATGTCGCCGATTATATCCTGATCGCGCTGGCCCTGCTGCTCGCCCGCCGCCGCGGGGAACCCACGGTGTGGGCCGCGCCCGGCCACCCGGCGCTGCCGCTGCTTGCCATGCTGGTCACGTTGTGGGCGGTGCAAAGCTTCTGGTTCGATGCCGAAACCGGCCGACCGTCGCTGCTGCTGATCGGCGGCACCTTCATCATCGCCTGGGCGGCCTGGCACCTGCGCCGCGCCGCTGGCACCGCCCCTGCCCTCATCCACGCCAAGGACCGCTGATGCTCGATCGCCGCACGCTCGTCGCCGCCCTGCCGCTGCTCACCGCCGCCCCGGCGCTGGCCGCGCCCGATCGCTTCGCCCCGCTGCGCCGCGCCATCGCCCGGATCGAGCATGATGCCGGCGGCCCGATCGGCGTCGCCCTGATCGACACGCACAGCGGCGCCCGCTTCAGCCACCGCGCCACCAGCCGCTTTCCGCTGTGCTCCACCTTCAAGCTGCTGCTCGCCGCCCGTCTGTTGCACGGGGCCGACCGGGGCCTGTGGCAATTGTCCGAACGCCTGCCCGTCCGCCGCGAAGACATGCTGAACAACGCCCCGTTCAGCGAAACCCGCATCGGCGGCAGCGCCAGCTTGGCTGAAATGGCCGAGGCCATGTGCGTCCTCTCCGACAATCCGGCCGCCAATCTGGCCCTGGCGCGCATCGGCGGCCCGGCGGGCCTCACCGCCTGGCTGCGCAGCCTGGGCGACACCACCACAAGGCTCGACCGCATGGAGCCGGAAATGAACAACGAAACCCCCGGCGACCCGCGCGACACCACCACCCCGGCCGCCATGCTCGCCACGTCGCGCGCGCTGATCGAAGGCCGCATCCTTTCACCCGCCGCCCGCGCCCGCCTGTTCGGCTGGATGCATGCCAGCCGCACCGCCGACACCATGATTCGCGCCGCGCTGCCGCCGGGTTGGGCGGAGGCGAACAAGACCGGCGCCGGTTCCTGGCGCGCGCGCAACATCGTCTCGCACATCACGCCGCCGGGCCGTCGCCCAATCTGGGTCGCCGCCTATCTGTTCGCTGCCAGGTCTGAATTGGCCGAACGCAACCGCCAGTTCGTGCCGTTGGGTCGCGCCATTGTCGAGTCGCTGGGCTGAACCAGCGCTGCCGCTCCACGGTCAATCCGAAACAGCTTGACCCCCGCTGCCAAACCACTAAGGCCGGCGGCGGGCCACGCCGTCCCAACGCGGCGCGCGCTCTCTGAGAGGAGAGAACATGACTGCCAAACCGACCACGCTGCCGCAGCGTGCGCATTTCTCGTCCGGTCCCTGCGCCAAGCGCCCAGGCTGGAGCCCCGAACAGCTCGATACCGCTTCGCTTGGCCGCTCACACCGCTCCAAGCTGGGCAAGGCGCGCCTCAAGCACGCCATCGATCTCACCCGCAAGATCTTGGGCGTGCCCGAAACGCACCGCATCGGCATCGTGCCGGCCAGCGACACCGGCGCCTATGAAATGGCGATGTGGACCATGCTGGGCGCCCGCCCGGTCACGGCGCTGGCCTGGGAAAGCTTCGGCGAAGGCTGGGTCACCGATGCCGCCAAGCAGCTGAAATTGAACCCCACCGTCATCACCGCGCCCTATGGCGCGCTGCCCGATCTGGCCGCCGTGGACTTCACGAACGACGTGCTGTTCACCGCCAACGGCACCACGTCCGGCGTGCGCGTGCCCGATTACAACTGGATTCCGGCCACCCGCGAGGGCCTGACCTTCGCCGATGCCACCTCCGCCGTGTTCGCGCAGGATGTGGATTGGGACAAGGTCGATGTCCTCACCTACAGCTGGCAGAAGGTGCTGGGCGGCGAAGGCGGCCACGGCGTCCTCATCCTGTCCCCGCGCGCCGTCGAACGGCTGGAAACCCACACCCCGGCCTGGCCGCTGCCCAAGATCTTCCGCCTGGTGTCCAAGGGCAAGCTGACCGAAGGCATCTTCGTCGGCGAAACCATCAACACCCCGTCCATGCTGGCGGTGGAGGACTATATCGACGCGCTGGAATGGGCCGAAGGTCTCGGCGGCCTCGATGCCCTCAAGGCCCGCGCCAACGCCAATGCCGCCGCGCTCGACGCCTGGGTGCAGACGACGGCTTATGTCGAGCATCTGGCCAAGGACCCGGCCTCGCGCTCCAACACCAGTGTCTGCCTCGTCCTGCCCGGCCTCGCCGAAGACAAGGTGAAGGCGATCGTGTCGCTTCTGGAAAAGGAAAACGCCGCCTACGACATCGGCGCCTATCGCGACGCGCCGGCCGGCTTGCGCATCTGGTGCGGCGCCACCGTCGACACCGCCGACATCGTCGCGCTGACCCACTGGCTCGACTGGGCCTACGCGCAAGTGACCGCCTGAACCACGCCCCTCCCGCTTGCGGGAGGGGTCGGGGGTGGGAACTGCCATCCCCCCATTTCCAACACATCGGGTGGCAAACCCCACCCCCAGCCCCTCCCGCAAGCGGGAGGGGAGCAGGAGACTCCCCATGCCTCGCGTTCTCATTTCCGATCAAATGTCCCCCAAGGCCGCCGAGATCTTCCGCGCCCGCGGCATCGAGGTCGATGAAATCACCGGCCTGTCGAAAGACGAGCTGATCAAGATCATCGGCCAATATGACGGTCTCGCCATCCGCTCTTCCACCAAGGTGACGAAGGATGTGCTGGCCGCCGCCACCAATCTGAAGGTCGTCGGCCGCGCCGGCATCGGGGTGGACAATGTCGACATTCCCGCCGCCTCGTCGCGCGGCGTTGTCGTGATGAACACGCCGTTCGGCAACTCGATCACCACCGCCGAACATGCCATCGCCCTGATGTTCGCGCTCGCCCGCCAGCTGCCCGAAGCCGATGCCTCCACCCAGGCCGGCAAGTGGGAAAAGAACCGCTTCATGGGCGTCGAAGTCACCGCCAAGACGCTGGGCTTGATTGGTGCCGGCAACATCGGCAGCATCGTCGCCGATCGCGCCCTGGGCCTGAAGATGAAGGTGATAGCCTATGATCCCTTCCTCACCCCGGAACGCGCCGAGCACATGGGCGTGACCAAGGTGACGCTGGACGAGCTTCTGGCCGGTGCCGACTTCATCAGCCTGCACACGCCGCTGACCGACAGCACGCGCAACATCCTGTCCCGCGAAAATCTGCTGAAGTGCAAGCCGGGCATCCGCATCATCAACTGCGCCCGTGGCGGCCTGATCGACGAAGTGGCGCTGAAGGAATTGCTCGACAGCGGGCACATTGCCGGTGCCGCGCTCGACGTGTTTGCCGAGGAACCGGCCAAGGCAAGCCCGCTGTTCGGCACGCCCAACTTCGTCTCCACCCCGCACCTGGGCGCCTCGACCGACGAAGCCCAGGTCAATGTCGCCATCCAGGTGGCCGAACAGCTCAGCGATTTCCTGCTGAGCGGCGGCGTCACCAACGCGCTCAACATGCCGTCGCTCAGCGCCGAAGAGGCCCCGCGCCTCAAGCCCTACATGGCGCTGGCCGAACGGCTGGGCAGCCTTGTCGGCCAGCTCGACAATGACGGCATCAAGTCGGTCCGCATCGAGGTGGAAGGCGCCGCGGCGCAGCTCAACATCAAGCCGATCACCGCCGCCGTGCTCGCCGGCCTGATGCGCGTGCACAGCGACACGGTCAACATGGTCAACGCCCCCTATCTCGCCCGCGAGCGCGAGATCGAGATCGCCGAAGTGCGGCACGAGCGTGACACCGATTACAACACGCTGCTGCGCGTGACGGTGCAGACCGCCAACGGCCCGCGCACCGTGGCCGGCACCCTGTTCGGCATGTCCAAACCGCGCCTGACCGAAATCTTCGGCATCACCGTGGAGGCCGATCTGGCCGGCGACATGCTCTACATCGTCAACGAGGACAAGCCGGGCTTCATCGGCCGCCTCGGCAGCGCGCTGGGCAGCGCCGGAGTCAACATCGGCACCTTCCACCTCGGCCGCCGCGACGCCGGCGGCGAGGCGGTGCTGCTGCTCTCGGTGGACAATGCCATCCCCGACGCCCTGCTCGCCGACATCCGCGCCCTGCCCGGCGTGAAGGTCGCCAGCGCCCTGCACTTCGTCTGAACCCTCCCCTCCCCTTCAGGGGAGGGGTCGGGGGTGGGGAAGTCCGGGGCTGACGGAGGGGGCGACGCGCGTGCAGCGCGTGCGCGCCCCCTCCGCTCTGGGGGAGGTGCCGAGCAGCGCGAGGCGGAGGGGGCCGCACCCGCGCCGCCACACCCAGCCGCGCCCCCCATCTTGCCCCCCCTGTCCCAACCCGCTAACCCCCACCCCATGAACATCCTCGGTCTCCTCCCCGAAGGCCTGCGCGACCGGCTGCCGCCACAGGCGCAGGCGCTGGCCAATCTGGTGCGCACCCTCACCGATGTCTGCGGTGCCCATGGCTATGAACGGGTGGCGCCGCCGCTGATCGAATATGAAACCAGCCTGGCCAGCGGCAGCAGCCGCGAACGGCTGCGCTTCACCGATCCGGTCAGCCAGCAGACGCTGGCGCTGCGGTCCGACATCACCGGGCAGGTGGGCCGCATCGCTGTCACCCGCCTGGCGGCCCAGGCCCGGCCGCTGCGCCTGATGTATGCCGGCCAGGTGCTGCGCGTGCGCGGCGACCAGCTTTCCCCCGAACGCGAACGCACCCAGGCCGGCGCCGAACTGATCGGTAGCGATGGCCCGGCCGCGGCCGCCGAACTGCTGCAACTGGCGATCGCCGCCCTGGCCACCGCCGGCGTCTCCGGCCTCAGCGTCGATCTCACCATGCCCACGCTGGTCGCCGATCTGGCCGCTGCCGGCTGGCCGCTGGGCCGTGCCAGCCTGGCGCAGGTGCAGGCGCTGCTCGACGGCAAGGATGTCGGCGCGCTGAAATCGCTGGGCGCCGATGCCTTCGTGCCGCTGATCGCGGCGGCCGGCCCGGTGGACGCCGCGATCATCGCCTTGCGGCAGCTTGATCTGCCCGATGCCATGCTCGATCGGCTGGATGCCATCGCCGCCTTGGCCGCCGGGCTCGATGGCGTCGCTGTCACCCTCGATCCCACCGAACGCCACGGCTTTGAATATCAGACCTGGCTCGGCTTCTCGCTGTTTGGCGCTGGTCTCGCGGCTGAACTGGGCCGCGGCGGCGCCTATCTTGTCGCCCGCCCCGATGGCGCCCACGAACCCGCCATCGGCTTCTCGCTCTATGTCGATGGCCTGGTTGATCTCGGCCTGGGGGCGGAGCCGCAGCGCCGCATCCTGTTGCCGCTCGGCACCGCGGCCGCCGATGCCGCCGCCCTGCGCGGCGAAGGCTGGATCACGGTCGCCGCGCTCGATGCCGAAACCCGCGCCGCCGCGCTCAATTGCTCCCACATCTGGCAATCCGGCCAGGCGGTGCCGGCATGAGCTGGACGCTCAGCTTCCGCGTCAACCGCGCCGAGGCGGAAAATCTGCCCGATCTCTTTGATCTGATGGACGATCCGCCCACGCTCAACGTGGAGGAACCCGATCCGGCCAAGCCGGATGACTGGCTGCTCACCGCCTATTTCGCCGACCAGCCCGATGCCGCCACGGCCAACCACATCGTCGCGCTCTTCCCGTCTGCCAGCGACATCGCCCTCACCGAACTGGCCGAGGCGGACTGGACCACCCTGTCGCAACGCGGGCTCGAACCGGTGCGCGCCGGCCGCTTCATCGTCCACACCGCCGATCACGCAGGCGCCGTGCGCCTGGGCGACTGGGGCCTGCGCATCGAGGCGGGCCTGGCCTTTGGCACCGGCCAGCATGCCACCACCCACGGCTGCCTGCAGGCGCTGGTGCGGCTGGGCAAGCAGCGGCGCTTCCGCAATATCGCCGATATCGGCACCGGCACCGGCGTGCTGGCCATGGCCGCCCAGCGCCAGCACCGCAGTGCGCGCTGCATCGCCAGCGACATTGATCCCATCGCCATCGACGTCACGCGCGAGAATATGGCGCTGAACCATTTTGTCGCAGGCACATGCGCTGCACGCATGGCAACGGCGACAGCGCCGGGCCTTTCGGCACCAGCGCTGCGCAATCGGGCACCCTATGATCTGGTGCTGGCCAATATCCTGGCGCCGCCGCTGATCGCGCTGGCGCGCGATCTTTCGGCGGTCATCGCGCCCGGCGGGGCGCTGGTGATGGCGGGGCTACTCCATCACCAGCAACGCGCCGTCGCCAACGCCTATCGCCGGCACGGGTTGGTGCCGGCGGGCGCAATGGACTGGCAGGCAGAATGGCCTTGCCTGGTCCTGACGAAAAAAGGGTGAAAACCCTGAGGCTTCCGCCGTTCCTGCGCTGATTACAGCGCGTGGAACAGGCGGGCTTCCACCACGGCCGGCGTCAGCATGACGCGACGCTTGCGGATGGGCAGGGTGCGGACCGGCGCCGAAACCTCGGCAACCGGAACAGCGCGCACCTGCGGTTCAAATTCAGTCGACACGACCTTCATTGGTACGCTCCTGTTATATCGGCCGGGCCAATTCCCGGCTGACAGGAGCTGTAATAAGATCGTCACACGCCTTTGTGCAGTGCAACAGATTCGGCATCAGCCATGCACTGAGCGTATATATTACAGATCGTCAGGGTCGCAGCGGCGGCGGCGGGTTGGTCACCTCTTCCAACTGGCTGGGCAGATGCGGCACGGCCGGCGCCGGCACGGTGCCGTGCAGGGCGTGGAATGGCCGGGCATCGGCCACCACCGGGGTCAATTCGACATGAAACGCCGGCGGCGCGGTCGTGCCGCTGGCGGTCCGCCCTGATCCGGGCAAGGGGCTTTTCATGGTGACGCTCCTGTTCGTCAGCGGGGCGAACCCCGGCCACCGGGAGCTGCTGTGCGTGCGTCTCAGCTCACTCTGCGACGCGGCAGACTCGACGACAGCACCAGCATCATAGCATGGAACACCCCGGCTCAGCCATCGGCCTGCGCTTCGGCCACCAGCGCCAGCCAGCCATCCTCATCCACCACCGGGATCCCCAGCGCCTGCGCCTTGGCCAGCTTTGATCCCGCCCCCGGCCCGGCCACGAGCAGGCTGGTCTTCGACGACACGCTGCCCGACGTCTTGGCCCCCAGCAGTTCGGCCTGTACCTCGGCGGCATCGCGGGTAAACTTTTCGAGGGCGCCGGTGAACACGATGGTCTTGCCCGACAGGCCGGTCTGCTTCACCTCCGGCAGCGGTTGCGGCGTCACCTCGGCCAGCAGCGCGGCCAGCGTCGCCTGATTGTGCGGCTCGGCAAAGAAATCGATCAGCGCCTCGGCCACCACCCCGCCGATGCCGTTCACCGCCGTCAGCCGGTTGACCGCATCGTCCGCCTGCGCCGCGGCCTGCACCGCTTCGGCCGATTTGAACGCCCGCGCCAGATCCCGCGCCGTCACCTCGCCAACATGGCGGATGCCCAGCGCAAAGAGGAAGCGGTTCAGCCCCACCTGCCGGCGCTCGTCGATGGCGGCCAGCAACTTGTCGACCGATTTTTCCTTGAAGCCCGGCAGCGCCAAGAGCGCCGCGCGGTCCAGCCGGAACAGGCTGGCCGGCCCGTCGATCAACCCGTGCGCGGCAAACAGCTCCAGCCGCTCCGTCCCCAGCCCCTCGATGTCAAACGCAGTCCGGCTCACGAAATGGCGCAGCCGCTCGTGCCGCTGCGCCGGGCAGGTCAACCCGCCGGTGCAGCGCCGCACCGCCTCGCCCTCCTCGCGCACCGCCGTCGAACCGCACACCGGGCAATGATCCGGAAACACGAACGCCGGGCCGCGCGGGCCCTCACCGGGCACCACGCCCAGCACCTGCGGGATCACATCGCCCGCGCGCTGCACCCGCACCCGATCCCCCACCCGCACGTCCAGCCGGGCAATCTCGTCCTCGTTGTGCAGCGTCGCATTGGTCACCACCACGCCGCCCACTGTCACGGGCGCCAGCCGCGCCACCGGGGTCAACGCGCCGGTGCGCCCGACCTGGATGTCGATGGCCTCCAGCAGGGTTTCCGCCTGCTCGGCCGGGAACTTGTGCGCCACCGCCCAGCGCGGGGAGCGCGCCACCTGGCCCAGCCGCTCCTGCCAGTCCAGCCGCTCCACCTTGTACACCACGCCATCGATATCGAACGGCAATTCGCCGCGCCGCCGCTCCAGATCGGCGGTGAAGGCCAGGCAATCCGCCATGCTGGCATCGCCCAGCGCCAGCGCCCCGGTGTCAAACCCCCAGCCGCCGATCGCCTCGGTCACCGCGCTCTGGGTGTCGCCGGGCAGGCTGCTCATCTCGCCCCAGCCGTGCACGATGAAGGCCAGTGGCCGCGCCGCCGAAACCGCCGGGTCCAGCTGGCGCAAGCTGCCGGCCGCCGCGTTGCGCGGGTTGGCAAAGATCTTGCCGCCGCTTTCCGCCTGCCGCGCGTTCAACGCGGCAAAACCGGCCTTGGACATATAGACTTCGCCGCGCACCTCGGCCACCGTCGGCGCTCCGGGCGGCAAGCCATGCACCAGGCCGGTCACCGCCGCCAGATTGGCCGTCACCTCCTCCCCCACCGCGCCGTCCCCGCGCGTGGCGCCGTGCACCAGCCGCCCCGCCTCAAACCGCAAGGCACAGCTCAGGCCATCAATCTTGGCCTCGGCGCGGAAGCGCACATCCTCATCCTCGGCCAGGTTCAGGAACCGCCGCACCCGCGCGGCAAACTCCTTGGCCTCCGCATCGCTGAACACATTGTCCAGGCTCAACATCGGCCGGCTGTGGGTGATCTTGCCAAAGCCCGCCGCCGGCTTGGCCCCTACCCGGAAACTGGGCGAATCCGCCCGCACCAGCCCGGGAAACGCCGCCTCGATCGCCGCATTGCGCTGCACCAGTGCATCATAGTCGGCATCGGAAATCTGCGGCGCATCCTCCTGATAATAGGCCGCACTGTGATGGGCGATGGCCTGCGCCAACCGCGCCAGCTCTTCGGCGGCCTGGGCTTCGGTCAGGGCGGCAACGGGCAATTGGTCGGGCATGCGGCCTGTGTATCAGGCCATGGCATCGATCTGAAGTGGTCCTCCCCAAACTTGTTTGGGGAGGGGAACCACCGCAGGTGGTGGAGGGGCTGCGACGGAGGGGTGGCGCACGTGCGGCCGGGCCATCGCCCGGCGGGAGCGGCCGGCGGCAGAGCCGCCGAGTCCGCTTGGCGAGGCAGGAAGAACAAAAAAGGGGGCGCGGCAAAGCCGCGCCGTCGGACGACACACGAAAAGGGCGGCCTGAGGGCCGCCCTTTTTGGTCGCCGGCCGAGCTTGCCGGAGTCGGCAAATAGCTGCGCTATTTGCGCGCCCGGCTGCGCTCAGAACCTGACCCCCACCGTCACGCTGAACGTGCGCGGATCACCATAATAAACCGTCTGGATATTCCCCACCGAACTGAACTCCTGCCCGTCGGTGCGATACAGCCGGTCAAACAGATTCTTCACGCCCGCCTGGCCATACCAGCGGCCGCCCGCCGCATCATAACGCACCAGCGCATTGGCCAGCCAATATCCCGGCTCGGTCAGGCCCGGCCGATTGTCCACGCTCAGGAAATGCTTGCCGACATGGCGCACATCGGCGCCCAGCGTGATGGCGCCGTCGCCCACCGGGATGCGATAATCGGTGGCCAGCGTCAGCGTGATCGGCGGGGCAAAGGCCGGTTCGCAGGTCACGGCATTGCCGGTCGGGTTGCAGCTGAAGCTTTGCGGCGGCACCCGGCGGCCATCGTTGAACACATCATATTTGGCATCCAGATAGCCAAGGCTGCCGCGCAGGGTCCAATATTTCGTCGGCTTGGCCGTGGCTTCCAGTTCAAAGCCCCAGATCGAAAGCTGGCCGGCGTTCAGCACCGGGAACACCCCGGTCGAACCCACGGTGCCGCCGCCCACGCGCGCCTGGAAATCGCGGAAATCGCTGTAGAACAGCGTGCCCGACAGGAACAGCCGGCCATCGGCAAAGCTGCCCTTGGCGCCGCCTTCATACGTCCACACGGTTTCCGGGTTGAAGCGCGTCACCAGCGTCGGCGCGCCATTCACCACCAGGGTCAGATCATTGGCGCTGTTGGCGCGGCCGTTGAAGCCGCCCGACTTGAAGCCACGGGCAGCGGAGACATAGAGAAGACTGTCATCCCCCGGCTTGTAGGACAGGGTGAAGCTGGGCGTCCACGCGCCATATTCGGCCTTGTTGTCGAGGTTGAACGGCGCCGGCAGATTGTCCGGGAAGCGGAAGGCGACGTTGTTCAGGAAGGCTTGGTTCGACGCCGTGGTGGTGAAGCGGTTGTAGGTCCGCTCTTCCCAGGTGTAGCGCAGGCCGGCGGTGAAGCTCAGCGCATCGGTGAACTTGTAGGTGGCCTGGCCAAAGGCGGCATAGCTCTTGGTGGTCTGCGCATCATCGATGAAGCGGGTGAAGGTCACCGGCGTGCCGACGAAGGTGAACAGATCATCGGCATAGGCCTCCTGGTGCGAACGCACCCGCTCATTGAGGTAGAACAGGCCGAACACCCCGGAGAATTTTTCCGTATTCCACTTCAGCTGCACTTCCTGGCTGAACTGGCGCTGGTCGATGCCCACGAACACATCGCCCAGCTCGGCCTCGCTGGCATCGATGTCGATGAACAGGTCCGGGTCCAGCTTGCGCCAGCTGGTGATGCTGGTCAGCGTGATGGCATCGCTCAACGTCCAGTTGGCGGTGAGGTTGGTGCCCCAATGGTCAAGCCGCTGGCCCTCGTTGCCGCGGAAACTGGTGGAGGCGCGGAAATCATAGCGGCCATAGGGCTCGGCCGGCACCAGGGTGCGCACACCGGCCGGGAACAGGCTGGTCTGGATCAGCGGCGCGGTGGGATAGCCCAGAGTCAGGGCGTTCCTCTGCCGGTTGTAATCGCCCGACAGCAGGATCTCGAGCGTGTCGGTCGCCTGGGCGCGCAGGATGCCGCGGAAGGTCAGGCTGTTGCGGTCGTTGTAATCGCGGCCGGTGCGCGGGTCGGTCACCAGGCCGTCGCGCTTGTCCCACTGGCCGGCCAGGCTCAATGCCACCTTCTCCCCGGCCAGCGGCGTCGAGACATAGCCGTTCAGCACCCACTGGTTGTAGCTGCCATATTGCACCGATGCTTCGGCGCGGGTGGCGGTGAAGCTGGGCTTGCGGCTGACGATCGACAGCGCGCCGCCGGTGGTGTTCTTGCCATACAGCGTGCCCTGCGGCCCGCGCAGCACCTCGATCCGCTCCACATCGAACAGGTTGAGCAGCGCGCCCTGGATGCGGGACAGATACACCCCGTCCACATAGATGCCGACGGCCGGATCGAACGTCTGCAGCGCATCAGGCTGGCCGATGCCGCGGATGAACACATTGGCGCTGGCCGCCGAACCACGGCCCTGCACCAAGTTGAGGTTGGGGGCGGCGGCCTGCAGGCCGGCCAGATCAACCGCCTGGAACTTCTGCAGATCGGCCTGGCTGAACGCGGTCACCGCCACCGGCACATCGATCAGCTTTTCCTCGCGGCGGCGGGCCGAAACCACGATCTCGGCCGATTCCACCACCTCATCACCGCCAGCAACGGCATCGGCGGCGGGCGCCGCCGTCTGGGCGGCGGCCGGCAGCCCGGCCATCAGGCTCACCCCGGCCAGCAAGGCGATGCGTGTGCGCGTGGTCATGATCATGTCTCTCTCCCCACCTGCGCCCGGCGGCGGCCTGCGGCCGGGCTTGTTTCTGCTTGGCGCTTGGAATACTGAAACCTGAACCAGGATTCAACTCTGGAACCGGACAGGCCGGCGAAAAGCCGCTACAAGGGGCTGGAATTGGCAAAGGATGTGACATTGCCGCCACAGACACAGGCCGCACCGGCTGCCGACAAGACCCCGCGCACCGCAAGGGGCCAGCGCACCGTGCGCATCATCCTGGATGCCGCCGCCGCCGAATTCGGGGAGCGCGGCTATCACGACGGCAGCATCGCCCGCATCGCCCAGCGCGCCGGCGTGGCCATCGGCAGCTTCTACACCTGGTTTGATTCAAAGGAGGCGGTGTTCCGCGCCCTGGTGGCCGACATGAGCCGCCAGGTGCGTGAGCATGTGGTGCCCCATATCCTGGCTGCACCCGATCGCCTGGCCGGCGAACGCGCTGGCCTGGCCGCCTTTCTCGATTTCGTCCGCACCCACAAGGCGCTCTATCGCATCATCGATGAAAGCGCCTTCGTCGCCGAGGACGCCTATCGCGCCCATTATGTCAGCGTGGCCGAAGGCTATGCCACCTCACTGGCCCAGGCCTTCGGCAAGGGTGAGGTTTCAGACGGCGACTGGCAGGTGCGGGCCTGGGCGATCATGGGCATGAACGTGTTCCTCGGCCTGAAATTCGGCGTGTGGGATGAAACCCGCTCCACCGCCGACATCGCGGCGGCCGCCCACGCCCTGATCAGCGACGGTCTGGCGCCCCGGGGCTGATCCAGCCCTTGAACATTACACACATGTAACTATCTTGGCGGCAGCCGGCACCGGCGGCGACGTTCCCCCCTGTTCAGTTGCCGCCGGGTCGCGGCAGGGCCGCCGTCCGCGGCCCTGCCGCGACGGCCGGCACCAGTCCCCTCACCGGCGCCGATCGGCCCGGTCCACCATCCAGGCGAGGCCGATCGCCAGCCCAAAGCCCAGCAGCGCCAGCGCCGCCATACCGGCCGGGCTGGGCGGTTCGCCCGGCACCGCGTTGATGGCGCCCAGCACCAATATCCCGGCAAACCAGCCGATGGCCGGCCGCACCGCCATGCCGCCGCGCAGCCGCCGCGCCACCCACCAGGCCGTGGCCAGGCCAAGCAGGCCCGCCTCCACCAGCATCTCGAGCGCCGGAAAATTCCACAGGCCCAGGCCCAGTTTCACCGTGCTGCCCGGCCACAATACCAGATCAGGGCGGTGCACCAGCAAATCTGCCACCCAGTGCGAGAAAACCACCACACCAAGCCAGAATGCCGCCACGCCGTGCCAGCGTGCCGCCACCACGGCCGCCGCAATCGACCACAGGATCGCCGCAAACAGACTGTGCGTCCACGGCATGTGATAAAGATCGAGCGGCGATCCGGGCAGGCCCGGCACCACCCGCAGCCGCTCGACCCCAGCCCACACCAGCACCGCCCAGGCAATATCCACCAGCTGCGCCGCACCCACGCAGGCCCAGAACGGCAAGGCCGGCCGCGCCGCCTTCGCCGCCACCGATGCCGCAAAATGGCCAATGAACATCAGCGCCTGCCCCCGAACGGCCAGTTTGTGACGCCGCCGGCCCACAACGCCCACCAGACGATCACCGGCTGGGCCAGCAGCCGCGGGCCATGATAGCCCCAGCCCAATATTTGCCCATTGATCGCAATGCCTTCCACGGCATGCTTGATATTGGCTGGGAACACGCACACCGCATAGGCCGCCAGCCCCCACGCCGCCGCACTGCGCAGGCGCGGGACCATCAGGCCCACCGCCCCGGCAATCTCCGCCACCCCGGTTGCCAGCACCACGCCACGCGGAAACGGCACCCAACCGGGCATGATCGGCAGAAAAGCCTCCGGGCTTTTCAGATGGATAACGCCCACGGCCGCATAGGCCAGGGCCAGCACGGCCCGTGCAATCGCGCGGGCGTTACCGCCCATCCGCATCCCGGGCCAGCGCCGCGGCCAGATCCTTGTCCCGCGGCAGGGTGGAATCGCCCATGGTCTGCAGCATCAGCACCACGCCGAACTGACGCACCCGGTCGGCCATGAACAACGTCCCCGCCGCGCCGCCCCAACCATAGGCATCGGCGGTGCCGCCGCCCCAGGTGGAGGTGGCGGCCTGGCCGGTGCCGCGCGTGTCAAACAAGGTCACCCGCCCACCGGCGCCATAGCCATGAACACCGTCGAAATAGACGCCGGGCGGCATCAGATTGCTGGTCGCCAGCCGGGCCGTGCCGCGCGGCAACAGGGTGCGCCCTTCAAATTGGCCTTCATTCAGAACCATTTGCGCGAACCGGGCATAATCGCGCGCCGAACTGACCAGCCCGCCGCCGCCCGAAAGCAGCTTGGGCCGGGTGGTGAACCCATCCTTTTCCAGCAGGGAAATCGGGATCGGCTTGTCCAGCCGTCTGGTGGTGCCCGGCGCCGTCCACAGATAATTGGCCGCCAGCCGCGCCTTGTCCTGCGCCCAGAAGCCGGTGTCGGCCATGCCCAGCGGGCCCAGGATCTGCTGCTGCAGCACCTGGTCAAAGCTCTTGCCCGTCAGGCGTTCCAGCAGGGCGCCGGCCACATCCAGGCCAACCGAATATTTCCACGCCGTGCCCGGATCCAGCGCCAGCGGCAGGCCGGCCAGCGCATTTGCCATCACCTGCAGATCCGGCAACGGCCCTTCCCCCGGCTGCAGGAAGGCCGGCACACTGCCCGGCTGGATGCCCAGCCGCTTGTACTCCCGCTCCAGCGGCCCATTGCCATTGATCGCATAGGAAAAACCCGCCGTGTGCGTCAGCAGGTGGCGCACCGTGATCGGCCGCGCCGCCGGCCGCGATTCCAGGCCCTTGGCCGGATCGACCAGCACCGTCATGCTGCGGAATTCCGGCATGATGTCGGCAATCGGCTGGTCCAGCTTGAGTTCGCCGGTGGCCACGCGCTGCATGATCGCCATCGCCGTGATCGGCTTCGACATCGAATACACCCGCCACAGCGTGTCGGGCGTCACCTTGGTCTTGCCACCAAATTCGGTCACGCCGGACGAGACAAACACCGGCTTGTGCTTGCCCGGCTCCACCAGCGCCACCACCGCGCCCGGCACCCGCCCCTGCGCCACATAGGCATCGATCAGCCCCTGCACCGCATCGTGGCGCAGCGGCGCCAGCGGTGGCAGCGGGATCTGCGCCCGCCCCTGCCCGGCAACACCCACACCAGCCGCCGTCATGGCAATGGCCTGCAACATCTGGCGACGATCAACAGCCTGGATCATTCAATTCCCTCCCATCAGGCGCAGCGCCTGGGCTCGCGCTTCCGGTGTCACGTCCGCGCCCGACAGCATGCGGGCAATCTCTTCCTGGCGGGCCTCGGCGTCAAGCAGGGCCAGGCTGGTGCGCGCCAGGCCGCCGGCGCTGGCCTTTTCAATGCGCCAATGGCTGTGGCCGCGCGCCGCCACCTGCGGGCTGTGGGTCACCACCAGCACCTGCGCGTCCCCGGCCAGCCGCGCCAGCCGGTCGCCAATGGCGGAAGCCACTGCCCCGCCCACCCCGCGGTCAATCTCGTCAAAGATCATGGTGCCGGCGCTGCCCGTGCTGGCCAGCGCCACCTTCAACGCCAGGATGAATCGCGACAATTCCCCGCCCGATGCAATCTTGATCAGCGGCGCAAAATCGGCGCCGGGGTTGGTGGCAATCTCGAACTCCACCCGTTCCTGGCCGTCGGGGCCCCATTCGCCCGCCGGCAGCGGCGCCAGCGCGGTGCGGAACCGCGCGGCATCCAGCTTCAACGGCGCCAGTTCGGCCGCCACGGCGGCATCCAGCCGCGCCGCCGCTGCCGCCCGCGCGGCCGACAGGGCGGCCGCCGCAGCGCCATAGGCCGCCTCTGCCCGTGCCACGGCCGCCTCCAGCGCCAACAACCCGTCTTCGCCGGCCACCAGCGCCGCCGCACGGGCCTGCAACGCCTCGGCCAGCGCTGGCAGGGCATCGGCCTCCACCTTGTGCTTGCGGGCCATGGCGCGCAGTTCGAACAGCCGCGCCTCGACCTGCTCCAGCCGGGCCGGATCAGCCTCCAATGCCTGCGTGGCTTCGGCCAGCCGGGTTTCGGCCTCGCCGGCCTCCACCAACGCGCGGTCCAGCGCCAGCAGCGCCTCGGCCAGCCGCTCATGCTCACCACTGATCCGGTCCAGCCGGCGCGCGGCCTGGGCCAGCGTGGCGCTGCCGCTGGCCAACTGTCCGGCCACGGCGGCCAGATCATCGGCAATGCGCGCGCCTTTCTGCATGGCGGCCCGGGCCAGCGCCAGCTCCTGCTCCTCCCCCGGCTGCGCGGCCAGCGCCTGCAGTTCGGCCACGGCATGATCCAGCCACTCGCGGTCCCGCTGGTCGGCGGCCAGCCGCGCCCGCGCCGCATCGGCCGTGGCCCGCGCCGTCTGCCACGCTGCCCAGGCCTGGCGGCAAGCTGCCAGCGGATCGGCCAGGCCGCCAAACTGATCGAGCAGGGCGCGATGGCCGCGCGGGCTCAACAGGCCGCGCTCATCATGCTGGCCATGGATTTCCACCAGGGCCCCGCCCAACTCGCGCAGCAGGCCGGCCGAAACCGGCTGGTCATTCACAAAGGCGCGGCTGCCGCCATCGGCCTTCAACTGGCGGCGCAGGATGATGGCGCCATCGGCATCCAGATCATTGTCGGCCAACAGGCGGCGGGCCGGGTGATCGGCGGGCACATCAAATTCGGCCACCACCCGCGCGGCATCACAGCCGGCGCGCACCAGCCCCGCATCGGCGCGATTGCCCAGCACCAGGCCCAGCGCGTCGAGCAGGATGGATTTGCCCGCGCCGGTCTCGCCGGTAAGCACGGCCAGACCCGGCGCGAATTCCAGCGCCAGCGCCTCGATCAGCACGATATTCTGAATGGCAAGCCCGGTCAGCACCCAGCCTTGTTAGCCGATTGCGCCAAGCCGGCGCGAGAGGCAATTTCATGCGGGCCCAACCGGCCCCCCCAATGCCATTGCCGCTTGCACTTGGCCGAAAATCGCCTATACGCGCGTCCTTCTTCCGTCGTTCCGGGACGAAAGGGCCGGGCCATTTCGCATGGCCGCCATCCAAAGGCAGGCCATCCGCTCCGGGACACGGGATCACGACCGCCTCAGATCATGGATACAGGTGCCTCATGGCCGTTCCCAAGCGCAAGACCTCGCCTTCCCGCCGCAACATGCGCCGCAGCCACCACGCGCTGACCGCGACCCAGTTCCAGGAATGCCCGAACTGCGGTGAACTCAAGCTGCCGCACAATGTCTGCGGCGCCTGCGGTTTCTACAACGGCCGCGAAGTCATCGCCGTCGACGCCTGATCCCTGGCGAACGCCGCTTCGGCCCGCCATCCATGACAGGCTCACCAAACGGGGGTCCGGTCATCGCGCTCGATGTGATGAGCGGCGATGCCGGTGCGGCTGAAGCCATTGCGGCGGCAGACATTGCCGCCGAACGTTATCCGCGTCTCGGGTTCCTGCTCTTTGGTCAGCAGGCGGTCATCGCGCCCGAACTGGCGCGCTGGCCACGCCTGGCCAGCCGCGCCCGCATCGTCCACAGCGACGATGTGGTGTCCATGCGCGACAAGCCCAGCCAGGCCCTGCGCCGCGCCCGCACCACATCGATGGGCATGGCCATCGATGCGGTAAAGCAGGGTGAGGCCCATGCCGCCGTGTCGGCCGGCAACACCGGCGCGCTGATGGCGATGTCGCTGTTTGCCCTGCGCACCATGAAGGGCATCGACCGGCCGGCGCTGGCCGCCATCCTGCCCACGCTCAAATCCGAATCGGTCATGCTCGATCTGGGCGCCAACACCGAATGCGATGCCACCAACCTGGTGCAGTTCGCGGTGATGGGCGCGGCCTTTGCGCGCACCGTGCTGGGCCTGGAACAGCCGCGGGTCGGCTTGCTCAACATCGGCGAGGAAGAGCTCAAGGGCACCGACGAGATCCGCAACGCCGCCGCCATCCTCAAGACCGCCCGGCTGCCGATGCAGTTCCTGGGCTTTGTGGAAGGCGACAAGATCGGCACCGGCGATGTTGACGTGGTGGTGACCGACGGGTTTTCCGGCAACATCGCGCTCAAGACCGCCGAAGGCACCAGCCGCCTGGTGACTGGCCTGCTCGGCAATGCCTTCCGCTCCTCCATCTGGGGCAAGCTCGGCTATTTCATCGCGCGCGGCGCACTGCAATCGCTGCGCAATCATCTCGATCCCAATGCCCACAACGGCGCCGTGTTCCTCGGCCTCAATGGCATCGTGGTGAAAAGCCATGGCGGCGCCAATGCGCGCGGGCTGGCCAATGCCATCGGCGTGGCGCATGATCTGGTGCGTGATGATGTGGGCCGCCGCATCAGCGCCGATCTGTCTGGCATCAACATGGGCCAAGCCAGCGCCCCGGAACCCGACGCCGCATGACCAGCCCCGCCGCCCGTCGCCGTTCGGTCATCACCGGCACCGGCAGCTATCTGCCGCAAACCGTGCTCAGCAATGATGATCTGGCCGCCCGGCTCGACACATCGGATGAATGGATCATCGAACGCACCGGCATCCGCCGCCGCCACATTGCCGCCGAAGGCGAATTCACCTCCGATCTCGGCACCGAAGCCGCCCGCCGGGCGCTGGCCGCCGCCGGCATCACACCAGCCGAAATTGATCTGATCGTCGTGGCCACCGCGACGCCCGATCAAACCTTTCCGGCAGTGGCCACGGTCATCCAGCACAAATTGGGGATGACCCATGGGGTTGCCTTCGATGTCGCCGCCGTCTGCTCAGGCTTCCTCTATGCCCTCACTGTTGCCGATGCGCTGCTCGCCACCGGCGCGCACAACCGCGCGCTGGTGATTGGCGCCGAAACCTTTTCCCGCCTGCTCGATTGGGAAGATCGCACCACGGCCGTGCTGTTCGGCGATGGTGCCGGCGCCATCGTGCTGGAAGCGCAGATGCAGGCCGGCACCAACCAGGATCGCGGCGTGCTCGCCACCCGGCTGCACAGTGACGGCCGCTACAATGAACTCCTCTATGTCGATGGCGGGCCGGGTTCCACCAGCACCACCGGCCATCTGCGCATGAAGGGCAAGGAGGTGTTCCGTCACGCGGTTGTCAATCTTTCCAGCGTGATGGGCGAAGTTCTTGAGGCGGCGGGTCTGGATGCCAGCGATGTCGCCTGGGTGGTGCCGCACCAGGCCAACCTGCGCATCCTCGAGGCCACGGCCCGCAAGCTCGGCCTTGATCCGGGCCAGGTCGTGGTGACGGTTGATGCCCATGCCAACACGTCAGCCGCGTCGGTGCCGCTGGCGCTCGACACCGCGGTGCGCGACGGCCGGGTGCAGCCCGGCGATCTGCTGCTGCTCGAGGCGATGGGCGGCGGCTTCACCTGGGGCGCCGCCGCTGTCCGCTGGTGATGCCGGCGCGGAACTTTACGGTGGCGAATCGGTAAAAGCGGCGTAAACTCAGCGCTTAGTCATGCTTGTCACCCAAATATGGGGGCAGCGGGCTGGGACCGGGCCACCGTGGTCAAGGCGATCCGGTCAAGGCGATCCGGTCAAGGCAATCCGGTCAGGGGACTATCGCCTGACCAACTTTTTAGGGGGAGAGCATATGGAGAGCAAGGCAAGCGCCGGCAGCGTCACCAGGGCTGATCTGGCCGATGCCGTCCACCGGCAGATTGGCTTGTCGCGCACCGAATCGGCCCAGTTGGTCGAAAATGTGCTCGACCGGATCTGCGACGCCCTCGTGGCCGGCAGCAATGTCAAAATCTCCTCCTTCGGCAGCTTCGTGCTGCGCAAGAAGGGCCTGCGCGTCGGCCGCAACCCCAAGACCGGGGTGGAAGTGCCGATCGAACCCCGCACCGTGCTCACCTTCCGGCCCAGCCAGTTGCTGCGCGAAGCCATCAACCGCGGCTGATCCATGGCATGACCGGCAAGGCCGACAGCGCGTTTCGCACCATATCCGAAGCCGCTGATGAAATCGGCGTGCCGGCCCATGTGCTGCGCTTCTGGGAAACCCGCTTTGCCCAGTTGCAGCCGCTGAAGCGCGCGGGCGGCCGCCGCTACTATCGCCCGGCCGACATGGATTTGCTGCGGCGGATCAAGGCCTTGCTCCAGGATCAGGGCATGACCATCCGCGGCGCCCAACTGGCCCTGGGTCAGCGCGCGCCTGCTGCTGCCCCCCCGCCAGAACGGCCCGTGCCGCCGCCGCCTACCACACCCGCCATCGATCGGGAGGCGCTGCGCGCCATCCGCAACCGGCTTGCCGCCGCGCTGGGCGCCTGAGGCGGCAGGGTGAAGGTCGTCGCCCTGTTCAGCGCCAAGGGCGGGGTCGGCAAATCCACACTGGCGGCCAGCCTGGCCCATGCCGCGGCCGCCCAATCCGGCCGGCGCACGCTGTTGTGGGATCTGGACCCACAGGGCGCGTCGGGCTGGCTGCTGGGGGTGGAACCGCGCGCCGGGGCCAAGGCGCGCAAGGGGCTGGCTGCGGCCGAACTGGCCGATCTGATCCAGCCGTCGGCCTGGCCCAATCTCGATGTGCTGGCCGCCGATCGCTCG
Organism: uncultured Sandarakinorhabdus sp.; assembly: GCA_964488775.1. Lineage (GTDB taxonomy): Bacteria > Pseudomonadota > Alphaproteobacteria > Sphingomonadales > Sphingomonadaceae > Sandarakinorhabdus. The sequence goes on along the minus strand of CAZAWH010000002.1, from coordinate 8,283 downwards.
CTGCGCCGGCTGGAGGCCGATCTGGCCAGCGAAGACAGTGAAAAGCGGCTGAAAAAGGCGCTCAAACCACTGGAATCCCGCTATGACCGGGTGATCCTCGATTGCCCGCCCGGCCTCACCGAACTGGCCGATCAGATGTTCCGCGCCGCCGATCTGGTGGTGGTGCCGGCCATCCCGTCCCCCTTGTCGGGCCGGGCGCTGGCCCAGCTGCAGGCGCATCTGGCCGCCGAAATGAAATCGCCGCCGCCGCTGCTGCCGGTGTTTTCGATGGTGGATCGCCGCAAGGCCCTGCACAATCAGGCGCTGGCCGCCAATCCGGATTGGCCAGTGATCCCTTATGCCAGCGCGGTGGAGGCGATGGCCGCCAGCCGCCGCCCGGTCGCCACCGGCCCGGCCAGCCGCAGCATCGCCGCCCTGTGGGCCGCCGTGGAACGCCAGTTGGCCTGACGCGCCACGGCGGCGCCCGTCACACCGTCAGGCTCATGCCGCGATAGATGCGGCTGCGGTAACGGCTGTCCTCGGCGTCGGGCAGCGGCGCACCAGCCAGCAGCACGGCGCGGGCAAAGCGGCGCACCTCTTCCAGATGCTCCGCCTCGCTGCGCGGCTCTTCCGAACGCACCCGGCGGGTCAGGTTGATCTGGTTCACCGCCACCTCGTGCACCAGCCGCTCATTTTCCACGGCAATGGTGGCCGTGAAGGCATGCAGCGTCGTCTTGACGAAATTGGCCAGCGCAAAGGCGCCCTTGGCCCCTTCGCCCATCGGCACATCCGGCGACACCAGCACCAACTGGCAATGATCAAACAGCGACACCTTGCGAGCGATGCGGAAATGATGGGTCAGGTTGTGCTCCACCACCTCGGCAAAGCCGGCACCGTCCAGCGGCTCGTCACCGTCGAACAGCCGGTCCGGCAGCGGCGCCAGCGGGGTCGAAACGATGGTGGTCGGATGGCCCCACTTGGCCAGCGCCTCGTCCATGGCGGTTTCGATATCGCCATCAATCACCAGCGTTTCCAGCCGGTCGGCGCCCTGGCCAACATGGCCCCGGATCGCCGCGCCACCCGCGGCGGTGGCCGTGATCAACACCACGCGCGCCACATCGGTGTCCAGGAAGCCCTGGGCGGCCGCGCCAAGATAATCGGCGAGATGCTCACCCACCAGCCACACGGTCTTGCCGCCCATCTGGGCCAGCCGCTCCGCCTTGGGGCTGCCGAACAATTCGCGTTCGGTGTGGCTGCGCTCCACATTCAGGCCGCCCGACGGCATGAAGGTTTCGCCCGACACGGCGCGATCCGCCAGGAAGAACACGGTTGCCTGCGCCACTTCGGTCTCGGTCGGCATCTTGCCCAGGTGCAGCTGGCTCAGCACGCCACCCCGCACCTTGGCCGCCTCGCGCCCGATCTGCGCCACCGGCAGCCACGGCACATCATCGGGCGGCACGCGCAGCAGCCAGTCATGCTCGTCGCGCGTCTGCCAATCGGTGCCGATCAGCCAGCCGCCCAGCCGCAACCGGCGCAACAGCTTGGCCGCCAGCGGCGGCGTCAGGATGAACCGGTCCCAGCAGCAGCGCTCATCGCCTTCGCGGGCGCAGGCCAGCGCCAGATCGCGCAGCGGCTGCGGGTTGGACCGGTCGTGGCTCAACTGCACGCTGTCGTTGCGCGCCAGCTTTGACAGCAATTGCGCCACCGGTGCCCCGCCGCGCACCGCCTTGATCACCGCGGCGTGCACGGCGTTCAGCCGCTTGTTCTCCAGGATCAGGCGGCCGCGCCGATCAAACAGGCCCGGCTTGCCGCCCAGGCCGGCCAGGCGGTCGCCGTCCACCGGGCCGGGCGCGATGGCGTTGATCTGGATCTGCGGGCCGAGATGCCGGGCCATGGATTCGACCATGGCACGCTGGCCCGATTTCGACACCGCATAATCAGTGCGGTTCGGGTACGACACGGCGAGGAACTTCTCCCCACCGAAATAACTGGAAACATTGAGGATATAGCCGCTGCCCTGTTTGCGCATCAGCGGCACCACCATCTGCATCAGGGCATAGTTGGAGATGAGGTTGGCAAACTGGGTGTGGCGGAAGGCGCCCACCTCCATGTCCACCGCCATCTCCTCGGCACCCGAGATACCGGCGTTGTTGATCAGATAATCGATGCGGCCAAAGGCCTTCAGCGTTTCGTCCACGGCGCGGCGCAGCGAGCCCATGTCGGCCACATCCACGCCGGCCAGCGTGCGCACCCGGCGCTCCACCCCGGCAAAGCCGATATCCTGCAGCTCGCCGACGATGCGCTCCCGCGCGGCGTCCAGCTCGCTCTCGCGGCGGGCAACCATCATCACCTTGGCGCCGGCCAGTGCCAACAGGCGCGCCAGCGCGCCGCCGATGCCGGCCGAACCACCGGTGATCAGCGCCACCTTGCCCAAATGCAGCCCGGTGATGTTTTCGGCCGTGCCCACCAATGCGCGCCGCGCACCGGTCGCCTTGGCGATGCTCTTGGGCAGATAGAGGTTGATCGGATCCACCTGGCGGTCGGTCAGCAGCAGGCGCGCCGCCTGACCGGCGGCGAAATCGCGGTTCTCCACCTCGCCATTGCCATAACGCACGATCTGGTTGCCCCAGATCACCCGGGGGGTCTTGCCCTGGGCGTGGGCCACCCGGGCCTCGTCACGCCACACGCGGAGCAGCTCCTCAATGGCGGCCCGCTCCACATCGGCCCACAGATTGCCGGCGCCATCATCGCCATTGGTGATGAACACCACGCGCGGATCGGCGGCCAGATCGGTGCTGCGCTGCCAGTAACGGTCGAGCGTGCGGGCCAGCGCGATCGCGCCTTCCAGCTCGTCATCCACAAAGCGTTCGACATCGGCATCCGTCGCCTCGCCCAGCGCACCGGTGAAATAACCGGGGCCGCGGGTGGGCAGGATCACCGCGCCATCGATGGCGCCGCCCGCCGAAAACTCCGCCAGCGCTGCATCCATGGCAACATGGTCATGGCGCGGGAAGCGCACCGCCGTCACGCCAGCCGGCAGCCGGTCCTGCGCGTCGTCCAGCGCCGATTGGGCGTGATAGCCCAGCAGCACGCGCGCGCCCTGGGCTGCGAACAGGCCGGCAATGGCCAGGCCATCGTCCAGCTGGTTGCCGGCGGCGATCAGGATGGAACGGCCGTCGCCATCGATGGCGCGCATGTCGGGTCGGTGCAGGAATTCGCTGCGCGACTCCTGCGGCACCGCCATGCCGTGCGTCACTTCGAAATCATGTGCGGCAAAGGCGGCGCTTTCGTCACTGCCCATGAACACGCAGGCATTGGCGATATCCGCCGGGGTCGGGAAGGTTTTGGCCCGCGCCTCGCCCTCGACACTGCGTTCCAGTGCCATCAGATCAAAGAAATGATTGGCCGTGCTGCCCGGCGCATCGCCCTTCAGGCCATCCATGGCGGCAAACACGGTGCGGATGCGTTCGGATGCAATCGGGCCGGGATAAAGCGTGTTCACCCTGATGCCGCGCCCACCCAGTTCGCGCGCCAGCCGCTTCGACAAGATGTTCAACGCCGCCTTGGGCACCGTGTAGGCGGCGCGGCCGAAATAATCGGTGCGGCTGAAGATGGTGGAAACATTGATGATGCTGCCGCCCTCCCCCATGGCCGGGGCCGCGGCGCGCACCAGATTCCACGCCACCACCATGATGTTTCGGGCGGCATCGCCCACCGTCTCATTGTCGGGCGTGCCTTCCAGCTCATCGGCCGACAGCGGCAGCGCGCCCAGCACCTGCTTGGGCCCCGCCGAACCGGCATTGTTGACCAATATGTCAATGCGGCCGTGGCGGGCCACGACCTCGGCAATGCCGGCGCGCACCGATTCGATGTTGGCGCCGTCCATGGTGACGATGCTGGCGCTGCCGCCGGCATCGGCCACGGCGGCTTCCATGGCGGCTGTGGTGCGGGCGGCATTACGGCCGCTCATCACCACGGTGGCGCCTTCGGCCAGGTAACGGCGCACGATGCTGCCGCCCAGATTGCCGGCCGCCCCGGTGATCAGCGCCACCTTGCCGGCCAGCCGGCCGGGGCGATCTCCCTGCGGAGCAGGCACGGGCGCACCGCCCTTGGTCTTCGACATCGCGTTCATTCCCCCTGCCCCTTAAGTGAGGCCCAGGCCTCGTACAGTTCATCCTTGCCGCGCAGCCCCATGGCCGGCAGCGCGTGGTTGACGATATAGGTCGCGCCGGTGTGGCGGTTGTCCCACATGCTCTGGTGGGCTTCCGGCAGGCCTTCCCACGGCACCACCGTCGGCTCGGTCACATCCAGGATGCCGGCCGCGATCATGTCGTTCATGCGGGTGACTTCATAGGCGTTGCACAGGTGCGTGCCGCGGATCTCTGCCATCGGCATGATGATGCGGCGCTGGCGCGTCCACACCTGCGGGGCATAGAAGTTGTACCGCTGCCCCGCCATGTCCTCGCAATAGACGACCCGGCCGGTGAACGGCTTCACCAGCGCCGTGGTGACGCCCAGCGTGTCCTGCCCGGCGCGTTCCAGCACGATGTCCGGATTGCCGCGCGGATTGTCGGGGCTGCGCAGCAGCTTGCCGACGGCGTTGCCAAAGGGCTTCAGCGTCTTGTCCTGGAACTGGCGCACCGCCTCACGGAAGGTTTCGATATCCTCACGCGCCACCGGCAGGCGCGGCATGGTGTCCGGCCATTCGAAATTGGCCCCTTCCCGCCGCTTGATGCCTTCCAGGCTGACGACGCCGGCCACCGCATCCTCAAAGCCCAGGCTCAGGATGAACTCGCGCTGGCCATCGGTGTTGGTGACGACGACGATGCGGCAGCCCAGCCCGCGCGCCGCCTCGATCATCTCCAGCCCGGTCTCATCGGCCAGTGCCTTGCTGCCGGGGCCATAGAAGATCAGAACGGCCTCACCGCCGCGCGCACCCGCCTTGGCCAGCATCGACACCGGGTCGGAACCGCCCTGCTTGCCCATGAAGCTGAGGTGATAGCCCGACGAGGCGCCATAAAAGGCCAGCACGCCGCCCGGCCCCAGCAACTGGAAGCTGCGCGGGAAGGCGGTCTCACCGGCATGGCTGACGGCATAATCCGCCAGCTTGCCGCCATTCAGCGCCTTGTATTCCGCCACCAGCGCCTCGCCCGCGGCTTCCCACGCGGCCCAATCGGCCTTGGAGCCATCGGGGACGGGCGTGAACAGCGCCTTGAAGCGCGGATCGGTGCGATCGAGCGCACCGACCGCGCCCTTGGACTTCACGAATTCGGCGCGGGCCGGGCTGGAAACGAGGCCGGTGACGGCCAAACCACTCGCCTTGGCCGATTTCAGCGCATCAAGGCCGGTGCCGGTGGCGGAGCCCTCGATGAAGATGGTCTTGCCGCCAACGATTTCCAGCGTGGTGTAGAGGCAGCGCCAGATGGTGCCGAGGTTGAGGATGTAGCTGCCGGCCTGTTCCAGCGTCAGATCGCCGGGCACAGGATGCAGCTGCGGCGCCTGCACGGTGAGGAACTGGGCATGGCTGCCCGACTTGGTCTCGTAACCCTGGATGGCGAAATCGGCATACATCGGGTCACGCCCGGCCTGGGGGCTGAGCAGATCGGAGGTGCCGGAATAGACCGCCACCATGTCGCCGACCTTCAACCGCCCTTGCGACCGCACCTCGCTGCCCAGCGCCGCGACCAGCGCCAGCCCGCCCGAGCCGGTCAGCTGCACATCCTCCTCGTGATTGTCGAACGGAGAGACGGGGATGCCGGTCAAGGCCCAGATATCGTTGAAGTTCACTTCCGAGCTGAGCAGATAGACCAGCGCCTCGTTCGGCTCCGGCTGCGGCGTCGGCACGATCAGCTGCTTCTCGTGGGTGGCCGGCGGGCCGAACTGCGGGGCGCCGGTGTCCGGATGGCGCGCGATGCCGAAACCATATTGATGGCCCGGGATCGGCGTCACGCCGGGGAAGAAGGGCGCGCCCACCGGCAACAGGTCGCCGGCCGCTTCCAGCCGCTTGGCCTTGGCCTCGAACTCGGCCTCGACATGCACGCCATTGCGGCGCACGGGCAGCGGCGGTGCCTTCTTGTCCATGAACAGGCGGATGCCGGTCTTGCCGCCTTCGGGATCGACCACGGCCTGCGCAAACAGCTCGGCCTCACGGGCCAGGCCGGCGGCCATGCCCTGCGTCCAGCCGGTGCGGATCGCATCGATCGCCCGCTCCCCAGCCTTGCCGCGGCCGGCCCACTCCAATTGCTTCAGAATGCGCTGCACGAAGTCATCAGCCAGCGCGGCATCCAGATCAACATGGCCCTCATGCTGCCAGGCGCTCTTGGCGGCCTTGCGCCGCTCCGCCCAGGCGCGGCCCAGGTGGCTGGTGTCCCCAAGGCGGACGAACTCGCGCACCGCTGCATGCGCAAGGCTCAGGGCATCGGTCGAACCATCGGCAATGGCATCGATCGCGCCCATTTCCAGCGCATCGGCGGCTTCCACGCTGCGGCCGCCCAGGATCAGGTCCAGCGCGTCCAGCATGCCGTCCGGCCCGCGCCGGTCGGTCAGCAGGCGCGGCAGCCGCTGGGTGCCGCCATAGCCCGGCAACAGGCGCAGGCGGATCTCCGGCTGGCCGAAGCGGGCGTGGGATTCGGCCACGCGATAATGGCAGGCCAGCGCGAATTCCATGCCGCCGCCCAGCGCCACGCCCTGGATCGCCGCCACACAGGGCTTGCCCATCTGCTCGATCTTGCCAAACGCCAGCTGCGCGTTGGCCGGCAGCACGCGGGCTTCCTCCAGCGTGTGGATTTCCTCCAGGAACTGGCGAATGTCGGCGCCGGCGACGAAGCTGGCGGTGCCGTCACCGGTGAACACCACGGCGGCCACATCATCGCGGCGCGACAGATGCTCCACCACGATCACCAATTCGTCGATGGCGCGCTCGTTCAGCGCGTTGACCGGCGGGTTGGTGATGAACACCGTCGCCACCTTCTTGCCCGGCGCCACCGTGTTGTATTGAATGCGGAAATAGCGGTAGCGGTCAAAGATGTCCTGATCCTCCGACAGGCGCTGCTTGCGCTCCCAGGCGGTGATGGCGCGCTTCAGCTCGTCCAGACTCTCCGGATTCTTCAGCGTGGTGACATCGCCCAGCGGCGTGCCCTCCACCAGCGCGCGCACCATGCGGCGCATATATTTGCCGCTGCGGGTTTCCGGGAACTGGCTCACCGTGATGAAATCGCCCGGCACCGCCACGGCGCCCTTCTCGCTGCGCACCAGATCGGCCAGCCGGCGTTCGTCGTCGCGGGTGATGATCTGCCCCGGCGCCGGCGTGATGAACGCCAGCGGGGTCAGGCCCTTCTCGCGGTGCGGCGCGCCAACCACCAGCACATTGCCCACCGGGCTTTCCGGGTTCAGCGCCTTGTCGCGCAGGATGGCGCCCTCGATCTCCTCGGTGCCCATGCGGTGGCCGGAGACGTTGATCACATCGTCCGACCGGCCATGCAGCGAGAAGCCATCGTCATCACCCTGGACGGCAAAATCGCCCTGGGTATAGGCCCACACGCCCTGCCAGCGGCCCCAGTAACCATCGCGCCAACGGCCCGCATCGCCAGCCCAACCGCCGACCACGCGGCCATCCTCCACGCGGAAATTGTCGCTGTCACCCCACACGGTGCGCGCCAGATAGGGATAGGGCGCAGCGATGATGATCTCGCCTTTCTCGCCATGCCCTGCCTTGCGCCAGGTCACGCCATCGCTGCCCTCGCGGGTCAGCAGCACGCGGGCGGCCTTGTCGCCGGCCTCATCTTCCACCCACACATCGCCGACAATCCACGGCAGCGGGAAGGTGCGGGCATCGGCCGCCAGCGGGAAATCGCCGTTGCCATAAAAATGCGTCCAGGCGATGCCGCCATGCTCGGTCGCCCAATAGCTGTTGATATATTGCGGCGTGATATGGTCCATGCCGAAGGCCTGCACCGGCGGCGAGCAGGGCTCGGCGCAGAAGGTGGCAACGCGCAGCTTCGACAGGTCGTAGGCCTGGATGTCCTTCAGATTCTGCGGATCGGTCATCACCGCCTTCAGGAAGGTCACACCAGCCTTGAAAATGGTGACGCTGTGATTTTCGATCATCGCGGCAAAGCGCCCGGCGTGCGGGAACACCGGCGAGCCTTCGGCCAGCACGGTGGTCACGCGCGACAGCAGCGCAGCGGCGATCATGTAGCTCTGCCCGGTGATCCAGCCCGGATCGGCCACCACGAAGATGGTGTCGCCAGGGCGCGCATCAAAGGCGACCTTCATCGTCTCCATGATGCCGCTGGCATAGCCGCC
>CAZAWH010000001.1:0-69393 GCA_964488775.1 uncultured Sandarakinorhabdus sp. | reverse complement strand
CTCTATGTCTGCAATGTGGAAGAGGCCAGCGCCGCCACCGGCAATGCCCACAGCGAGGCCGTGGCCAGGATGGCGGCCGGCATCGGTGCCAAGGCGGTGGTGGTTTCCGCTGCGATCGAGGCGGAGATTGCCACGATGGAGCCGGCCGACCGGCAGGAATATCTGGAAAGCCTGGGCCTCGCCGAAACCGGCCTCGCCCGCGTGGTGCGGGCTGCCTATGAACTGCTGGGCCTGATCACCTTCTTCACGGTTGGCCCCAAGGAAGCGCGGGCCTGGACGGTGAAGAAGGGCGCCCGCGCGCCGCAGGCCGCCGGCGAAATCCATGGCGATTTCGAGAAGAAGTTCATCCGCGCCGAAACCATCGCCTATGATGATTATGTCACGCTGGGCGGCGAAACGGCAGCCAAGGAAGCCGGCAAGCTGCGCGCCGAAGGCAAGGACTATGTCGTGGCTGACGGCGATGTGATGCATATCCTGCACGGTGCTTGATCTCGAAATCCTCCCCCTCTGGGGGAGGTGCCGACCTTAGGGAGGCGGAGGGGGCAGGCGTGCGCCAATCCCATCGTCAATGGGGTTCCTGCAGGCCACCTCCGCCCTGCGGGCACCTCCCCCAGAGGGGGAGGATTTGGGGGTGGGATTGGACGCAGAGTCCAAGGGACCAAAATGGAATTGGTGGCGCTGGTGCCATCAAGGCGCTACACCATCCCCATGCTCACGCGCCGCGCCCTGATCGCCTCTGCCCTGGCCGCCCCGGCCGCCGCTCAGGTCGATCTGGGCTTTGCCGACAACGGCATGCGGCCGACCACGCGGGCGTTTCCGCAAAAGGGCGAGATGATCCTGCAACGGTCCACCCCGCCGCTGCTGGAAACCCCGATCAGCGTGTTCGATGCCAGTGATTTCACCCCGAACGATCGCTTTTTCGTGCGCTGGCATTATCCGTTCCCGACCAGCATCGACCCAGCGAAGCATCGCCTGCGCATCGGCGGCCATGTCGCCAAGCCGCTGTCGCTGTCCCTCGCCGATCTCGCCCGGCTGCCGCGCGTTGCCATCGCGGCGGTGAACCAGTGCGCCGGCAATGGCCGCGGCCTGTTCAGCCCGCGTGTCGCCGGCGCGCAATGGGCCAATGGCGCCATGGGCAACGCCCTGTGGGAAGGCGTGCGCTTGAAGGATGTGTTGGCCCTGGCCGGGGTGAAGGCCGGCGCCGTGGCGGTGCGTTGCGGCGGGCTGGACACGCCGCTGGTCGAAACTGCGCCTGATTTTGAAAAGTCGCTGCCCATCGATCATGCGCTGTCTGACGATGTGATGATTGCCTGGGGCATGAACGGCGCGCCGTTGCCGCTGTTGAACGGTTTTCCGCTGCGGCTGGTCGTGCCCGGCTGGTATTCGACTTATTGGGTGAAGATGCTGGACGCCATCGAGGTGCTGGCCAAGCCCGATGACGGCTATTGGATGGCCAAGGCCTATCTGCAGCCGGCCAATGCGCTGGCCGATGTGGCGCCGGGGGCGCCGGCTGGCCCGCGCGTGCCGGTGACCGTGATGCGGCCGCGCGCGATCGTCACCAACCTCACCAGCGGCGCGAAGCTGCCCGCCCGTGCCTTCACGCCGGTGCAGGGCGTGGCGCTGGGCGGGGATCATGGCGTGACCAGCGTGGAGCTGTCGGCCGATGCCGGGCGCAGCTGGGTGCCGGCGCAATTGGGCCCGGATCATGGCCGCTACAGCTTCCGCCGGTTCCGGGGCGCGCTGGCGCTTGGCCCAGGCCGCCACCTCATCCTCGCCCGGGCGAAGAACGCCGCCGGGGTGGAGCAGCCGCTGGGCCAGAACTGGAATCACAGCGGTTACAACCGCGCCGGCATCGAGCCGGTGGCTGTGGAGATCGTCTGATGCGCTTGGGTCTTGCGTTTGCCGCCATCGCCCTGATCGCCGCCGCGCCGCCCAGCCGCCGGGTGGCGGTGGATCTGCCCGATGCCGAGGGCCTGTTGCCCGAACGCTACGGCGTGTCGTCCGAAGCGGCCAACAACAATTGCCTGGCCTGCCATTCGGCCGCGATGATCACCGCCCAGCCGCGGCTGACCCGGGTGCAGTGGGGCGAAACCATTGCCAAGATGCGCAATGTCTATGGCGCGCCGATCGATCCGGCCGACGAGAAGGCGATCCTCGATTGGCTTGTCGCTGATTGACCTTGCCATGCTGCGGCCGCTAAGGCGCGTCGCGTGAGCAAGCCACTTTCCTTCCAGTCGATGATCCTTGCGCTCCAGCAATATTGGGGCGCGCAAGGCTGTGTCATCCTGCAGCCGTATGACCTTGAGGTCGGTGCCGGCACGTTCCACCCGGCCACCACCTTGCGCAGCCTGGGCCCGCAACACTGGAACGCCTGTTATGTGCAGCCCAGCCGCCGGCCCTCGGATGGCCGTTATGGCGAGAACCCCAACCGGCTGCAGCATTATTACCAGTTCCAGGTGATCCTGAAGCCCAGCCCGCCCGATCTCATTGGCCTGTATCTGGGCAGCCTGGATGCCATCGGCATCGACCGGGCCCGGCACGATATCCGCTTTGTCGAGGATGACTGGGAAAGCCCGACGCTGGGCGCCTGGGGCCTGGGCTGGGAAGTGTGGTGCGACGGCATGGAAGTCTCGCAGTTCACCTATTTCCAGCAGGTGGCCGGCCATGATTGCGCGCCGGTGGCGGGTGAGCTCACTTATGGGCTGGAGCGCCTCGCCATGTATATCCAGGGCGTCGAGAGCATTTATGATCTGGCCTACAACGATGCCGGCGTGACCTATGGCGACGTGTTCCTTAGACAAGAGCAGCAGTTCAGCGCCTATAATTTCGAGGCGGCCAACACCGAACGGCTGTTCCAGCATTTCAAGGATGTCAGCGAGGAGTGCCGGGCGCTTGCCAGCCGGGGCCTGCCGCTGCCGGCCTATGACCAGGCGATCAAGGCCAGCCATATCTTCAACCTGTTGAACGCCCGCGGCGTGATCAGCGTGGCCGAACGCCAGGCCTATATCGGCCGGGTGCGCGATCTGGTGAAGGCGGTGGCCGATGTGTGGGTGGAGCAGGTGAAGTGAAGTTCCTCCTCGAGCTCCAGTCGGAAGAGATTCCGGCCCGCATGCAGGCGGCGGCGGCCGAGCAGCTGAAGACCCGCTTTGTCGAGGCGATGAAGGCCGCTGGTCTCGCCCATGGCACGGTGACGGCCGATGCCACGCCGCGCCGGCTGTGGTTGCTGGCCGACGCGGTGGCGGCGGCATCGGCGGGCAGTGCCGAAGAGGTGAAGGGACCGGCGGCGACCGCCCCGGCGCAGGCCATCGAAGGCTTCCTGAAGAAGACCGGCCTGACACGCGAGCAGCTGGAAGAGCGTGAGACGCCCAAGGGCGTCGTGTTGTTTGCCGTGATCCGCCGCGAAGGCCGGACGGCGGCCGAGATTCTGGCCGAAGCCATCCCGCAGATCGTCACCGGCTTTGCCTGGCCCAAGTCGATGCGCTGGGGCGCCGCCAGTGCCTCCACGGCAAGCCCACGTTGGGTGCGGCCATTGACCGGCATTTTGGCGCTGCTGGATCATGATGTGGTGCCGTGCAGCGTGTTCGGCCTCACCTCTGGCCGGGAAACGCGCGGCCATCGCATCCATGCGCCGCAGCCGATCAGCATCACCAGCGCCGAGACCTGGGCCGACCAACTGCGCGCCGCCCATGTGCTGGTGGCGAGCGCCGAGCGCCAGCAGATCATCGCCACCCGCGCCGAGGCCTTGGCGGCAGAGGCCGGCCTGATGCTGATCCCCGATGCCGGGCTGGTGGCGGAAAATGCCGGGCTGACCGAATGGCCGGTGCCGCTGCTGGGCCGCTTTGATTCCGATTTCCTGAGTGTGCCGCGCGAGGTGATCGTGCTGACCATGCGCACCAACCAGAAATATTTCGCGCTGCAACTCCCCTCCCCTTCAGGGGAGGGGTCGGGGGTGGGGAAGGCTGAGCCTCAACTCGCCCCGGCCTTCATCTGCGTCGCCAATCTGGAGGCGAGCGACGGCGGCGCCGCCATCATCAATGGCAACCAACGCGTGCTTTCCGCCCGCCTGTCCGATGCGCGCTTCTTCTGGGAACAGGATCTGGCCTTCGTGAAGGCGAACGGGCTGGAGGGTTTCCTGCCCAAATTGTCCGACATCGTGTTCCACGAGAAGCTGGGCACGCTGGCCGACAAGGTGGAGCGGGTGGCGGCGCTGGCCAAGTGGCTGTGCGAGAGCGGCGCTGTACCGGCCGATCCGGCGCTGGCGGAACGCGCCGCGCGGCTGGCCAAGGCCGATCTTGTGTCGGCCACCGTGGGCGAATTCCCGGAAGTGCAGGGCCAGATCGGGCGTTATCTGGCGCTGGCGGTTCGCGAGGATGCCGCCGTGGCCGATGCGATCCGCGATCATTACAAGCCGGCCGGCCAGGGCGACGATGTGCCGACCCAACCGGTGAGTGTGGCGGTGGCGCTGGCGGACAAGCTGGATACGCTGGTTGGATTCTTCCGCGGGAATATGCCGCCGACGGGCTCCAAGGATCCGTTTGCGCTGCGTCGCCAAGCACTTGGCGTGTTGTCGATCCTGCAGGCTGCCGGCATTCGTTTGCCGCTGCACACCGTATTTGGTGACGGCGCGGTGGCTGACCAGTTGATGGACTTCTTCGCCGATCGCCTCAAGGTGCAGCAGCGCGAAGCCGGCGTCCGTCACGACCTCATCGACGCCGTATTCGCGCTGGGCGGGGAGGATGACCTCGTCCGACTGCTTGCCCGCGTGAAGGCGTTGCAGGCGTTTGTGGAAACTGAGGACGGCACCAACCTGCTCGCCGGCTACAAGCGGGCGGCGAATATCCTGAAGGCGGCGGAGAAGGACCCACCCCCGACCCCTCCCGCGAGCGGGAGGGGAGAAGATGCCGAGGCCGCTCTGGCCGATGCGCTGGATGCGGCGCTGCCGCAGGCGCAGGCGGCGGTGGCCGATGAACGCTTCACCGATGCCATGGCGGCACTGGCCGCACTGCGCGGGCCGGTGGATGGATTTTTCGACGCCGTGATGGTCAACGATCCCGACCCGGCAGTGCGGGCGCGGCGTTTGGCCCTGCTGGCGCGGTTCCGCGATGCGGTGCATGGCGTGGCGGACTTTTCACGTATCGAAGGCTGATCGGCAGCCGTCATAGGGGGTATGGCGGCCGTGGCTGGCAACGCGAAGTTTCAAAGGGTGAACGGGGCAATGACCAAGTCAGTCTTCAAGTTCGGCGGCGGCACGGCCGAGGGTGACGCCAAACAGAAGGAACTGCTGGGCGGCAAGGGCGCCAACCTGGCCGAAATGGCCGGCATCGGCCTGCCGGTGCCGCCGGGCCTGACCATCGCCACCCATGTCTGCGCCGCCTATTATGATGCCGGCGGCAAGCTGCCCGATGATGTGGCGCAGGGCGTGCTGGAGGCGCTGGCCTTTGTGGAAGGCGTGACGGGCAAGCGTTTTGGCGATGCCAGCAACCCGCTGCTGGTCTCCGTCCGCTCCGGCGCGCGCGTGTCGATGCCGGGCATGATGGACACGGTGCTGAACCTGGGCCTGAACGATGTGACGGTGGAAGGCCTCGCCACCGCCTCGGGCAATGAGCGCTTCGCGTGGGACAGCTATCGCCGGTTCATCCAGATGTATGGCGATGTCGTGCTGGGCCTTGACCATTATCTGTTTGAAGATGCCCTGGAAATCGCCAAGGAAGACAAGGGCGTGACGCAGGACACCGGGCTCGACGCCGGCGACCTGAAGGCGCTGGTTGGCCGGTACAAGGCGATTGTCGAGCAGGCCCTGGGCCGGCCATTCCCGCAGGACCCGCATGAGCAATTGTGGGGCGCGATCGGCGCTGTGTTCGGTTCGTGGCGCTCTGACCGTGCGCGCACCTATCGCCGGCTGAACGATATTCCCGAAAGCTGGGGCACGGCCGTCAACGTGCAGGCCATGGTGTTCGGCAACCTGGGCGACACGTCGGCCACCGGCGTGGCCTTCACCCGCGATCCCAGCACTGGCGAGAAGGCCTGGTATGGCGAATATCTCATCAATGCCCAGGGCGAGGATGTGGTGGCCGGCATCCGCACCCCGCAATATCTGACGAAGGCGGCCCGCGAAAAGGCCGGCGCCAAGGCGGCGTCGATGGAAGAGGCGATGCCTGTGGTGTTCACCGAGCTGGGCCGGGTGTTCGACCTGCTCGAGGGCCATTATCGCGACATGCAGGATATCGAATTCACGGTGGAGGATGGCCGCCTGTGGATGCTGCAGACGCGCAGCGGCAAACGCACTGCCAAGGCCGCGCTGAAGATTGCGGTGGACATGGTGGCCGAAGGGCTGATCAGCGAGGCCGAGGCCGTGCTGCGCGTGGAAGCCGCCGCGCTGGACCAGTTGCTGCACCCGACGCTCGACCCCAAGGCGCCGCGCGACGTGATCGCCCGCGGCCTGCCGGCCAGCCCCGGCGCGGCCAGCGGCGCCGTGGTGTTTGACAGTGATACGGCCGAGCAGAAGGCCCGCGCCGGTGAAGCGGTGATCCTGGTGCGCACCGAAACCAGCCCTGAGGATATTCACGGCATGCACGCGGCGCGCGGCATCCTGACGGCGCGCGGCGGCATGACCAGCCACGCCGCCGTGGTGGCGCGCGGCATGGGCCGGCCCTGCGTGTCGGGCGCCGGCAGCATCAGCATCGACATGACCACCCGCACCATGAGCTGCGGCGGCCGCCGCATCGTGGAGGGGGAGCGCATCACCCTGGATGGCGCCACCGGCGATGTCATGCTGGGCGAAGTGGCGACAATGGAGCCGGATCTGTCGGGCGATTTCGGCGCATTGATGGTGTGGGCCGACAAGCATCGCCGCCTCAAGGTGCGCACCAACGCCGAAACCCCGGCCGATTGCCGCGTGGCGCGGCAGTTCGGGGCCGAGGGGATCGGCCTGTGCCGCACCGAGCATATGTTCTTCGAACCCAGCCGCATCACCGCGGTGCGCCGCATGATCCTGGCCGAGGACACCGCGGGGCGCGCTGCGGCGCTGGCCGAGCTGTTGCCCGAGCAGCGGGCCGATTTCGCCGAGATTTTCCGCGTCATGGCCGGCCTGCCGGTGACGATCCGTCTGCTCGACCCGCCGCTGCACGAATTCCTGCCGCACGATGATGCCGGCTTTGCCGAAGTGGCGGCTGCCACCGGCCTGGCCGAATCGCTGGTGCGTCGCCGCATCGGCGAACTGCACGAATTCAACCCGATGCTGGGCCATCGTGGTTGCCGGCTCGGCATCACCTATCCGGAAATCTATGCCATGCAGGCCCGGGCCATTTTCGAAGCCGCCGTGATGGTGGGCCGCGAAACCGGCGAAGCGGTGGTGCCGGAGGTGATGGTGCCGCTGGTTGCCACCCCGCGCGAGCTGGAGATCACCAAGGCGGTGATCGAGACGCAAGCCGCCACCGTGTTTGCCGAAACCGGCACCACGTTGGAATATCTGGTGGGCACCATGATCGAGTTGCCGCGCGCGGCCCTGCGCGCCGGCGAGATCGCTGGCCACGCCCAGTTCTTCAGCTTTGGCACCAACGACTTGACCCAGACCACGCTGGGTATCAGCCGCGACGACGCCGCGCGCTTCCTGGGGCCGTATGTCGAGCAGGGCATTTACCCGAAGGACCCGTTTGTCTCCATCGACGAGGACGGCGTGGGCGAATTGGTGAGCCTGGCGGCATCGCGCGGCCGCGCCGTGAAGCCCGACCTGAAGCTGGGCATTTGCGGCGAGCATGGCGGTGATCCGGCCAGCATCGCCTTCTGCGAGACGCTTGGCCTGGATTATGTCTCCTGCTCCCCCTATCGCGTGCCGATTGCGCGGCTGGCGGCGGCGCAGGCGGCGCTGAAGCGGGCCTAACGGCGCCAGATCCACCAGCCGGTGGCGAGGCCGGTGGCAAAGCCGGCCAGCACCCAGGCCCAGATTTCGCCGAACAGCCAGCTCATCATGGCGTCCAGCGCACGGCGGCGATGCCGGGGTGCCGGGCCAGATCGGCGCTGATCGCCGCGCGCGTTGCGGCATCGGCGGTGCCTGACAGATGGGCGATGCGGCCGGTGAGGCCGGTTGAGCTGCGGAAGCTGACACTGCCATCGGTGACGCCATGGGCGGCCATGGCGTCGCCAGCGGCCCGGCCGAGCTGGCTGATCAGCGCCTGGCCCTGGTGCAACACCGCGCCGCGCGCCAGCACGACGGTGGCGGCGAGCCCGGTCAACAGTTTCAGGCCATTGTGCATGCGGCCTGATATGCCCCTGCCAATGGGCTGGCAAGCCGGCCTGCGCCCGGCTATCGGATGTGCCATGACCCAAGTTCATGTTCCCGAAGATGATGTCTGGGCCCGCCGGCACAATCTGCCGCCCGGCGGCGAGCAGCTGTTTGTGCCCATGGCCGACAATTGGCCGGTGCGCTGTGTGCACTGGCGGCGGCGGGATGAAGGGCCCGGGCATGTGCTGATGCTGACCGGGCGGGCCGATTTCGTGGAGAAATATGCCGAGACCCTGCACGATCTGGTGGATGCCGGCTGGGGCGTGACGATCTTTGACTGGCGCGGCCAGGGCCTGTCGCGCAGGTTGGGCAAGACGCCGCAGCACGGCGCATCGCCCGGCTTCGGCGTGTGGCTGGGCGATTTGCGCACCCTGCTGGCCTGGCTGCAGGATCGGGTGGATGGGCCGATCACGGCCATGGCCCATTCGATGGGCGGGCATCTGCTGCTGCGCCACCTGGCCGCCGGCAACAGCCCGATCACCCGTGCCGTGCTGTTGGCGCCGATGGTGGGGGTGGCGGCCAAGCCGCTGGGCCCGGCCATCACCGCCCTGGTGGCGCGCTGGCAGGTGGTGCGCGGCCGGGGCGAGGATTATGTCTGGGGCGGCGGGCCGTGGCAGCCGGGCCGCGCCGGGGATCAGCGCCAGTTGTGGCTGACCAGTGATCCGGAACGCTATGCCGATGAAAGCTGGTGGATCGGCAATTTCCCGGCACTGGCGCTGGGCAGTGTGACCTGGGGTTGGCTGGATGATGCCTTTGCCAGCATAGGCCAGTTGCGCGCAGCCGGCGTGCCCGAGGCGATTGCCGTGCCATGCCTGTTCCTGATGCCGCAGCGCGACGGCCTGGTGGACAGTGCGGCCGCCCGGGCCCTGGCCAGGCGGGTGCCGGGCGCGCGCGTCATCGATTATCCCGGCGCCGGCCATGAACTGCTGCGGGAGGCCGAACCCTTGCGCAGCGAGGTGCTGGCCGCCGCGCTGGCCCACCTGGCGGAGGGGCAGGGGTGAGCCAGTTCGATATCGCCATCATCGGCGCCGGCATTGCCGGGGCCAGCACGGCGTGGTCGCTGTTGCAGGCCGCCCCCGGCCTGCGCATTGCCCTGATCGAGATGGAGCCGCGCCCCGGTTACCACACCACCGGCCGCTCAGCGGCCTTCTGGGTGGAAAGCTATGGCGGGCCGGCCATCGTGCCGCTGTCGCGCGCCAGCCGCGGCTTTTTCGGCACGCCGCCGGCCGGATTTGGCCCGTTGCTGCAGCCGCGCCCGGCCCTGACGGTCGAAGCGCCGGATGATCCCGGCGGTCTGGAGCGGGTGGCGGCCGAATATGATGCGGGTGGCGTCGCCTATCGCTGGCTGGACGCGGCGGCCATGGCGGCGCTGCCTTCGGGGCCGATGCTGCGCCCCGACTGGAACCGGCGCGGCCTGGTGGAGGATGATTGCCACGACATTGATGTGGCCAGCCTGCACCAGGGCTTCCTGCGCGGGGTGGACGGCGCGCGCCCCACGCTGATCAGCGATGCCGAGGTGACCGGGCTGGAGCGGCGTGCGGGCCACTGGCACATCAGCACGCGGGCGGGCGCGTTCATCGCCACCACCGTCGTCAATGCCGCCGGGGCCTGGGCCGATGCAGTGGCGGGGCTGGCAGGGGCGGCACCGCGCGGCGTGCAACCGCTGCGGCGGACCATGGCGGTGCTTCGGCTGGATCCGCCGCCGCCGGCCGATCTGATGGTGGTGCTGGAAGCGGCGGGGCGCTTCTACTTCAAGCCGGATGGCGGGCGGCTGTGGCTGTCTCCGCACGATGAAACGCCGGATGTGGCCCATGATGTGCGGCCCGACGAACTGGATCTGGCCATGGTGATCGACCGGTTCGAACAGGCGACCATGGCAAAGGTGGTGCGGCTGGAATCGAGCTGGGCCGGCCTCAGGAGCTTTGCGCCCGACCGGGTGCCGCTGTTCGGTTTTGACGGCGGGGTGGATGGCTTCTTCTGGTGTGCCGGCCAGGGCGGGTTTGGCATTCAGACGGCCCCGGCGGCCGGGGCCTTGTGTGCGGCCTTGTTGCTTGGGCGCACGCCGCCGCTTGATCCGACGCCCTATCTGGCCACCCGGGCGTTGTAACGGCGCAGGAAGCCGGCGGCGAAATCGGCCAGGCGCTGTTCGGCGATGGCGGCGCGCAAGGACGCCATGAGCTGCTGGTAAAAACCGATATTGTGCTGGGTGAGCAGCATGGCGCCCAGCATCTCGCCGGCCTTGATCAGATGGTGGAGATAGGCGCGGCTGGCCGCATCGGGCCCGTGGCAGACCGGACAGCGGCATGTCCCATCCAGCGGGCGCAGATCCTCGGCATGGGATGCGTTGCGCAGATTGAGCGGGCCATCGTGGGTGAAGGCCTGGCCGTTGCGCCCCGATCGGGTGGGCAGCACGCAATCGAACATGTCCACCCCGCGCACCACGGCGCCAACGATATCATCCGGCTTGCCCACGCCCATCAGATAGCGTGGGGCGTCTGCCGGCAATTGATCCGTGGCGTAATCCAGCACGCCGAACATCGCCGGCTGGCCTTCGCCCACGGCCAGGCCGCCAATGGCATAGCCGTCAAAGCCGATGGCGGTGAGGGCGCTGGCCGATTCCGCCCGCAGCCGTTCATCAAGCCCGCCCTGCTGGATGCCGAACAGCGCGGCACCGGCGGCATGATCACCGCCCGCATCAAACGCGGCGCGGCTGCGCGCCGCCCAGCGCATCGATCGTTCCATCGCCGCCGCTACGGTTTCGCGCGGGGCGGGCAGGGCCACCAGCTCGTCAAAGGCCATGACGATGTCGCTGCCCAGCAGGCGCTGGATTTCCATCGAGCGTTCCGGGCTCATCAAGTGGCGGCTGCCATCGAGATGGCTGGCAAAGGTCACGCCTTCCTCGGTCCGTTTGGTGAGGGAGGAGAGGCTCATCACCTGGTAGCCACCGCTGTCGGTCAGGATCGGGCGGTGCCAGCCCATGAAGCTGTGCAGGCCGCCCAGCCGGGCGATCCGTTCGGCCGTGGGGCGCAGCATCAGGTGATAGGTGTTGCCCAGGATGATGTCTGCACCGGCGCTGCGCACTTCGGATGTGCGCATCGCCTTCACCGTGGCCGCCGTGCCCACCGGCATGAAGGCCGGCGTGCGGATCTCGCCACGGCGCATGGCGATGGTGCCGGCGCGGGCCTTGCCGTCGCGGGCATGGATCTGGAACTGGAAGCGCGGGGCCGTCATGGTGGCGCGGCGCTTAGCCGGTTTGGGGCCCAAGCGCAAAGGCCGCCGCGATCCAGCGGGTGACGGCGCGGATCGCCGGCAGGCGGTGCACATCGCGGTGCACGGCAAGCCAGGGGGTGCGCGGCGGGGCCGGGGTCGCGGTGGGGATCTCGATCAGCGGACCCGCCATGCGGCGCGGTAGCAGGCCGATGCCGGCTCCGGCCTGGGTGGCGGTGAGCAGCGCGCGGGTGGAACCGGTGGCCATGCGCACCGCGCCCGCCAGGCCAAGCCCGGCCAGCCAGGCCATTTCGGGAATGCGGCCAAAACTGTCATCATAGGCGAGGATCGGCCCGGCGGCGGCATCGATACTGGCCGGATCGCGCCCGGCCAGCCACGCCGGGCTGGCAAACAGCGCCACCTGTTCGGCGGGCAGCGCGCGCACGATCAGGGCATTGCCGTCCGGCCGGGTCATCCGCACGGCCACATCGGCTTCGCGGCTGGCCAGGCTGACCACGGCGTTCTGCGTTTGCAGGGTGATGGCGATGCCGGGATGCTGGGCCCAGAGCAGGGGCAGGGCCGGGGCCAGACGATCGGCGATGATGGTTTCGGTGGCGGTGACGCGCACCATCGCCGGCCCGCCCGCGCGCAGGCCGGCGGCTGCTCGCTCGATGCTGGCCATCTGGGCTTCCAGCGGTTCGGCCAGGGTGGCCAGCTTTTGCCCTTCCGGCGTCAGCCGGGCACCATCGGCGCGGCGATCGACCAGCCGCAGCTTGAGCGCGGCTTCCAGCCCGTCCAGCCGGCGAGCGGCGGTGGAAATGGCAATGCCACGGCTGCGCGCCGCCGCGCTGATCGATCCGAGGCGCGCCACACTGGCCAGCAGGGCCATATCGTCCAGTTCCACGGGGAAGGCCTTCCACAAACGCAACGCCGGTTTGCGATATCTTGTATGGCGGGCCAGCCGCGCGCAAGCCAGCATGGCTGCATCAGACGAAGGAGAGCGATGATGCTGCCAAAACTGGTTCCCGCCCTGGCAATCGGCATGTTGATGCCGCTGGGCATGATGTTGGCCACACCCGCGGCGGCTGGCCCGGTGGCCGTGCTGGTGGCGGTGCCGGTGCCGCCCGGTCTGCCGCGCGCCCAGCTGGAAGCGGCCTTTGCCGGCAGTGTGGGCGATTATCAGGGCAAGCCGGGCCTGATCCGCAAATATTACACCATTGGCGATGATGGCCGCGCTGGCGGCATCTATCTGTGGGAAAGCCGGGCCGCCGCCGACGCCTGGTACAATGCGGCGTGGAAGGCCGGCGTCCTCAAGCGCTGGGGTGCGCCTGCCAGCCTGTCGTATTTCGATGTGCCCACCATCGTCGACAATGCGAAATAATCCGATGCAGGCGCTGCATTTTCTGGCCCCCGGCCGCTTTGAATGGCGCGAGCAGGCGCCGCTGGCCCTGATGGGTGATCGCGATGCGATTGTGCGGCCGCTCGCGGTCGCCCGGTGCGATCTGGATCTTTACATTGCCACTGGCGTGGTGCCGATGAAGGGGCCCTTTGCCTTTGGCCATGAATGCGTGGCCGAGGTGGTGGATGCCGGCCCCGCCGCCGGGGTGAACCCGGGGCAGCGGGTGATTGTGCCGTTCCAGCTGAGCTGCGGCGCGTGCCGGTCGTGCCGGCGCGGCTTCACCGGCAGTTGCGAAGCCTATCCGCCGCTGGCGGCCTTCGGGCTCGCCGGCGCGCCGCGGGTGGATTATGGCGGCGCGCTCGCCAGCCTGATGCGGGTGCCGCTGGCGGATCATATGCTGGTGCCGCTGCCCGCGGGCCTGGATCCGGTGACGGTGGCCAGCGCCACCGACAATATTGCCGATGGCTGGCGGGCGGTTGGCCCACAGCTGGCCGATCGGCCCGGTGCGACCGTGCTGGTGGTGGGCGGCCTGGCGCAAAGCGTCGGCCTCTATGCTGCTGGCTGTGCCGTGGCAGCGGGCGCCGCCCGTGTGCTGTATCTGGACGATGATGCCGACCGGCGGGCACGGGCAGTGCGGTTGGGGGCGCAGGCCGAACCGCTGGCGCTGGCAGAGCGTGGCCGGCCGGCCGAACTGTTCGACATCGTGGTCGAGGCGGCGGGCACCAGCGAGGCGCTGGCCTTTGCCATCCGGTCGGCCGCGCGCAATGCGGTGTTGACCAGCGTGTCCATCCATCTCGCCCCCGCCACGCCGGTGCCGTTGACCGAAGCCTATTATCGCGGCCTCACCCTGGTGACGGCGCGGGCGGATTCGCGGGCGCATCTGCCGGCCGTGGTCAGCTGCCTGGCGTGTGGGCATTTGCACCCCGAGCATGTGACCCATCGGGTGGCAGGCTTTGCCGATGCCGCCGATGCCATGGCCGATCCGGGGCCAAAGCTGGTGTTTGTGCCCTGATCCGCATTGGCGTATCCTGTGTTCATGCGATGTCTGTTGCCCGTGCTTGCCTTGCTGGCCGCGCCTGTGCAGGCCGCGCGCACCGATGTGGGCGCGTTGCCGGTCAGCGGCGCGGCCGTGACCTGTCTTGATGAAACCGGGATGCAATATGTCGTGACCGACAGCCGCGACTGGCTGCTGCTGCGTCAGGGGCGCGGGGCATGGCGGGCCGAGATGGTCGATGGCTGCCCCGGCCTGGGGCGGTTTCGCATCATCGTGCGGGCCAACACGCAGGGGCGCCTGTGCCGCAATGATCTGATCAACGTGGTCGATCCGGTTGGCGGCATGAATTTCGGCCAATGCCGCATCGGCCGGATCGAGCCGGTGACGGTGCCCAGGCGCGCGCGCTTTTGACGGTGCTGCCGCTGGCGGCGCGCCCGGCGCTGCGATAGGCTGGATGGCAATCAAGACAGCGCAAGGGGGCAGCGACAATGAAGATCTGGGCCATGGGGGCGGCGATGGCGGCCGTGGGCTTTGGGGCTGGGCTGGCGGTGGCACAGGCCCCGGCGCCCACCACCATGCGCACGCCGCAATTTGCCAATGATGAGGTGAAGGTGTGGAAAAGCCTGATCATGCCGGGCAATCCCTTGCCGCTGCACCGGCATGATCATCCGCGGGTGATCGTGGCGCTGAAGGGTGGCACCATGCACATATTGGAAGAAACCGGCCCGGCCGCCGACAAGAGCGACATCGCCGTGTGGGAAGCCGGCAAGGCCTATTGGCTGCCCGCCAACCCCAAGACGCCGCACCAGGATATCAACATCGGCAAGGAGCCGATCGAGGTCATGGTGGTGGAGCTGCAGAAGGCGTGGTGAAGGCCGCAGCCGCGAAGACGCGGGTTGACCAGCTGCTGGTGGCGCGTGGCCTGGTGGAAAGCCGGGCGCGCGCGCAGGCGCTGATCATGGCCGGGCTGGTGTTTTCGGGAGAACGCAAGATCGCCAAGGCTGGAGATCTGCTGGCTGACGATGCGCCGCTGGACCTGAAGGGGCGGGACCATCCCTGGGTGTCGCGCGGCGGCATCAAGCTGGATCATGGCCTGACGCATTTTGGCTGGAATGTGGCGGGCGCGGTCGCCATCGATGTCGGCAGTTCAACCGGCGGCTTTACCGATGTGCTGCTCAGCCGCGGCGCACAGCGGGTGTATGCGGTGGATTCAGGCACCAACCAGCTGGCGTGGAAGCTGCGCCAGGATGCCCGGGTGGTGGTGCTGGAACAATTGTCGGCCCGGCTATTGACCGCTGACCATGTTCCGGAACCGGTGGACCTGATCGTGTGCGATGCCAGCTTCATCAGCCTGGCCAAGGTGCTGGCAGTGCCGCTGGGCTTTGCGCGGGCTGGCGCGCGGCTGCTGGCCCTGATCAAGCCGCAGTTCGAAGCCGGGCGGGCCGAAGTGGGCAAGGGCGGCGTGGTGCGCGATCCGGGCGTGCATGCGCGCGTGTGTGATGCGGTGGCGGCCTGGCTGACGGGTGAAGGCTGGCAGGTGGCCGGCATCACGCCCAGCCCGATCACCGGCCCTGAAGGCAATGTGGAGTTTCTGATTGCCGCCAGCCTGCCCTGACGCTTCGCCCCTAACGCCGCTTGGCTCGGGTGGGGGCATGAAAATCGGGCGGCTTTCCCGCCACCCAGGCCAGGAATGCCGCCAGATCGCCGTTGGCCAGCATGGCCTCCCGGTTGGCGCCGATGCGGGCCAATTGGGCGTTGGTGAAATTGGCATGGATGGCACGGTGGCAAATCGGGTGCAGCACCACCACGGTGCGGCCGCCCTTGGCGCGCGGCACCGGGTGATGCTGTTCCACCCGTGTGCCCAGCGGGCGCCGGCACAGCCAGCAGCCATCATGTGCGGCATCACCATCCATGGCGCCGGGATAGGCGATTGCCGGCAAAGCCGCTACAGCAGGAACCAATGACTGCCAATGATTCTGCCTTGCCTGCGCCGGAGCCCTGGTTTGCCACCGGCAGCTTTGCGCGCGCCGCGCTGGTGGCGGTGCCCGGCATCCTGTTTGTCGGCGGGCTGGCGGCGCGGGTCGCCGGCTCCACGGAAACCAATCCCTGGTATCAGTCGCTCACCCTGCCGGCGATCCAGCCGCCGGGGCCGCTGTTCGGCATCGCCTGGGCCATACTCTACACCCTGATCGCGGTCGCCTTTGCCATGGTGTGGGGCACGCGCAACGCCAGGGGCAAGCCGCTGGCGATCACGCTGTTCGGCATCGGCCTGCTGATCAACCTCGCTTGGTCGCCGGTGTTTTTCCGCCTGCACATGATCAGCTTGGCCCTGGCCATCATCGTCACCATGCTGGTGGTGGCGCTGGCCACCACCTTCGCCTTTGCCCGGGTCAACCGGCTGGCGGCGTGGCTGATGGTGCCCTATCTGGCCTGGCTGTGCTTTGCCACCGGGCTCAACACCAGCATCCTGATGCTCAACCCCATGGCCGATGCCATGCAAATGGGAATCTGACCCATGCAGAATGACAACAAGCTGTTTGAAGACCTGTCCAAGGTGGCCACTGCGGCCATGGGCACGCTGGCGGGCGCCACCAAGGAATTCTCTGGCGCAGCCCGTGAGCGCATGAAGGATTTCGTTGGCGCTGCCGACATCACGCGCGACGAATTTGACGCCGTGAAGGCCACGGCCATGGCGGCGCGCGAGGCGGTGGAGCAGCTGAAGGCCGAGATTGCCGCCCTGAAAGCCGAACTGGCGGCCAAATCTGGTGGCGATCACGGCTGATATCCACAAGATAATGGGCCATGGCCCCTTGCCGAATCGGCAAGGCTTGCCCAGCCTGTCCCCACGCTTGTAAGGGAGGGGCAATATGAGCTTTCCCGACATGGAATTTGCCGGCCCGGAACCGGCCCCGATCGACATGCTGGAACAGCTGTTTGATGCCAATGGCTGGGCATCGGAACGGCTGGGTGATGAGGAGATCATCACCACCGTCAAGGGCGGCTGGACGACCTATCAACTCCGCGCCCTGTGGCGGGGGGACGACCGGGTGCTGCAGATCATCGCGCGGGGCGATCTGGCGGTTGCCGATCACCAGCGCGCCGCGGTGTATGAAGTGATCGGCCTGATCAACGAACAATTGTGGATGGGCCATTTCGAGCTGTGGTCTTCGGATGGCTCGATCCTGTTCCGCCATGCGACCTTGCTGGCCGACGATGATGCGGCCGATGGCGGCGACCTTTCGGCGGCGCAGGCCGAAATCCTCACCGATGCCGCGGTGGAGGAGTTCGAGCGCTATTATCCGGTGTTCCAGCTGGTCCTGCTCGCCGGCCAGGGCCCGGCCGAGGCATTGGCGTCTGCCCTGCTTGAAACCGCTGGCGAAGCCTGATCGATGACAGACGGGGCGGGGGCGCCGATCTGGCTGATCGGGTGCGGCAACATGGGTGGCGCCCTGCTTCGGCGCTGGCTGGATGAAGGCCTGGGGCCGGTGGCGGTGATCGATCCGGCCGCCCGCAACCTGCCACCGGGCGTGGAGGCGCTGGCGCGTCCCCCGGCCGTTGGAAAACCCGACATCGTGGTGCTGGCGGTAAAGCCGCAGGCCTGGGCCCAGGCGGTGCTGCCACTCGCCGGCCGGCTTGGGCCGCTCACCCTGATCATTTCCGTCATGGCCGGTGTGCGGACGGAGGATCTGGCCCGGCTGTTCCCCGGCGCGGGCATCGTGCGCGCCATGCCGAACACGCCGGCTGCCGTGGGGCAGGGCGCGACCGCCCTGTTCACCCGGGATGGTGACATTGTGCAGGGCGCCGCCGAGGCGCTGTTCCAGCCGGTCGGGCAAACCGTGTGGCTGGCCGATGAGGCCCAGTTCGATGCCGTGACCGCGCTTTCGGGCTCTGGCCCGGCCTATGTCTTCCATTTCATGGAGGCGCTGGCCGCGGCTGGTGAAGCGGCTGGCCTGGCGCCGGCCATGGCCATGCGCTTGGCCCGGCAGACGGTGATCGGGGCGGCCGCCCTTGCCGCCCAGGATGGCGCGACGTCGGCTGCGACCTTGCGCGAACGCGTCACCTCGCCCGGTGGCACCACGGCGGCCGGATTGTCCGTGCTGATGCCGGCATTGGCGCCGCTCCTGGAACAGGTGGTCGCCGCAGCTGCGGCCCGTTCCCGCGAACTGGGCTGAACGGCGTCACCACGGCCGCAACCGCCGTCACCACGGCACGGACTGCCGCCACCACGGCCTCAAACGCCGTCACCGTTGGGCCACAATCGGCCACCAAAACCACCGTTTCTGTCACGCGAAATCGTCGCCGAATCCATCAAATCATCTGATTCCACTGCCAAACATGCAGAAATATTCTTTTTATATCAGATATTTGGTCAACGCACTGTCCTACATTCTCAAATTCGGCGATGATCAGATGGTTCTTTGAAAATTTTTCGCGGCGCCGCCTGGCGCACGCGCTCAGTCCTGCAGCGCTTCGACGCGCGCCCGGTCATCAGGCGGCACAAGGCCCATCAGCACCGCCCAAAAGCCTGTCACCGCCTGTTGCCCGGCCTCGCCATAGGCCCGGGCCATCGATCGTTCCAGTTCGGCGAACAGGCGCGCCTCCAGGGCGGCACCGGCCGTGGTCAGCCGCAACAGGCGCTGGCGGCGATCGCTGGTGCCCACCGCCTGTTCCACCAGTTCGCGTGCCTGCAATTCCGTCAGCACGCGCCCCAGCGACTGTTTGGTGATGCCCAGGAGGCCGATGAGCTCGCCCACGCTCAACCCCGGGCGCCGCGCAATGAAATAGAGCGCGCGGTGGTGGGCACGGCCCAGTCCCTGCGCTTCCAGGATGGCATCGGCGCCGCGGATCATGGCGGTATAGCCGAAATAGAGCAGCTCGATGCCGCGCCTGATCTCGTCTTCCCGCAGGAACAGCGGCGAAGCGGGCGTGACCCGCAGCGGCGTTGCCGCCTGGATGACATTTGGGACAGTCATGTTGACATATCTGCCACATTGGCTATGCCATGGCAAGCGGTTGACGCAACAACCGGCCAGCCACGGGCCATGATGAGGTTCGTTTGTTACGCCGGTTGCCTGCTGCCAGCCAAAAAATTGCATGCAGATGGAAAGAGGCATCGCCATGGACACCGGCTTCGATGATCGCAACGGCCAGATCTGGATGGATGGCCAGCTGGTGGATTGGCGTGCCGCCAACGTGCATATCCTCACCCACGGTCTGCATTATGCCAGCGCCGTGTTCGAAGGCGCGCGGGCCTATGGCGGCCATATCTATGCCTTGTCGGCCCATTCGCAGCGGCTGATCGAATCGGCCGAAATCATGGGCTTTCCGCTGCCGTGGAGCGTCGAGGAGATTGACGAGGCCTGCCGCGCGACATTGGCCGCCAACAATCTGACCAACGCCTATGTGCGGCCGATCGCCTGGCGCGGCAGCGAGCAGATGGGCGTTTCGGCCCAGAAGACCAAGGCGCATATGGCGGTCGCCTGCTGGGAATGGGGTGCCTATTTCGGGCCGGAGGCGCTGAAGAAGGGCCTGCGCCTCGCCATTGCCCCATGGCGCCGCCCCGCACCCTACACCGCGCCGGTGCGCGCCAAGGCCGCCGGCCTCTACATGATCTGCACCCTGTCCAAGCACAAGGCGGAGAATGAGGGCTACAACGATGCGCTGATGCTCGACTGGCGTGGCCAGGTTGCCGAAGCGACGGGCGCCAACATCTTCTTTTTCAAGGACGGGGAACTACACACCCCCACGCCTGATTGCTTCCTCGACGGCATCACGCGGCGCAGCATCATCGCGCTCGCCCAGCGCCGCGGCATCAAGGTGATCGAACGCGCCATCTGGCCGGAAGAACTGGGCAGCTTCCAGCAGGCCTTCCTCACCGGCTCCGCTGCCGAAGTGACCCCGTTGGCCGAAATCGGCCCCTGGAACTTCCAGGTCGGCGCCGAGACGCTGCAAATGGCCCAGGATTATCAGGACCTTGTTTATGGCCGCATCACCGGCGTGGAACCGGTGCCATCAACGCAAGGTTGAAGGCGGCTGCGGGCCAAGCCTGATCACCAGCGTGCGCGGCCCGGCCGACACGCCCGGGATTGAACGAAAATCGCCGATGACGGTGCCGCCATCGATGAAGGCCCGGTAGACAGCGGCTTCCTGCGGATAGCGTTCTGCCTCTGCCAACCAGCGGTCAGCATCGTGGATGATGGCATAATCAGTCCAGCAGCTTTCCACGCGAGCCGGATTGATGGTGCCCAGCACGAGTTTCTGCTTGCCCCTCTGCGCGCCTGCGGCATCGTCATAATTGACTTTGCCCGCCAAAAGCTGGCGGCCATCGACACAGCCGACCGGGCCGAATGGGTAACGGATCGTCCAATTGCCCTTCAGCAGGGGAAACGCGAGCATTTCGACCGTGATGCGGCTGCCGGCCGGCACGTGGGACAGCATGTAGGCCACGGCCCGCGCCTGGGTGGGGTTGGCCCGGGCCGTTCCCTCCGACCAGCTTGCCAGCCCCATCGGCACGGCCAGGGTGACACCAACACTGGCCATGATCAGGCCATGGCGTGATGCCGACAGCTGCCGGGCAAGGCCGCTGAGGCCAAAGCCTGCCAACAGCGCGAGCATTGGAAGTGGCAGCACAAGCCAGCGCTGCCAGACATTGGCCTGGCTGCACAGCAAGGCGACCAGCGCCATCACCGGCAGCAGCAGCGTGAGAATGGCCGGCATCTGCCGATGCCTGATCAGCAGCACTGCGCCAACCGGCACCAGCAACGCTGCCCAACCAAGCCCGCGGTCCCACAAGGCCCTGACATACCAACCCAGATTGAACAACCAGTCGCCGCCGGTCGCGCCAACATGGGCCGGCTGCACCTCGTTGCGCAGCGCCTCCCACACATCCTGCGGCTGCAGCCAGAGCGGCGGCATCAACACTGCCATCGCCAGCAGGATTGCAGCGGCCAGCATCGCTGCCCCTGACAGCCAGCGCGACCGGTCATGCCGCCAGGCCCAGCACCAGGTCAGCAACGGTGCCAGCGCCAAAATGGCCCCGGGCCATTTGGTTGACACGGCCGTGCCCATCCAAAGGCCCGCCACGATGAGATCCCGCTGCCGTCTCTCATGGACAATCCGCACCGCAGCCAGCATCGCCAGCATGCAGAACAGGCTGACCATGATATCTGTCCGCACCAGGGCGGAAATCTCGGTGTGCAGCGGGCTGACGGCCAGCAGCAAGGCAGCCGCCACCCCGGCCCTTGCATCACCGAGACGTGCACCAAGTCGGGCCGTGGCGGCAATCACACCCAATGCCAGCACCGCGATGGCGGCCCGGCCGGCCAGCACGACAAGCGAAGGATCTTCATAGAGGCGGGCGGCGAATTCACCAGTGGTGCTCCACAGGCCGGCAATACGGCCTCCCAGGAAGACCAACAGATCACTCGCCCCCAACAGATAGAGTGTCGTGATCCCGGGATGCCCGAACCAACCGGGCATCAACGTCTGTTTTGCCAGCAGTTCCAGCGCGTTGATCAGGAACAGCGGTTCGTCCGGGTCATAAAGACCGGGCAATCCCTGGCCGATGCCATTGGCCCTCAGCACGGCGGCCAGCACCACCAGCGCCAACACCACGGCTCGCATCAATGGCAGACGGGTTCCAGGTTGTGATGGCGATGCAGACAATCGGAATATCCTGTTTCCTGCCCATTCGGGCGGCAAGGCCACAGCGTGACGGTCAAACCATTGACGCGGGCCGGTGAAATTGACAAGGCGTGACGCGCTCCATCAACTCAGGACAATCTTCCAGATGAAGACGGTAATTTTGGCTGGCGGTCTTGGCACCCGGCTTGGCGAAGAGACCAGCGTTCGGCCCAAACCCATGGTGGAGATCGGCGGCATGCCGATCCTTTGGCATATCCTCAAAATCTATTCCGCTGCCGGCTTGAATGATTTCATCATCTGCCTTGGCTACAAGGGCTATGTCATCAAGGAGTTTTTCGCCAACTACTTCCTGCACACCGCTGATGTGACCATCGACTTGCGCCAGAACAGCGTGGAGGTTCATCACGCCCGCAGCGAGCCTTGGCGGATCACCATGGTCGAAACCGGCGCCGACACCATGACGGGCGGCCGCCTCAAGGCCGTGAAGGACTATCTGGTGCCCGGCGAGCCCTTTTGTTTCACTTATGGTGACGGCGTGGCCGATATTGACGTCGCCAAGCTGGTGGCATTCCACAAGGCCCACGGCCGCAAGGCCACCATCACCGCCGTCTCACCTCCCGGGCGTTTTGGTGCGCTGGAATTGTCACCCGCCAACGAAGTGTTGCGCTTCAAGGAAAAGCCGGCCGGCGATGGCGGCCTGATCAACGGCGGCTTCTTCGTTGCCGATCCGTCGGTGCTTGATCTCGTCGCCGGCCCATCTTCAATCTGGGAACAGGAACCACTTGAAGCGCTGGCGCACGGCGGTGATCTGGTCGCCTATCATCACAACGGCTTCTGGCAGCCGATGGACACGCTGCGCGACAAGCAGCATCTTGAGGAACTTTGGTCCAAGGGCACGGCGCCCTGGAAATTGTGGTGACCAACATGACCAGGCGCATTCCTGTGCTCGTCACAGGCGGCGAAGGCATGCTGGGCCGCGGTTTCGCTGCCATGGCCAGCCAATTCCCGCAGTTCGAGCTGATGACGCCGGGCAAGGGCACGCTTGATGTGCGCGACCCGGCTGCGCTGGCACCCTGGGCGGATCGGGTGGCTGGCGGCTGGATTGTCCATTGCGCGGCCCGTGTCGATGTCGAAGGTTGCGCTCGTGAACCGGATGCAGCCCATGAAACCATCGTTCTCGGCAGCCGCCATGTGGCAGAACTGGCAACCCGTGCCGGTGCCAGGCTGCTCTATCCCCAAAGCTTCCTGACCTATGACGGGGCGGTGAATCCCATTCCGGAAACGGAAAGCCCGCGGCCGCTCAGCTTTTACGGTGAGCTGAAATATGCCGCCGAACAGGCCATCGTGGCAGCGCATGGCGACCCGCTGATTGTCCGCATGGCTGGCTTTTTCGGCGGTGAGGCGGCGGACAAGAATTTCGTCGGTCGGATCATTCCGGCGATGAAGGCCGCCATCGACCGCGGCGACCGCCGATTTTCGGTTGGCACACGGCGCTGGCAGCCCACCTTTACCGAAGATCTGGCGCTCAACTGCTTGCTGCTGATGGCGCGTGATGCCCGTGGCAGCTGGCAGATGGCCTGTCATGGCGATGCCAGCTTTGCCGAGGTGGCCGAAACCATAGCCGTCGCGCTGGGCTGGCAGGATGTGCTGGCGATCGATCATGTCGATCCAGCCGCCGTGTCGGGCAATGAGCTGGGCCGCCGCCCGGATTGTGCCGTCCTGGCGATGACACGGTTGCGCGAGGCGGGGCTGGATCTGCAGCGTGATTGGCGCGCCAGCCTGACGCTTTATCTGCAACGGTCCTTCTGGGATCAATATCGCTTGCACATTTGATGAGGGCCTTTGCCGTGAACAACCTGCCGCACCTGTTCAGCCCGCTGGCCAAGCCGGGCTTCATTCCGTTGCGCAACCGCACGGTCATGTCGGCCATGAGCCGCAGCTTTGCCAGCGAAGACCGTTTTGCCACTGCCGAGATGGCCGAATATTATCGCAAGCGCGCCGCAGGCGGCGCCGGTTTGATCCTGACCGAAGGCACCATCATCGACAAATCGGGTGATGGCTGGGTGCGGGCACCTTTCATCAGCAGCGACGCCCATGCCGAAGCCTGGCGACCGGTGGTGGATGCCGTGCATGAAGAAGGTGGCGCCATCGCATGCCAGCTGTGGCACATGGGCCGGATCAGCCATGCCGATTTCACCGGCGAAGCCCCGGTTTCGT
The DNA here is from genome assembly GCA_964488775.1 of uncultured Sandarakinorhabdus sp. GTDB lineage: Bacteria > Pseudomonadota > Alphaproteobacteria > Sphingomonadales > Sphingomonadaceae > Sandarakinorhabdus. The sequence goes on along the minus strand of CAZAWH010000001.1, from coordinate 45,651 downwards.
CCACCAGCCGTGCCGCCGCCGGTGTGAACCGTCAGAACAACAAACCCTACGGCGAACCGCGCGCGCTTGCCGCCAGCGAAATGCCGGGAGTGTATCAGCTGTTCGCCGATGCCGCCCGTCGGGCGCTGGCGGTCGGTTTTGATGCCGTCGAACTGCATGCCGCCAATGGCTATATTGTTGATCAGTTCCTCGATGCGCAGGTGAATGACCGCAGCGATGCTTATGGCGGCTCGGTCGAAAACCGTTGCCGGTTCATGTTGGAACTGGTGGATGCGGTGATTGCGGCCGTTCCTGCCAACCGGGTGATGGCCCGCATTTCCCCGTCGCGCTTCATGGGCGGCCTGTATGAATGGCCCGACATGGACGCGATGATTGCCTATCTCATCCCGGAATTGGCCCGGCGCAGGCTTGGCGCGCTCGACATCAGTTGTGCAAACAGCATTTATGCCGACACGTCTGGTCGGGTTGTGCGCCTGGTGCGGCCACTGTGGCCGGGTGTGTTGATCGCTGGCGCCTCACTCACGCCTGCGGCGGCCGAAGCCGAACTGGCCGATGGTGTGATCGATGCCGTTACCTGGGGGCGGCTGTTCATCGCCAATCCCGATTTGGCCACCCGCATGCAGAACGGCGCTGCGCTGACGCCCTTTGATGACAGCATGCGCGGCACGTTGGTTTAACGCGCTGCCAACAGCTCGGTCGAAAAACGCCGTCGCCAGCCTCCGGGACTGGCAGCGAAGTCGCGCCGTACATCGGCCAGGATCAGGCCGGCCACGCACCATGCGATCAGCATGACCGCCAGCGGCCGCACAAATGGTCCCAGGCTCAGGACATAGTCAACAAAAACTGGCCCGCCATGGATCCAGCTTTCGGCCACTGCAGGTGGATAGCGATCGATGATCACGTCGGCCGGAATTGAAAGAAGATAGCTGGTCACCAGCGCTGTCGGCCGGGCTATGCCCTGCCAGCGTTCCATGAAGATGAAAAAGAACAAGAGCAGCTGTGTGTAGCCGCCACTTTCCGAGGTGACGAGCGCCATCAACAGGCCAAGGCAGGTGGCACGGTGCATGGGCACGGCTTCGGGCCGCACGAAGGTGGCAACAGCGGCCAGCGCGATGATCAACTGGGTGGCCCGCTGCAAGGCAGGCAGAACGATCAGCAGCGTCTCGACCGCACTGGACCCGATGATGGAGACAATCGGCACATAACTGCCGTTCAGGATCGACAGGAACGGCGTATAGGTGATGGCATACCAGCCATCGAGCAGCGTGCCGGCCTCAAAATCACCCGAGACTGCGGCAATATTGGTGAAAATCTCGCGTGGGGAACCGGCGCCCAGCAACAGCCAACTGACCAGATAGACGACGATGGTGGCAATTGCTGCACCTTCAAACCAGCGCCAGCGCCGTTTCAGCAACTGTGGTGCCAGCGCTGCGATCAGATAGACCTTGAAATTGATCGCCAGTCCCAGCGCCAACCAACGCCAGCGTGCACCCTTCAGCAGCGGTCCGAAGGCCAGCACAAGGCAGGTGAAGGTCAATAGCAGGATGTTTCCACGCTCCAGCGTGTAGAGCATGGGCAGGCCAAGGCCGAGCGCGATGGTGCGGGGCAGGGCTGTAGCGCGATCCAGCTTGCGGAAGCTGAGCCAGATGACCGCCAGATTGACCAGCATGATTACGGAAATGGCAACAAAGCTGAACCAGTCACAGTCCCGCGCGCCCAAGCCTTCGTTGTTGAGATAGCATTCCCGGTTGGACAGGACCCGCAGCACCAGGAACGACAGTGGCGGATAAATCGTGCGCCAACTGTCATAGGCACCGGCGTCGTGCGACCAGTATGCGGTGTTGAACCAATCCATGAACGTGTCGGACACGTCGTAGAAAAAAGGTGCAGGCAGATAGCCGTTGCTGGCCGTGAACCAGACTGTGTGAGCGATTGCGGCAACTACGGCCAGCGCCAGCAGCGGCTCTGCCCAGCGGCCGATGCGGGCCATCATGCGGCCTTCCGGTTGAAGACGAGATATTTCAGCGCGCCATAGTTGATGATGGACACGATCACCGCCGCGAGCAGACCTGCGGCATAATCATTCGTCAATACCTGTTTCAGCCCCGCCAATGTGCCAAGCGACAGGACATAGTTGACCGCATAGCTGGCGATGAAGCGCAGCTTGGCGGGGCCAGCCTCCCGGAACACATGACGGCTGTATGTGACATAGTTGAAGGCCATGCCCAGGACATGGCTGAGCGCCTGCGCCGGATAGGCAGATATGCCAAATGCAATCAGGCCGGCGTACAGGCCATAACCAAAGGCAAGATTGACGATGCCCGCCTGATAGTAACGAATGATCTGCTGCCAGCGCGCCAGCCGGCCGCTCCAGCCGGAAGGGCCTGGCACCTCAGTCATCGAAATTCAGCCGCTCGCGTTCGACGACCAGCGGAAAACGGCGTTGCCGTTCCGACATGAGGCGGAGTTGATCGCCGAACAGGCCAAGGAACAGAAAAACAAGGCCAAAATTCAGTTGGACCAGTGCGGCAATGCCAAGCAGTCCGGCCGGACCGCCGATGAAAAGGGCGAGCAGGGCCGCCAGCGCGAACAGGCCCGCAGCAACCATGCCGACAGCGCCAACAAAGAACGGCAGACGCAGCAGTTTCTTGGAACTGCTGGTCAGACCCGACAGCGCGAATTCCACCAGATTGAAGAAATTGTTGTTCGACTTGCCGCCGCGGCGCAATGGGCGGGCATATTCGATCACTTCGATGGCATGGCCGGTTTCCACCAGCAGCCCGCGATAATAAGGTTCAGGTTCATTGAGGCTGTGGATCAGATCCACCACCTTGCGGTCATACAGGCCAAAGCCAGTGGCATTGGGGATGGCCGGCACATCGGCAAACCGTGCGACGAAATCATAATAGAGCCTGCCGAACAGACCCTTCCACCACAGCGTCTTCTCGCTCTCCCGGACGCCGAGCACGATCGGAATGCCGGCCTGCCAGCGTTCAATGAAACGCGGCAGCAGTTCTGGCGGGTCCTGAAAATCGGCACACATGCCGATCACCGCGTCACCGCGCCCGGCAAAAATGGCGTGGGTGGGCGATCGCATCTGGCCAAAGTTGCGGGTGTTGACGATGAGCTTGATACGCCTGTCGGCTGCACACAGCTCGCGGGCCAGTTCAACGGTGCGATCGCTGGATTCATTGTCGATCAGGATGATTTCCCAGTCAACGCCGCTCGATTCCAGTTGTGCGGCCACGGCCGCGGTGATCTCGCGAACATTGGCCTCCTCGTTCCGGCACGGAATGGCGACCGAAATCAGCGGCCGGCGGCTGGGCAGGGTCATGAACGATGTCCAACCGGGCGGCGCAGGGCCTGCATCTCGAACGCCGCCGCGATCAGGAACAACAGGCCTGCCAGACCCAGCGGCAACAGATTGAATTGGCGGGCCGTATCGACATAGGGCGCTTCAAGAATGCGAATGTTGGCAGTGGACGTCAGATCTTCGACATAGGTGCCAAGCAGATAGCGGTTGTAATTGTCATACAGGCTGCGCGCGATCGCCAGTTCCCGTTCCAGGAAAACCAGCTTTGTGCCATCATTCACCACGCTGTTCAGCGTGTCGTTCGCGGCACCGCGGTTGGCCAGGGTTTGCGCCAGTTCCGCCTGTAAGGCCCGGCGTTCCGCCTCGATCTGGCGGACCTGAATGTTGTTCGGCGTGGCGAATTCCAACGCCGAGCGCAGCTGCAGATCCTTGGTCTTGATCGCCTGGCGCAGTCCCTCGATGCGGCCGGCAACCGACCCGATTTCATACCCGGGCTCTGCCGTGCGCCGGTTGTAACGCAGATTGTCATAGGCTGCCTGCGCCTTGTTCATGCGCACGGTGGCATCGGCAACCAGCTTCTCCAGCACGCCACGTTTGTATTCGGTCTGGCGGACGGCGATTTCAGCCAGCTGGGCGCGCGTCGCGTCTGACCAAACGGTGATGATCCGGCGGGCAAGTTCGGCATCCCGCATTGTCAACTCGATCTGGATGATGCCACCGCGGAGCGACCGAATATCGACATTGTTGGCCAGCCAGCGCGACGTGGCCGCCCGGTCACCGGTGCCCAGGGCGCGGTCCAGGTCCAGTTTGGTCGCCACCTTGTCGCGCACGGCGGTGGACCTTGCGATGCGCAGTGCAACCTCGATGGCGGCCTGGTTGCCGAACACCGTGTTGAATGCGCCGAGCTGGCCAACCGTTCCCTGCAAGCCCAAAGACGATGGATCGGCAGGCGAAAGTGTCGATGCTGCGCGATAGCGTTGCGGAAACAGTGCGAGGCCAAGGCAGGCAACGATCAGGACGACAAACAAGATCCGGCGCCGGCCGTGATGCGCAAGCGTGGCACCCAGCACAGGCAGCCGCTGCAAGCCGCCGAACAGTTCAACAGGCGGGGTCATCGCGACAGTGCCACCAGCGCGGCGGTGGTGATGCCCAGCTGGAAGATGATGGTGCTGATATCGCGGATCTTTGCCAACAGATTGTTGTTCTGGGTCTTCACCGGAATGAAAATCACATCCCCGGGCAGGGCCGGCGCTTCGAGGGCGCCAGTCTGCCGGGTGAGCACATCGCCATTGGCCCTGACAACGAACATGCGCCGCATATCCGCCGATCGCAGGCCGCCGCCGGCCCGGCGCAGATAGTCACCCACCATCAAGCGTTCGCCAGGGTTGATCAGGAAACTCGCCGGCCGGAACACGGCACCAAAGACGCCAACGGCCGAAGGCCGGGGCGGCACAAGGATGCGATCACTGTTTTCCAGCACAATCTGCCCGGGCAGGCTGCTGGCATTGGGCTTCACATCCAGCACAAGCCGGCCATCGGGTTCCGCATTGCGCAAGCGCTCGATCACGGCCTTGGCCGAAGCCAGTGCCCGGTTCTGGTCTTCGCTGTTCAGGCCATTGCTGGTCAGGGGGGTCGCCGCCAGCGCCAGTTCGAACTGTTCCACAGCTTCCTTGAATCCGGCCCGCTGTTGCAGCCTGACAGACAAGCGCTCAAGCCGGGTGCCATAAGGAAAGGCCGTGGCGGTCAGTCCGCCGGCCTGCTCCAGCACCTTGTCCAACGTGGTGCCCGGCTTCAGCAAATAATTGCCAGGCCGCGCCACTTCGCCCTCAACCCGCACCAGCATGGCTTGCCTTGTCTGTGGCTGCTGCAATGACCCTGCCGACAGCACGGATACGATGTCGCCACCCATGGCTTCCACACCGGCCGCCTCGCTGCGGCTGATTTCGCGGCCGATCAGCGTCTCGCTCTCCCGCGTGCGGAACAGGATCAGCCGGCCCTTGTCTGCCAGCACGCCGGGGCCGCCGGCCAACCGCAACAGGCTTTCCAGATGTTCGCCTGGCTTGATTTCATAGACGGCTTCGGCGTTCACGCTGCCGATCAGCGCCACCTGCTCGCCCAAAGGGGCGATGGTGATAACGTCTTCATTCTGCAAAACGGCGTCATGACTGCGGTCACCACGCAACAACAGATCATAGAGATCGAGCTCGGCAACAACCCGCCCGCCGCGCACCAGGCTGGCCTTGCGGAAGCTTCCGCCAGATGCCGGGCCACCTGCCGCCAGCACCGCATTGACCATGGTCGACAGGCTGGACACGGTATAAGCACCCGGGCTGGCGGCAAATCCCGTCACATAAACCCGAACGCCGCGAAGTTGCTTGACCGTCACGCTCGCTGCGAAGTTGCGGAACTGCTGGCCAACGGCCGCCATGATCCGGGCCCGCAGCGCATCATAACGCACACCGGCAAGCTTCACTGCGCCGACACGCGGCAGAAACAGCTTGCCATCATTGTCAATCGTCAGGCTGAAACTGCCCTCGATGCTGCCGGTCAAGCTGATGTCAATACCGTCACCGGGGCCCAGGACATAATCGGGTGGCACGGTTGCATTGGCCGGCACGGAAAAATCGCGCGCCTCAGGGATCAGCAGATCATTGCCGAACCGGTTGAGCTTGCGGCCGAGGGTGCGCTCCACAAACAGTTCAAATTCCGACGGCAGGATCGGGTTGGGCCCGCGCACCCGGCGTTCACTGCTGATCTCGCCATCGCGGCGGCTGTCCTCGCGTTCGTCGGCCGCCTCCCGGTTTCTCCTGTCAAGCTCCAGCGGGCCGGCCGGCGTGCTGACGTCGATGCGGTTGTCCGCCCGGTCCTGATCGGCGTTGCGGTTGTTGGCCGTCTGTGCGGTTTCGCCCGGCACCGGGGTGGCCGTGCGGTCGGCCGTCGCCTGCTGTGCAGCAGCCTGCGGCTGCGCCAGCCCGGCAAGCAGCAGGGCCAGCGCCGCTGCCGGCAGACGGAAAGTGGATCGGATCAGCATCAGCATCCCATCATGCAAAGTGGCGCCATCTTTAGGTTGGCTGAGCCTGTTCTGCAAGAAAGGCAGCGGTCGTGCGGATCTGGTCAGCCAGACTTTGCCTTGGCACGGCATGGTGCGCGCACAACGCCGCCCAGGCTGCCTCATCACCAAGATAGCGATCAATGCGGTCGCTGGTGATGGCAGCGCGCTGCGCCCCCGGCGCCCCGAGCACGGTGGCAACCTCTTCGGCAATCACGCCCAGCTCAAGCCCTTCGCCGCCGCTGTCAAACCGGCTGATACCTGTGGGTGCTGCCAACAGTTCAGCCAGCACGACGGCCATCAGCTCATCCACGGCAACCATTCCGCGTTCCACCCGATGCTGGGCCTTCACCACCACCGGCCGCCCGGCCAGCGCATCCATGATGAAGGCCGCCAAGGCATAATGTTGCGGCTTGTTGATGTGGCGCCCGGAAATGTTGAACACCCGGGTGATCACTGCCCGACGGCCGTTGGCCACTGCCCAGGCAGCGAAACGGTCCTCGTCATCGCGCTTCAAACGGCCATAAAGCTGCATCGCCGGAGCGGCCGTGTCATCATCGGCACGATAGGCTGCACCCGATGACGCCACCCACAGCGCCTTGACATCCAGCGGCAACAACGCCCGCTCAACCTGATCGGCAATGGCCTGATTGGCGGCAACGTAGTCCGCCTCGGTCATGCCCTCCACCTTGTCCTTGGTCAGAAAGGCAAGATGCAGCAACAGGCTGGGAGCTGGCGACAGATCGGCCAGGGACGGCAATGGGCGTTGATCGATCGTCAGGCCGCCGCCCAGATCAAGCCGCCGTGCGCTGCTGCCAAAGGCATGAACCCGGTCCTGCCAGCCGGAACCGATCGCCGCCGCCAGCATTTCCAGTGTGGCCAGGCCGATCCAGCCGGAAGCACCGGTGATGATGATGCGCAGGCCGGAATCTGCCAGCCGATGGGCAAGATCGGGCGGAAGGCCCGCAGCGGTGCTGCTCATGCCGCGACGCGGCCGCTGCGCAGCCGCTCGGCCAATGCGACAAGCGCGACCATGTCGCTCACCAGTTCATATTCGCCAGGCGCATCTTCCAGTCGGGCGATATCCTCGACATAGCCCCATTCGACCAGCACGAATGGCATCTTGAAATGATGTGCGGCCAGCAGGTCCAGCTCGCTGTCGCCGACAAACAGGCATTCCTCTGCCCTTGCACCCAGCTCGGCCAGCGCAATATCCATCAGATCGGGATGGGGTTTCTTGCGCAGGCCGTCGCGGCTGCCCACAATGACGCTGAAATGATGGGCAATGCCCAAATCGCTCAGAACCTTCTCGCAAAGATTCTGCGGCTTGTTGGAACAGATGGACAGCGTGAAGCCGGCAGCTGCAAGGACCGCCAGCTGATCGGCCACCTGCGGGAACAATGTGTCTGGTGGAGTCTGGATCTCGGCGTGGATACGGCGGAACTCCGCAATATCGTCCTTCGGGTTGCTGCAATGAACCCCCATTACCGCCGCAATCATGGCTTCACCACCAGCCGACACATGGGCGCGTGTGGTCAGCGGGCAAACCGTCATGGCGATGCCCCGACGGGCCAGCATGCTTTCGATGATGGCAACCGTGATGCCGACGCTGTCGACCAGCGTGCCATCCAGATCAAAGATGATGTGGCGCAGCATCACGCTGCGGCCTTGCCGGCCCCGGATTGCCCAGTCGCAGCGGCTGCCGGGTGTGGCACCACCGGCAATGGCTGCATCGCCCAGGCGAATTCGTCACGCGGCAGGAACGGCGCCAGATCTTCCAGCGGACTGGAGACCATGGTGCCATCATCAAGCCGACGCGACGACAATTTCGGGGCAAAGGCCTGTGCCTTGTCGATCATCACCTCCAGCATTTGCGGCCCTTCCCCGGCCAGACAGGCGCGGATGGCGCCTTCAAGGCCGGCGTGAGTGTCCACCCGCGCCGCAGGAATGGCAAAGCCATGCGCCAGTCGCTGGAAATCCGGGAACGACAGTCCCGAATCCGGGCCGCAGCCAACAATATTGTCTGGGAAATAATTCTGCTGGGCTTGGCGGATGCTGTGATAGCCGTCGTTGTTCAAGATGAAGAGCTTGATTGGCAGCTTCATGCCCACAATGGTCTGCAATTCCTGCAGATTCTGCATCACGCTGCCATCACCAGCCAGGCAGATGATGCGGTGTGCGCCGGAGGCATAGGCCGCGCCGATCGCCGCCGGCAGGTCATAGCCCATCGAAGCGCAGCCGCTGTTAGTGTAAAGTCGTTGACCGGGCTTGATGTGCGCAGCCTGGAAAATGGTGACACAAGCCGTACCGTCGCCAGTCACGATGATGTCGCCGTCTTCAAGCGCATCGAACAGCGCCTTGCCGAAGCAGTAGGGGTTGATCAGTCCCTCGGTCCAGTATTCGGGCAGCACGACGGGGTAATGTTGGCTGCGCTGACGGCACCAGGCGCGCCACGGCTCAACGGCAGCCGCTCGGCCAGCGGGGACCGGCAGGGTCGCTGCAGCGGCCAGGAACGCGGCGAGATCGGCGTGCACGGCCCGGTGCAGCGCAAGGGTCGGCTTGGCCAGCTCGGCACCGTCCACATCAATCATGGTCACCCTGGCGTCGCGCGCAAAGCTCGCCCAGTTATAACTGATCTGGCGGATGTTCAGTCGGCAGCCAAGCACCAGCACGTGATCGGCCGTCTGCACGGCAAAATTGCCGCCGCGATCACCGACCGATCCGGGCCGGCCGCAGTAGAGCGGATCATCGTTGGCGATTAGATCATGGGCATTCCAGCCGGTGACGATCGGGAGGCCGCGCGCTCTCGCAAATTCCAGCATCGTCTCCACGCTGCCCGATAGCCGGACGCCGTTGCCGGCGAGGATTACTGGCCGTTCAGCCTTGTCAAGATCGTCGAGAACTGCTGCAGCGCATGCTGAAAGCGCGGCACCCGTCAGCAGGCCTTCTTCGGCCGCAGTGTTCGGATGCTCGCCGTTGCGGTCGTCCTCGACCGGATCCCAGGCGTCCAGAGCGTCAGGATCAATCAGCGCACCCTGGACGTCACCTGGAATATCGAGCCACACCGGGCCGGGCCGGCCGCGCATCATCAACGTGATGGCCTTTTCCACCACGCGACGCACATCGGAAGGCTTGTCGAGCACCACGGCATATTTGGTGATTGGCTTCACCATTTCGACAATGTCGACCTCCTGATCGCCAAGCTGGCGAAGCGGGATCGGGTAGTTGCGCAGAAAGGTCTCGCGCTTCACCTGGCCCGAAACGATGAACATCGGAATGGAATCGACATAGGCGCCATACACGCCGTTCAACGTGTTGATGCCGCCGGGGCCCGTGGTGACATTCACCAGCGCCGCCCGGCCGGAAAGCCGGGCATAGCTTTCGGCCGCAATCGCGCTGGCCTGTTCGTGATGCAGATACAGGCAGCGCATGCCGGGCTGCCGGCCAAACGCATCGTTGAGCTGCATCGCGCCACCGCCGGTCAGCATGAAGCAGTCAGTTACCCCTGCTGCCACCAGCCGCCGCGCGATATAGTCTGCCACCCGGATCATCACGCAGTCCTTCCAAAACCAGCCAGCGACGCTCAGTACGCTGCTTTTTGCTGGCGGGCTTCCATCATGCCAATGCGCTTTTCATCCTCTTTCGCGATGCTCGAATAATAATCGCGCTTGTTCTTGAGCCACAACAGTTCGAACTCCATCGCCAGGCTCAGGCCTTCGGCCAGGTTGGGCAGGTCCAACGCCGTGTCGGCAGCAAAGATGACCTTGCGGGTTTCAAAACGGTCAAGCCGCACCGCCAGCACGTCCTGCAGCAGCGGGATGGAATCGGGTGACACCGCACCGCCCACCACCAAAGGCAGCCCGTTGGCGCGCGCAGCATTGGCGGCATCAAGAATATGGGCCTTCATGGCATCGGTATCGACGAAATCCCGATCCTTGCCCATCGATCCGGCAAAATCCACGCGCCCGAACACCATGCCCAGATTGTTGGCCTTGGCGACCGGCACCATCTCGGCCAGTGCCTGATAGGTGGTGATGGTCTCCAGATTGAACAGGAAACCGATATCGTTGCGCTCGTCCGTGTCGGTGAACACCTTCTTCACCGCAGCTGCATATTTTTCCAGCGCATAGGGCGTTTCGACCATCGGTGCGATCACATAGTCGACGCCATATTGCTTGCACTCGATCAGGTCGCGGATGGCCTCGCAGCCGCCGATCTTCAGTCCCACCTTGAGATCGGCGCGGCGTGCCAGTTCCAGCAGGCGCAGCAGCTCGTCCACGCGCGTGCCTTCAGCTTCGAACTCGGCCTTCACCGAATTGAATCCGAACCGGGCCTTCCCTTCCTTCAGGATGGCCAACATGCGCTTTTCATATTGGTTCACTGGATGTGTTTCCTTTTGTTTTGATTGTCTGGCGCGAGGGCGTTCAGCGCGCGGCCAGGAAGGATTTCACAGTGTCATCAAGATACGCGAAATGGTCATCAACCAGGCCAGGGAACACCCCCAGCCAGAACGTCCGCTCGGTCACGATGTCGGCGTTGGTCAGGTCACCGACGACCTTGTAGTTGCGGCCGCGGAAATAGGGCTGCTTGATGATGTTGCCGCCGAACAGCAGGCGGGTACCGATGCGATGGGCATCGAAATGCTTGGTCAGCTCTTCGCGGGCAAAGGGCGCACCGTCCCGCAGCGTCAACGGAAAGCCGAACCAGCTCGGCTCGCTGCGCGGCGTGGCTTCGGGCAGGATGAAAAACTCCTCATACTGCTTGAACAGTGCGGTCAGCTTGGCGAAGTTGGCACGGCGGGCAGCGATGAAATCGTCCAGCCGGTCCAACTGGCCCACGCCCACAGCTGCCTGCATGTCGGTGATCTTCAGGTTATAGCCGGCGTGGCTGTAGGTATATTTGTGGTCGTACCCAAAGGGCAGCTGGCCCAGCGCACGGCCAAAACGCTTGCCGCAGGTGTTGTCCATGCCCGGTGCGCACCAGCAATCGCGGCCCCAGTCGCGCATGGATTCGATCACCCGCTTCAGGCGCGGCTTGTCGGTGAACACGGCGCCGCCTTCACCCATGGTGATATGGTGGGCCGGATAGAAGGACAGGGTGCCGATGTCGCCAAAGGTGCCGACCATGCGGCCATCGTAGGTGGCGCCAAGTGCATCGCAGGTGTCTTCCACCACCCACAGATCATATTTTTCGGCCACGCGCATCACTTCGGCCAGGTCAAAAGGGTTGCCCAGCGTATGCGCGACCATGATGGCGCGGGTGCGCGGCGTGATCGCTGCCTCGATCATCTCCGGCTTGATGTTGTACGTCGGCAGGTCAACGTCCACGAACACCGGCACCAGGCCGTATTGCAGGCTGGGGTTGATCGTGGTCGGGAAACCGGTGGCCACCGTGATCACCTCATCGCCCGGCTGCAGGGCATCGCCGCGCAGGTAAGGCGAGCACAGCGACGACAGCGCCAGCAGATTGGCCGACGAGCCTGAGTTGGTGGTGAGCAGATGCTTCACGCCCAGGCGTGCGGCCAGCTTGGCTTCGAATTCGGTGTTGAAGCGGCCGGTGGTCAGCCAGAAATCCAGCGCACTGTCGACCAGCAGCTGCATTTCCTCGGGCCCATAGACCTTGCCCGAGACCGGCATTGGGCTCTCGCCCGGCACGAACGGCTTGGGGGTGTGGGCGACCCGATGATATTCGGCCACCAGATCCATGATCTGGGCACGGATGCGGCCGGCATCGGTGTCGGGAGCCGCGTTGTCGCTGGGGGCAACGGCAACGGCGGCGGCAGAACTGGCAAAACTCATGCAGCGTTCCTGTTCAATTCAAGGTTTCGGGTACGAAAGCGACTTATCTGGTCAAGGGTGATGGCCCGGGCATCACCACCATCTGCGACGAACCGGTGCCATTCCACGATCCATGCCAGCGCCTCGGCCAGACGCAGCGTGGGGCGCCAACCCAACAGATTGCGCGCCTTGGCGCAATCCAGCTTGAGCAGATGGGCCTCATGCGGCACCGCGCCTTCCCAGCGCTTCCACTGGCCGGGCACGCCCCACAGCCGGGCAAGCTCGGACACGATCCAGGCCACTGGCTGGGTGTCATCATCGCCGGGACCGAAGTTCCACGGTTCGGCCACGCGCACGTCGCCGGCCAGCAGGCGTTCGGCAATATCCACATAAGCCACAACCGCTTCCAGCACATGCTGCCAGGGCCGGATGGCACCGGGGGAGCGGATGATTGGAGTCTGCCCGGCGAGAAAGGCGCGGATCAGATCAGGCACCAAACGATCGGTTGCCCAATCGCCGCCGCCGATCACGTTGCCGGCCCTGACCGAGGCAAGGCCGGTGCCATGCCGGGCCAGTTCGGCGGCCGGAAAATAGCTGCTGCGGAAACTGGAGATCACCAGTTCGGCCGCGCCCTTGCTGGCGCTGTAGGGATCATGGCCGCCCATGGGATCATTTTCGCGGTAGGGCCACACCCATTCGCGGTTCTCGTAGCATTTGTCGGACGTGACGGCGACGATGGCACGCACGCCGCCCACCTTGCGGGCAGCATCCAGCACATGGGCCGTGCCCAGCACGTTGGTGGCAAAGGTCTCCACTGGATGATCGTAGGAGTAGCGGACCAGCGGCTGGGCTGCGAGGTGGAAGATCACTTCAGGGCGGCAATCGGCCACCACATCTGCAACCATGGCCGCATCGCGAATGTCTCCGATGACATGAGTGATGCCATCGGCAACCCGCGCCTGATCGAAAATGGATGGGTCGCTGGGCGCCGGCAGAGACAGACCGGTGATCCGGGCGCCAAGTTGGCCAAGCAACAAGGTAAGCCAACCGCCCTTGAAGCCGGTGTGACCCGTGACCAGAACGGATTTGTTGCTCCAGTCGCTCATCGCGCACCACCAGCCCGCAGCCATGCCCGCACAGCCGCTTTGTTCAACCCCGTTGGACACCCCCTCGCATGGATGCCCGCAACCTCCAACAGCACGTATCGGTTCCTCAAACAGTTGCAACGGGATGGCCACGCCAGCGCTAACGCACAGCCTAGCCATGTCCTTCGCAGCAGTTCGATCACCCACTACACGCGACAGGGACGCCGGACTATTGATTGAGGCAGCGTCTGTCAATCATCGCGGACATATTGCGGCTCTGTAATGTTAAATTTCCAGATGCGACAAATCGGCTCCCACAAGATCAGGCCGGATCATCATACAAAAGGGTGATGCTGATCCGCCGGTTGCGCGGATCAGTTGGATTTTCTTTTACAAAGGGATCGGTGTCGGCCACGCCTTCGATGCGGCGGAAGCGGGCAACGCCGATCCCGGCGCCCATCAACAGCCGGCGAGTGGCATCGGCGCGGGCGGTGGAAAGGCTCCAGTTGGACTGGCCGCCGCCGCTGAAGCCCAGGGCATCGGTGTGGCCGCGCACGGCCAGCCGGTTGGGCGTGTCGGCAATGGCATTGGCAACGGTCTGCACCAGCACGCCAGCCGCCTGAGTGGGGGCCGAAGTGCCCAGCGCGAACATGGAAAAATCCGCCCGTTCCACCAGGTCGATGCGCAGGCCGTCGCGGGTGCGCACGAATTTCACCTGGCCTTTCAGGCCCTTCAGCGTGGGGTCGGCGGCCAGGCGCTGCTCGATGCGTTGGCGCACCGCCTCGAACCGCTGCTCGTCGCGGGCGCGGCCGGCGGTCTTGCCGCTGCCGTCTTCGGGCCGGCCTTCACCGGGCTTGGTGGACGGGCTGTTGGAACCGGCCGCCATGATCGGCCGGCGGCCGACGGTTTCGGGCCGCACCGATGATCCTTCCGGCGCGATGACCGATTTGCCGCCGAACAGGCCGTTTGATCCGCCGCTGTTCTGCATCTGGATCACGGTGGGCGAGAAATAATCGGCGATGCCCTTGCGCTGCTTTTCGGTGGTGGCGCCCAGGATCCACAACAGCATGAAAAAGGCCATCATCGCGGTCACGAAATCGGCATAGGCGATTTTCCACGCGCCGCCGTGATGGCCATGGCCGTGGCCCTTGACCTTCTTGATGATGACTTCGGGCTCGATCAGACCTTCGGGCTTCACGTCGCCGTCCTCACTTTGCCGTTCTCATGCCGTCAAAAATCTCGCTGAACGTCGGCTGGTGGGTGGGGCTGATGGCGGTGCGCGCCGCCTCGATCACCAGCGGTTGCGGCTGGCCCTTCAGCGTGGCGATGATCACCCGGCGCACCACCAGGTAAATCTCGCCATCCTCGTAGATCACCGCCTTCAACCGCGCCGCCAGCGGGCCGACAATGCCATAGCTCAGCAGCACGCCCAGAAAGGTGCCGACCAATGCCGATCCCACCATTGCGCCCAGGATCGCCGGTGGCTTGTCGATGCTGCCCATCGTCTTGATGACGCCCAGCACGGCCGCGACAATGCCCAGCGCCGGCAGCGCGTCTGACATGGTCTGCAGCCGCTCCACCGGTTTCAGGGCGGCGTGGTGGTGGGTTTCGATATGGGTGTCGATCACCTCTTCAACTGCCATGGGAGACAAGGTGCCGGTCGACACCACCAGCAGCCGGATCGAATCGGTGACCAGGCTGATGAAGAAATGATCGGCGGCAAATTGCGGATATTCGGCAAAGATGCTCGATGATTTCGGGTCTTCGATATGCGGTTCCACCGCCGTGGGCCCATCGGTGCGGAACAGGCGCATCAGCCGCGCGGTCAGGAAGATGGCGGCGCCATAATCGGCCTTCTTGTATTTCGGGCCCTTCACGACGCGACCAAGGCCGCCGCCCATTTCCTTGATGCCCTTTATGTCGGTGGCAACCAGGGTGGCGCCGGCCGCCGCGCCGCCGATGATCAGAAATTCGTGCGGCAGGGCGTGCAGCACCGGGCCCAGGCTGCCGCCGGTGATGGCAAAGCCGCCAAACACCATCACAATCAACACGACCAGGCCAATGATGGACAGCATGCGGCGGCGGGCCTTTCCGGGGTGAACGCTTCACACCGGGTTACGACCCCCGCCATTCCGGATTTAATCCCTCCGTTTCGGGGCTTATCTGATCTGATCCCACAGGCTCAGGCTGGAAATGCGGGCGAAGCTGGCCTGGGCGGCTTCCAGCACGGTGGTCAACCGGTCCAGCCGGGCGATGGCCTCCACCATATCGGTTTCTTCCAATCGGCTGATGTCCTTGCGCCACTGCAACTGGGCGGTGTCCAGCCGCTGGGCTTCCGCATCCAGCCGGGCGCCACGGGTGCCCAGCAGGGCCTGGCCGGCGGCCAAACGCTCGATATGGCCGTCCACCGCGGCAATCGCCTCGTCCATGCCGGCCTCGAAAAAATCGGGGCGCGGCTCCACCAGGCTGGCGGCAAGATGCATCAGGCTGTCGAACAGGTTGCGCCCGCGCGGGGGTGGCGGCACCTCGGGGTCGGGCGGCGGTGCCAGCGGGTCGGGCGGGGGCAGGGGCTCGGTTTGGCCAAAGGCTTCGGGCCCGCTGATCCCGGCGGGCAGCAGGCGGCCGGCCACCGCCACTTGCGGCGGTGCCCCCAGCCCGGCCCAGGCGGCCAGCCCATCGGCATCATCGGCATAGGCGGGGGCGAGCCCGGCGCCGGCAAACAGCGCCTCGCCATCTGGCCCGCGGGCTTCCGCCAGGCCGCGTGCGGCGGCCAGCAGCTCGTTCACCTCCAGCGCCAGCACCGCGCGGTCACCGGCGTTCAGCGTGGCGTTGCGGCCGGCCAGCGCCAGTTCCTTGGCGCGCGCCATGAGGTCGGCAATGCCGGCAAGCGCGGTTTCACTGGCAGTCAGCCTGGCGGCGGCGGCGTCCATGGCCTTGCGCTGCGCCTCGCCGCCGGCATCGGCGCGTTTCAATGTGGCGGCGCGGGCAAAAGCGATGGCGTCGTCGCCAGGGCCTGCCACCCGCTTGCCGGTGCTGATCTGCTGCTGCACCTCGGCCAGTTGGCGGGTCAGGCCGGTCAAGCGGCGGACGGCGGCATCATGGCCGGACCGGGCGGAAAGCGGCGGGATCACCGGGTCAGGCCCAGGATCTGGTCAAGCAGGTCGCGGGCGACGCCGATGACCTGGGCATTGGCGCGATAGGCCGCCTGCAGCCGGGTCAATTCCGCCGCCTCGCGTTCCAGATCGACGCCGGACACGGCATCATTGGCCCGCGCCGTGTCATCTTTCAGGGCAGCGGCGGCCGATTCCAGCCGGCGGGTGTCAGCCAGGCGGCTGCCGATGCCGGCCAATTCGGCATCAAGCTGATCCTCCAGCGTGCCGTTGGGCCCGGGCTGGCTGCGCACCAGGGCCAGCGCCAGGGCGTTGCGATTGTCCTGCGCGCCGGCCGGGGTGGGCGCGACGCGGAAGACTGTGCCATCCGCCGCCGCCGGCACGGTGAAGCGCAGGCCCGGCCCTTCGATCAGGCTGCCATCGGCCGGCACCGTGGCCAGCAAGGTCACGCCGGTGGGATCGCGCACCTCCGCCAGGCCGCCGGCAATGATGCTGATCCGCCATGGCGGCGGCGTCGTGGTGCCGCCCGGCAAGGCCAGGGCCGTCGGATCATCGGTGATGCCGGGCAGTTGGCGCGCGCCCGGCGGCCCATCCACCTGCCAGCGGGCCGCTGCGGCCACCTGCACCGGGGCGAGTGGCCGCAGCGACAGGCCCTGCGCGCCGGCAAGCGGTTGCAGATCCCATTGGTCGCCGGCCACGGCACCGGCACCGATGGTCACTGTCAGGCCATCCAGCACCAGGGGGCCTGGCCCCGTCACGCTGGCGCTGCCATCGCCGCGCGCCAGGGTGAAGCCGGCCGCATCGGCCAACAGGCGATAGCCGGAAGGGTCGGGCACCGCCCCATCGGCCAATTGCACGTCCACCGGCGCTGCGCCGGCATTGGCCTTGCCGACCGTGGTGCGCACGGCCGTGGTGGCCAGCATTGCCGTGCCGGCCTGGCCCTGTGCATCGATGCCGCGCGCATGCCAATCGTTGATCAGCCCGGCAAACTGGCCGGCCTGGCCATCCAGCGCGGCGCGGGCTCGGATGATCTCCCCGCTGGCTTCCAGCAGGCCGGCCAGCCGGCCCGATGCCGGCAGACGCAGCGGCTGGGGATCAAATTCCGGGTTCAACAAGATGGTCTGGCCATCGGGCGCCACGCCGATGCGGGCGGCATTGCCGGCAAAGGGCACGATGGTCACCGCCGATGGGCCAAAGCCCAGCTTCACCTCCACCGTGCCACGCGGGCCTTCGGCCAGGCTGATGCGCACCTCGTCGGCCAGATCGCGCAGCAGCCGGTCGCGATTGTCCATCAGGCCGTTGCTGGCCGCATCGCCGGGATCACCGCGGCGCAGCTGTTCGTTCACCTGCACCAGCGCCGCGGCCAGATCATTCACCCGGCGCGCGCTCAATCCGGCCTCTGCCCTGATATCCTGTTCCAGCGTGTCAAGATCGCGGCCCAGATCATTGAATGCGTTGGCCGCATCATCAGCGGCATTCAGAAACGCCGCGCGGGCCGCGCCTTGCGTGGGGGCAGCGGCCAGCGCCGTGCCGGCATCAAAGAAACGGCCCAGCCGCTCGGCCACCGCCGCAGTGGTGGAGAGGGACTCAAGCCGTTCCAACCAGTCCAGCCGCGCCCCCAGCCGGGCCTGATCACCGCTGGCGATGCGGGCAGCATTGGCCTTCAGCGCATCGACGTCGCGGGCAACGCTGGCGACGCGCACCCCGGCTCCGGCCATGGGCGCGCGTTCCAGCGGCCCGCCCCGGCCCACCGGCTGGGTGGCCAGCACGGCGCGCCGCCGCACAAAGCCCGGCGTGTCGGCATTGGCGACATTGTCCCCGGTGGCGTTCAGCGCCTTTTGAAAGGCCAGCACCCCCGACCGGCCCAGCGACAGCAGATCCATCATGGCCGCTCTCCCCCGGAACCGGCTTTGGCCAGCAGTTGCGCCAGGCCCAGTGGGGCCGCGTTTGCAATGATGCGGCCCTGCTGGTCATCGATCAGATCGCGGATCTGGTCATTGCCGCCCATCAGATCATCGCCCAGCCGGGCCGCGCGCGCGGTTTTCAGCAGGCGGGTGACCAGCAGCGCCTCGAAATCGCTGGCGGCGCGGTCGCGCGCCTTTGCCTCGCGTTCGGGCGCCAGCCGGCCGGTGGGCAGGGTGAAGGCCGGGGGGTGCAGCTGCATCAGATCACCACCAGCTCGGCCCGCAGTGCGCCAGCCGCCTTCAATGCCTCCAGGATCGCCACCAGATCACCGGGCGCGGCGCCCAGCGCGTTCACCGCGTCAACGATCTCCGTCAGCCGCGCTCCCGGCGCAAACAGGTTCATGCGCGCCGGGGTTTCGCCGGCATCCACGCTGGATTGCTGGGTGATGGCGGTCTGCCCGCGCCCAAAGGGATTGGGCTGGCTGGCCTGCTGGTTTTCGGTCACCCGCACCACCAGGCTGCCATGGGCCACGGCGGCCGGCAGGATGCGCACCTCGCCCGAAATCACCACCGTGCCCGTGCGGGCGTTGACGATCACCTTGGCCGGCGGCGGCGCCAGCACCACATCCAGTGCCTCCACCTGCGCGGCCAGCGCGATGCGGCGTTCCGGTTGGTCCGGTGCGTTCAAGCGCACCCGCACGCCGTCTTCGGCCTGGGCCACGATCCCGTTGTATTGCCGGTTGATCGCCGCCACCACGGCGCTGGCGGCGGAAAAATCCGGTTCATTCAAATCCAGATACATCGGGCCCTTTTCGGCAAAGGGGGAGGGAACGATGCGTTCCACAATGGCGCCGGCCGGCACCCGGCCGCTGGTCGGCGTGCCGGCCACGATGCGGCTGCCGTCGCGCCCCTCGGCGCCAAAGCCGCCCACCGCCAGGCTGCCTTGCGCCAGTGCATAGATTTCCCCATCCGGCCCTTGCAGCGCGGTGAGCAGCAAGGTGCCGCCGCGCAGCGATTTGGCCTGGCCGAGGGCGGCCACCGTCACGTCCAGCCGCTGGCCCGGCTTGGCAAAGGCCGGCAATTCGGCCGTCACCATCACGGCCGCCGCGTTGCGCAGCTGCGGGTTGACGCCGGGCGGCAATTGCACCCCCAGCCGGTTGGCAGCCGATTTCAGCGACTGGATGGTGAGTTCCAGATTCTGGTCGCCGCTGCCGGTCAGGCCGACGACGATGCCATATCCGGTCAACGCGTTGGCGCGCACACCGGCAAAGCGGGCTATGTCCTTCACCCGCTCGGCCGTGAGGGGGGCAGCCGACAGCAGCATTGTCAGGACGATCGGGGCCAGCCAGGCGCGCATCAGAAGGGCGCAATCTTCGCGAAAAAGCGCGCCAGCCAGCCCTGGCGGCTGTTGTCCGCCACCTGGCCGGTGCCGCCAAAGCGGATGCGGGCATCGGCAACGCGGGTGGATGGCACGCTGTTGTCAAAGCCCAGATCCTCGGCGCGGATATAGCCGGTCAGTTGCAGATGTTCCTCGCCGCGGTTCAGCATCAGGCGCTTTTCCCCGGCAATGCGCAGCACGCCGCCGGGCAGCACCTCGGCCACGGTCACGGTGATTTCGCCCAACAGCTCGTTGCGCTGCTCGGCGCTGCCGGCGCCGCTGAAGCCCTGGTTGCTGCCGGCCTGCAACGCCTGTTGCGGCACCCGGCTGAACGGGAAGAATTGCGGCAGGCGGAAGCTGTTGTCGCTTTCGCGGCTGGAATCGGCGCTCGCCGATTTGGAGGCGCTGGTGCGCTCGATCAACCGGATGGTGACAAGATCGCCCACCCGGCGCGCCCGGCGGTCGGTGACAAGGCCGACGAAATGATGCGGGCTGTAGAGGCTGCCCGTCGGCGGTTCGGGCGCCGGGATGGCGGGGGGCAGGGTGGGGGTGATCACCGCCAGTCGCGCCGCCAGGATCATCAGCGCCAGGTCAGACATTCTGCACCACATAACGGCCCATTTCATCGGCCGCGTTGATCACCTTGGCGTTGATTTCATAGGCGCGCTGCGTTTCGATCATGTCGACCAGTTCCTGCACGGTCGACACGTTCGATCCTTCCAGCATGCCCTGCCTGATCTGGCCCATGCCGGCCTGCCCGGCGACCCCCAGGGTGGGCGGGCCCGACCCGGCGGTTTCGCGATAGAGATTGTCGCCAATCGGCATCAGGCCCGACGGGTTGAGAAAGCGCGTCAGCTGCAACTGGCCCACCTCCACCGGCGCAGCCTGGCCGGGCAGGCTGGCCGTCACGATGCCATCGGGGGAGATCACCACCTGGCTGGCGCCATCCGGGATCACCAGCGGCTGGGCCAGACGCTGGCCCGAAGCCGTGACAATTTCCCCGGTGGCCGAAAGCTTGAAGCCGCCATCGCGGGTGTACCCCACCGTGCCGTCGGCCAATTGCACGGCGAAAAAGCCGGCACCATCAATGGCCAGGTCCAGCGCATTGTCGGTGGTGATCATGTTGCCTTGGGTGTGGATCCGCTCCGTGCCGGCGATGCGCACCCCGGTGCCGGTGCCAAGGCCGGTGGCATATTGGGTGTCTGCCCCGCTGGCGGCACCGGGGTTGCGATCATCCTGATACATAAGGGCGGCAAAATTGGCGCGGTCGCGCTTGAAACCGGTGGTGGAGACATTGGCCAGATTGTTGGAAATCGTCTTCATCCGGTGATCAAGCGCATCCAGCCCCGACCGGGCGATCTGCAAGGCCGTCGTCATCCGTCTGGCTCCTTATCCGTTGGGGCCCATCAGGCGGGCCCCCTGTTCATCCATGTCCTGCGCCAGCTTGATCAGCCGGGCATTCACCTCGAACCCGCGCTGTTCCTCCACCAGTTGCACCAGCGCTTCGGCCGCGGTGAGATTGGCGCTTTCCAGCGCGCCGGTTTCCACCAGGGCGGCCGGATCGGCCGGCAACGGCTCTTCGGGCAGGAACAGGCCGTCGCCGGCCTTGTCCCGGCTGGCCAGGCTGCTGCCGTCCACCAGCTTGAGCTTGCCCAGGATCTGCGGGCCTTCGGGCCCGGCCACCGACACCGTGCCATCGCGGCCGATGCTGACCGCGCTGCCCGGCGGCACCGAAATCGGCGCGCCATTGCTGTTCAGCACGACGCGGCCATCACCGTTGGCGAGCACCCCGGCGCCGTTCACCGCCAGATCGCCGCGCCGGCTGTACCCTTCGCGCACACTGCCGCCGATCACCGGGCCCTGCACCGCCAGCCAGTGCCGGCCCGACAGAGCGATATCCAGTTCCCGGCCGGTGGCGGCCACCTTGCCCGGTTGCTGCGGGGTGGCGAGGCTGGGCGCGCCCACCTGCGCCCGGGCGCCCCAGGCCCCGTCTGCTGCCGCCCGCGCCGCCAGATAGCGGCCTTCCTGCGCCACCACATCGCGGCGAAAGCCCGGCACCTGGGCGTTGGCCAGGTTGTTGGCCGTCACCACGCTTTCGCGGGCCCGGGCCGACAGGCCGGTGAGGGCGGTGTAGATCAGACGGTCCATGGCCAGGCAACCGGATGGTTCAACCCTTCATCAACCGCGCATGTTGATGATGGTCTGCATCAACTGGTTGTCGGTCTCGATCGATTTGGCGCTGGCCTGGAAATTGCGCTGCGCTGCGATCAGGTTGACCAGTTCGGTGGTCAGATCGACGTTGGATCGTTCCAGATTGCCCGACAATATGGTGCCGATGCCGTTGCGCCCGGCCTCGCCGGTGATGGGCTCGCCCGATTGCGGGGTCACCACCCAGCTGGCGTCGCCGGTCTGCTTCAGCCCGCCCGGGTTGGAAAAATTGGCCAGTGCCACCTTGCCCAGCGTCTGCACCTCGCCATTGGAAAAACTTGCCTTCAACAGGCCTTCGGTGTCGATCGACACGCTTTCCAGCTGGCCGGCGGGAATCCCGTCCTGTTCGATCAGGGCCACGGTGAACGGTCCGGCCTGCTGCACGGTGGCGCCGCCATGATCGATCGCCAGCGCGATGTTGCCCCCGCCGGTGGGCGGCACAAAGCCATCAAAGGCAAAGGGGGCGGTGGGGTTGACCAGCGCGCCATTGCCATCGAATTCCATCGGCAGACCGGGCGTGCCGCCCACGTTCAGTTCGGTGTCGCCCACGAACACCCGCGCCGTCCAGCGGTGCACCGGATCGGCCACGGTGGGCACGCTGTCCTTCACATAATAAATGGTGGCGGCCAGCGGGTTGCCCAGGCTGTCGAACACCGTGGTCGACGTGCTGGCATTGTAGGTGGTGGGATCATTGCGATCGAACACATAGGGGTTGGTGGGGGTATAGATCGGCCGGTTGGCAATGATCTGGGCATCGGCCGGCAGGTTGGCGGAAATCCGCACCGTGCTGGTGGGCTGGGGGGTGCCCGAACTCAGAGGCAGGCGCGCCGACACGGTGGAGGACAGGCCAGTGGCCTGCACCGCGCCATCGGTGGTGGTGGGGAACAATTGCAAGCGCCGGCCCTGGTTGTCGACGATGAAACGGTCGGCCGTCACGCCAAAGCTGCCGTTGCGGGTGAAATGCGTCTGCACCCCGCCGGCGCCCGATTTGACCACGAAAAAGCCCTGGCCGCCGATGGTGAGATCAAGGGCGGAGGTGGAGGTTTCGGTGGGCCCCTGGCTGAACTGCTGGGCGATGGCGCGCACTGTGGTGCCCGATCCCACCACCCGATTGGGGTTCGACAGCGGCGACAGCGAGATGATGTCGCCAAAGGCCACGCGGCTGCGCTTGAACCCGGTGGTGCCCACGTTGGCGATGTTGTTGGCAATGGTGGACATTTCGGTCTGCGCCCCGGCAAGACCGGTCATCGCGGTGTAAAAGGCCATGGCTCATTGCTCCTGGTTGGGAAAGCGCGCGATCAACTGGTCCAGCCGCTCGGAAATGCCGGCCAGTTTGGCGTTGGTTTCGGTGGTGCCGGCCAGCTGGCTGAACATCGCCATCTGCTGCACATATTCGAGGTTATCGACCGGCTTGGTCGGGTCCTGGTTTTTCAGCTGCGCCGTCAGCAGGGCGAGGAAATCCGCCTGGTCCAGCGTGGCCTTGGGGCTGCGCTGTGGCGCGGCCGGGGCGGCGGGAATGCCGGCCGGCAGGCCATCCACCCGGCTCACTTGCCGATCCTCAGCGTGTCGATGGCAAGGCTGCGGGCGGTGGCCAGCACCTCGACATTGTTGGCATAAGCGCGGGCGGTTTCCACCATTTCCACCATCTCCTGATTGGGATCGACGGCGGCCTGCCACACATGGCCGGTGGCATCGGCCAGCGGGTGATCCGGATCCAGCTTCTTTTGCGGTGTGCCGGTGCGGGCCATGCTGGCCACATCCACCGTGGCGGTCTGGCCCTGATAATGGGTGGCAAACACCGGCCGCAGGGCGCGATAGGCCCCGGCCTCGCTGCCGGCGATGCTGCCGGCATTGGCCAGGTTGGATGCGATGGCGTTCATGCGCACCAGCTGGGCCGCCATCGCGCGGCCGCTGATGTCAAAGCTGTTCAGGCCCGGCTTCATCCTTCCCCGCCCTTCAGGGCCGCCATGATCGAGCCGACGCGGGCGCCCAGAAATTCCAGGCTGGCGCGATATTTCATGGCGTTTTCGGCAAAGGCCGCCTGTTCGGTGGCCATTTCGACCGTGTTGCCATCCAGGCTGGGCAACAGCGGCGCGCGATACTGCAGCCGCGCCGATGCGAGCTGCCCGGCAAAGCCGGCCCGCCCGGCCTGATCCACGCCGCGCAGCACGGCATCGGCATCCAGATCGCGGGCCTTGTATCCGGGGGTGGAGGCGTTGGCGATGTTGCTGGCGATCACGTCCAGCCGCTGGGCGCGCAGGCGCAGGGCGGTGGCCGACAGGCCAAGGGCGTTGTCGAGCAGGCTGGGCGAGGCGGCTGGCACGGTCATGGCCGCCGCAATGCAACCGCCGTGCCAACTGCGCCGCCTCGGGCGCTGACCATGATGGGGCGGCCCGGGCCGGCAATGGCTTGCCGCAGGATGGGCAAGGGCTTGCCGGCACCGGGCCGTCGGGAGCGCGCCAGCCCGGGGGGGACGGCTGTTGGCGCGCTTCTTGCTGGCTGCCGGGGTGCAAAGGGGGTCGCAATGGGGCGGCTCAGCATCAGGAACAACGGCCGATGCACGAATTGCTTAAATGGCGGCATGTGGCCGCCCTGGTGGCCGGCGGCATCGCCCTGCTGTGGGCGGCGCCTGGCCCGGCCCAGCCGGCGCTGCACGATGTGGCCCAGCTGCGCGCACGGGTGACCCAATTTGCCGGCGCGCCGGCGCGGCTTGATCCCAACCTGGTGGTGCCGCGCTGCGCCGATCCGGGTTTCAGCTGGGCCCGCGCCGATGTGGTGCGGGTGGATTGCGCCAACCCGGCGTGGAGCCTGTACGTGCCGATCGATCAGGCCGCCGGCACCATCCCGGCCCGCGCCGCGCCCGCCCGGCCGGCCATCCGCCGCGGTGACCGCGTGATGGTGGAGGCCAGCGGCGCCGGCTTTGCCGTCACCCTGGAGGCCGAGGCCGAGCGGGACGCCGATGGCACCCGCATCGCGCTGAAGACGCCTGCCGGCCGCCGCCTTGTGGGCCGCATCGAGGATGGCGGCCGGGTGGTGATTCCGCGCTGATTAAAGCGGCATGGTGAACGGCCGTTAACGGCGTTGCCCGCCAGCTGCGGGCGGAAAGGACAAGATGATGATCGATGGCATTTCCGGTGGCGGCGGCCCGGTCCGCGGGCCGCTTGCCGGCCGCACCCCGGCTACCCCCGCGCCCGACAGCACGGAACCGGCGCGCCCCGTTGCCCGGCTGGGCGCCACCGCGCGCAGCGGCGCAGGCCAGCTGGTCGCCGAACTGGCCAGCGCACCGCCGGTGAACCAGGCCCGGGTGGCCGAACTGCGCGCCGCCATTCAGGGCGGGCGCTATCCGGTCGATCCCGATGCCATTGCCAGTGCCATGCTGCGGCTGGAGCGGGGCCGGCCGTGAAGGCTGACGATCTGGCCCAGGCGCTGGTAACGGCGATGCACGCCGAATTGGCGGCGCTGGAGGCCGAAGACCCTGAGGCCATCACCCGGGCCACCGCCGAAAAGACGGCGGCGCTGGCCGCCCTGCAGGCCGCCGTGGCGCAAGGGGCGCAGCCACCACGCCCGCTGCTGGAGCAGGCGCGGGATCTGAATGCCCAGGCCGTGCTGAAAAGCCGGGCCAAGCTGCTGCAGGTGGAACGGCGGCTGGCGGCGCTGCGCCCGGCACCGCTGCCGGCGCGCGAACCCCTGGTCTATGGCCGCGACGGGCGCTGGGCCTGATGCGACTGGCATGCGCCTTGCTTGGACGCCGGGCATGACCCAGGCCATCCAGTTCCCGCCGGCCAACAGCCACGGCATCATCGGCGCCCTGCAGCAGGCTGCTGCGGCCACCGGCGTCGATTTTGCCTATCTTTATGCCAATGCCCGGGCGGAATCCGGGCTGAACCCGGCGGCGCGGGCCAGCACCTCGTCGGCCAGCGGCCTGTTCCAGTTCACCGATGCCACCTGGCTGGCCATGGTGCAGCGCCATGGCGAGAAACATGGCCTGGGCTGGGCCACGCAGGCGCTGCGCCAGGGGGTATCGCCTGACGTGCGCCAGACCATCCTGTCATTGCGCCACGATGCCGGGGTGGCGGCGCGCCTGGCCGGCGAATTCACCCGCGACAATGCCAGCCGGCTGGAAGGCGCGCTGGGCCGCGCGGCCCAGGCCAGCGATCTGTATCTCGCTGCCTTCTTCGGGGCAGGCGGCGCCATCAAGTTCCTGAAATCCATGGCCGCCGCCCCCGGCATGGCCGCCGCGTCGCTGCTGCCCGCCGCCGCTGCCGCCAACCGCAGCACCTTCTACCACCGCGACGGCAGCGCCCGCAGCCTGGCCGAGGTCCATGGTCTGGTGGCCAGCCGCATCCACCGCCATCTTGGCGGTCAGGCCGGTGGCCCGCCGGCCGGCAACAGCCTGCCGCCCGCCGGCCGATCCATGCCGCCGGCCGATCCAGCGCTGGCCGCCGCGCGGGCGCGCATGGCCTATCTCGTGCTGGCCAGCATGTCATGAGCGCGCTGGCACCCGTTCTTGGCCGTCTCGGCCGCATCGACGCACGCACCACGCTGCTGCCGCTGGCGATATTGGTGCTGGTCGCCCTGATGGTGGTGCCGCTGCCCGCGGTGCTCCTCGATCTGTTCTTCATCACCAACATCGCGGTCGCGCTGATCGTGCTGATGGTGGCCATCAACATCCGGCAGCCACTGGATTTCTCGGCCTTTCCCACCGTCCTCCTCTACGCCACGCTGCTGCGCCTCGCGCTCAACGTCGCCTCCACCCGCGTGGTCCTGGTCCACGGCCACGAAGGGACGGCGGCGGCGGGCCATGTGATCGAGGCGTTCGGCAATTTCCTGGTTGGCGGCGATTATGTTGTCGGCCTGTTTGTCTTTGCCGTGCTGATGATCATCAATCTGGTCGTCATCACCAAGGGCGCTGGCCGCGTCTCCGAAGTGGCCGCCCGCTTCACGCTCGACGCGCTGCCCGGCAAGCAGATGGCGATTGATGCCGATCTCAACGCCGGCCTGATCACCGCCGACGAGGCCCGCGCCCGCCGTGCCGAAGTGACGACCGAAGCCGATTTTCACGGCGCCATGGATGGTTCGTCCAAGTTCGTGAAGGGCGATGCCGTGGCCGGCGTCCTGATCCTCGCCATCAACATCATCGGCGGCCTGATCCTGGGCACCGTGTCCCACGATCTGGCGTTGGGTGATGCGGCGCGCACCTATCTCTTGCTGGCGGTTGGCGATGGCCTCGTTGCCCAGGTGCCGGCGCTGCTGTTGTCGATCGCGGCGGCCATGGTTGTTACCCGCGTCGGCAAGGACAATGATCTGGCCGGCCAGGTGGGGGTGCAACTGGGGCAGGGCGCGCCCTGGCTTCCGGTGGGCGTCATCCTGGCGTTGCTGGGCCTGTTGCCGGGCATGCCGCTGTTGATCATCGCGCCGGCCGCGGCGGCCGCCTTGTGGTTTGCCCTCAAGCGCAAGCCCGCGGCGGCGTTGCCCGAGGCCGCCCCCGGCGAAGCGCCTGCTGCCGATGACGCCCGCATCGAATGGAGCGATGTTGCCGATTCGGCGCCCGCCGCGCTCGACATCGGTTTCGGGCTGGTGCCGCTGGTGGACGAGGCGCGCGGCGCGCCGCTGATGGCCCGAATCACCGCCATCCGCCGCCAACGCTCCCGCCAACTGGGCTTTGTGCTGCCCCCGGTCAGGGTGCGGGACGATCTGGCGCTGCCGCCCTTCCGCTATCGCATCACCCTGGCCGGCGTGGTGGTGGGGGAAGACGAGATATTCCCCGACGATGTGCTCGCCATCGAAGCCGGGCCGATTGCCACCCCGATCCCCGGCCGCGACGCCGCCGATCCCGCCTTTGGCTTGCCCGCCCGCTGGATCGATCCGGCCGAAGCCGATCTGGCCGAAGCCGCCGGCTACACCGTGGTCGATCCGGCGGCCGTGTTGGGCACCCACCTCAACCAGCTGCTGGGCAACCATGCCCACCGCCTGCTGGGGCAGGACGAGGTGCAGGCCCTGCTCGACACGCTGGCCGAAACGGCACCGGCGCTGGCCGCCGCGCTGGCCCCCAAATTGCTCAGCGTGGCCATCGTCACCCAGGTGCTCGCCCGGTTGCTGGAAGAAGGCATCGCCATCCGCGACATGCGCTCCATCGCGGCGGCCCTGATCGCCGCCGCACCCAAGAGCCAGGATCCGGCCGAGCTGGCCGAACTGATCCGTCCGGCGCTGGGCGCGGCCATCGTGCAGGGGCTGGCCGGCGTGAAGGGCGCGCTGACCGCCGTGGCGCTGGAACCCGGCCTCGAAGGGCTGCTGGTGCAGGCGGTGCGCGCCAATCCCGGCGCGGCGCACCCGTTTGATCCGGCGCTCGTCACCCGCGTGGCCCAGGCCGCCGCCACGGCGACAGCGTCGCTGCTGGCCAGCAACGAGGCCTTTGCGATCGTCACCGTGCCGCAGGTGCGCCGACCGCTGTGGCAATTGCTGCGCGCCCGGCTGCCGCAGGTGCCGGTGCTCGCCTTTGCCGACATTCCCGATGATCGCGACGTCACGGTGGCCGCCGTGATTGGCGCCGCCACCCCCAGCCCCACCAAAGGAGACGCCTGATGGACGCCCGGCTTGGCCTTGAACCCGCGCTCTATGCGCCCGCGCGCCTGGCCCAGGTGGATCCGGAACGGCTGATCTCCAGCCATCTGGCGCTGGTCCGCCGCATTGCCTGGCATGTCCATGCCCGCGTGTCGTCGGCCATCGATGTGGAGGATCTGGTGCAGATCGGCATGGTCGCCCTGATCGAGGCGGCGCGAAGCTTTGAAGATCGTGGCCATGCCGCCTTTGCCACCTATGCCAGTGTGCGGGTGCGCGGCGCCATGATCGACCAGCTGCGCAAGGGCGCCACGCTTGTCCGTTCCGCCATGCGCCGCAAACGCGAATGGGGCCAGGTGCGGGCCCGGCTGGAAGGCCAGTTGGGCCGGGCCGCCACCGATGCCGAAATGGCCGCCGCGCTGGAATTGCCGCTGGCCGATTATCGTGCCGCCATGGCGCAAACCCACGCGGTGCAGACCGAAAGCCTGGACGACGCCTATTCCGATCACAGCGACTGGTTTGCCAGCGACGATCCCGATGCCCATGACGTGCTGGAAAGCGAGCGCCGCCGCAGCGCGATTGCCGCCGCCATTGCCGAATTGCCCGAACGCGAAGCCCAGGTGCTGCAGCTCTATTTCGTCGAGGAGCTGAACCTGGAGGAGATCGGCCAGGTGCTGGGCGTCGGCGCGGCCCGCGTGTGCCAGATCAAGAAGGCGGCTCTCACCCGCATGCGCGGCAAGCTGGCCGGCTGGACCGACGGCGATTGAAACTCACTGCTCTGGCTGGCAGGCTGGTGGCCATGATCGATCTCACCACCCTGCGCTCCGTCCTTTATCTGCCCGCCAACCGCGCCTCGGCCATTGCCAAGGCGCGCACGCTGGCCGCCGATGCGGTGATCCTTGATCTGGAAGATGCGGTGCAACCCGCCGCCAAGGCCGAAGCCCGCGCCGCCGCCGTGGCGGCCGCGCTGGACGGTGGCTGGGAGGGCAAGCAGCTGTTTCTGCGGGTCAACGGCCTTGGCACGCCCTGGCACGGCGATGACATGGCGGCTGCCCATGTGGACGGCTTTGCCGGGGTGGTGGTGCCCAAGGTGGACAGCGCCGCCGAGGCGCAAGCGCTGGTCGCCCATGCCGGCGGCCGGCCGGTGCTGGCCATGATCGAAACGCCGGCCGCGGTGCTGAACGCCGCTGCCATCGCCGCCGTGCCGGGCGTGGCAGCGCTGGTTGCCGGCATGGCCGATCTGGCCAAGGCGCTCAATTGCGGCGCCGATGCCGAACGCCGGCCGCTGCTCTACAGCCTGTCGGCCATCGTGCTCGCCGCCCGCGCCGCGGGCATCGCCTGTTTCGATGGCGTCTGCACCGAATTTCGCAACGAAACCGCCTTCCGCGCCGAAGCCGCGCAGGGCAAGCTGCTGGGCTTTGACGGCAAGACGTTGATTCACCCCAGCCAGGTTGATCCCTGCAACGCCGTGTTTTCGCCGAGCCTGGCCGAAGTGGCCCAGGCCCATGCCATGATTGCGGCCTATGATGCCGCGCTGGCCGAGGGACGCGGTGTTGCCACGCTGGATGGCCAGATGGTGGAGGTGCTGCATGTGGAACAGGCCCGCCGCCTGCTGGCACGCGCTGGCTGATGCGATGATTTTCCGCTTGGCAAACCGCGCGTGATTGCCTAACCCGCCGCTCCGGCTGCTGGGGCGTCGCCAAGCGGTAAGGCAGCGGTTTTTGGTACCGCCATTCCCAGGTTCGAATCCTGGCGCCCCAGCCAACTTTTCCAACTGTCTTTCGAATGTGTACGTCTCGTCCCGCCAGCGCGGGCCGGTGCGGTGTCATGAGCTGTGTTTGGATGGTCGCCTGGTTGCCGCATTGGCATGTGTCAGGCCCCGAAAGGTCGGTGCGCCCGCCTGCAGGGTCAAAACAGGCGGGCGCACCTCCTTGGTGACCGGCATCGCGTGGATGCCGATGGGTGGCCGTTGCTGCACCTGCTGCGGAAGGGATCGGGCGTCTGGCGTGCCGGTGGCCAGGCTGCGGGTCAAACAGCCAGGCCACCCGGAAACGCCAACCGCCCACCGCAACGCCGGTGCCGGCCTGTCACAGGTTGGATGTTGACGATGCGGGTCGAACATCGGCAACATTTCGCCTGCAACCTGATTGGGTGAGCGGATGTGCACCGCCCGCCCGAACCAGTTGGGGGAGAGAATCAGCTTCTGTCCCGCTGAAACCTGAATGCGCCAAGCCGGATGCAAGGGCCAGTTACTAGCGCGTGAAGGTGGCGTGAATAAAACGTGACTTCAACAAAAATAAGATGTTAAGCAGTGCTTGAACAGGGCATGGAGCGTGATGTGAACGGGGAGGGCACCCCGGCTGGGGGCAGTGATTTGGGCGCGCAGGCAGCACGGGTTCGCATTGGTGTGCACGGGCCGTTCCGCCTGTTTGCCGCCGATGGCCGCCGCATCGATCTGGCCAGCCGCAAGGGCCAGGCGCTGATCGCCATGCTGGCCTTGCTGCCCCGTCAGGAACACAACCGCGACTGGCTGCGCCGCCAGTTGTGGGGAGACCGGGCCGAAGAGCAGGGCCAGGCCAGCCTGCGCAAGGAATTGTCACGCCTGCGCAAGCAGTTGGACGTGGTGGCCCCCGGCCTGCTGCGCGCCGAAGGCCGGCGTGTCTGGCTTGATCCCTTGCTCTATGATCTGTTGCCGGCCGAACCGGGGCAGAACCTGCTGGAAGGGATGGAAATCCCTAGCGCGCCTGATTTCGGAGTCTGGCTGGCCCAGCAGCGCACGGATGCCCCGCATCGCCCGGAAGGCTTTGCCGCGCCGCGCCCGCCGGCCCTCCTGGCCGTGCTGCCGTTCGTGAACGAAAGCGGCGATCCGGCGGCCGATTATCTTGCCGCCGGCATCGGCGACGAACTGGCCGATCGCATCGCCCGCTTGCGCTGGCTCAAGGTGATTGGGTCGGGCAACAGCTTTGCCGTTGGCGGCGGCGAGGATGTGCTGGAGGCCGGGCGCCGGCTGGGGGCGGCCTATGTCTTTGGCGGGCGGCTGCGGCGCGGCTTGGGCGGCTGGCTGCTGTCGGGCCGCTTGATGGGCTGCGCGGATGGCGAAATTGTCTGCTCGCCGTCGCTTGAGCTGCAAAATCCGCAGGAATCCAATGCCATCCTGCCGATCATCGATCAGATGGTCGCCATCCTGTCCGAACGGCTTGACGATGCCGAGCAGGGGCGCGTGGCCAGTCTGCCGGCGGATCGGCTGGATGTGAATGATCTGATCTGGCGTGGCCGCTGGCATCAGAACCGCCTGTCCCAACCCGATCTGGAGGCCGCCTCCGGCTTTTTTGCCGAGGCCCTGCGCCTGGCGCCGCAATCGGCCAATGCCGCCATCGAATGGGCGCAGAATCTGGGCTATCGCCTGTGGAGCCGCCGCGCCGGGCCGGACGAGGTCGCTGCCTTTGGTGAGGCCGCGCGCCGTGCGGTCGATCTGGACCGCCGGGATGGCCGCGCCCATCTGCTGGTGGGCATTTCGGAGATGTGGCAGCGCCACATGGGCCCGGCGGAAACCTGGCTGCGCGAAGCGGTGGCCCTGAGCCCCAGCCTGGCCATGGCGCATGAGCAATTGGGCACATTGCACATCCTCAACAGCCGCCCGCTGGCGGCGTCGGAATGGCTGGAAACCGCGCTGCGCCTGTCGCCACACGATTTCCGCCGCTTTTACCGGGAGGCGGAACTGGCGCTGGCGCTGTTGTTGCAGGGCGAATGGGCCGCGGCGCAAACCCGCGCCCAAACCGCCATCGCGCTGCAGCCGGGCTATTGGCATGCCCATGTCACCCGCATCAACGCGCTATGGCGGGCCGGCAATGATCAGGCGGCGGCCGAGGCCCTGGCCGAACTGGTGGCCGCCCGGCCCGGCTTCCGCACCGATTACATCGATTGGATTCCGTTCCGCAATGCACAGTGGAACGGCTTCCTGAAGGAACCATTGCTCGCCCTGCAACCGGGGTGAGTGGCAGCACGGGGGTGGGGGCATGGCCGGGTTCAAACTGAAATATCCGGTGCCGGATGCCCCGGCCGAATGGCATCTGGCCGGCCAGGATCTGGCCCAGGTCGTGTTTCGGCTGGAACGATTGGCACCGGCCAATGGCGTGTTGGCGCGGGCCTTCCGCTGGGGCGTGCTGGCCCTGATGGCGGCGGTGA
Organism: uncultured Sandarakinorhabdus sp.; assembly: GCA_964488775.1. GTDB lineage: Bacteria > Pseudomonadota > Alphaproteobacteria > Sphingomonadales > Sphingomonadaceae > Sandarakinorhabdus. Next base: position 13,084 of record CAZAWH010000001.1, on the reverse strand, counting down.
TCTGGCTGGCCCGGCTGTTCGGCACGTTGCGCCTGCCGTTTTTCAATCTCACCATCATGGCCCGGCACAGCAGCGTGATGGCGGTGCTGAACGATTCCGAAACCTATCCGGTGCCATTCGGGGCGGAAATGATCCTGTTGGCGCATGGCCCGGCGCCGGCCGGGGCCGATCCGGCGCTGCGCCCGCCGTTCATGCTGGGCACCGAAGGGCCGGCCCATGCCAGCCAGCGCGCGCTGGTGGAAGCGGCCATGGCCGGCGGCCAGGCCTGGAAGGCCCGCTTCATGGCCGATACCGACGGCATCACTGCGGCGCTGCTGGCCAATGCCGATGGCCAGATCGATGTGATGAAGGATGTGTTTGCCCGGGTGACGGCGCAAACCGGCGCGGACTTTCTCGGCCTCAGCCCGCCCGACGTGGACGAATATTCGGATTGGACGCTGGCCATGTCGGCCATGTTGTTCGGCGACCCCACCGGCACGGCCACCACCCGCGAACTGGCCCAGCACGCCGGCTGGCGGCTGCGCGCCCTGATCGACGCGCAGTTGGCTGGCGCCGTGGCGGCGCTGGCCCCGCTGGATGCGGCCGGCCGCGACGCACTGGCCGGGCAAAAGGGCCTGATGTGGGCGCTGGCCGCCACCCTCATGGCGGGCGGGCCGGGGCTGGCGCCGGCTGATCATGCCCTGATCCGGTCGATCATCACGGGCCTCGCCATTGGCCTTGGCCCCACCACCACCCTGGCCGGCGGCAAGGCCTTTGACTGGCTGTTGCGCCACCCTGGCCCGTTCCAGCAGGCGGTGGAGGCCGCCCAGGCCGGTGACCGGGACGCCATGCGCCGCATCGCGCTGGAGGCGTGCCGCATGGCCCCGGCGCTTGATCCAGGCCAGTTCCGCACGGGCCCGAATGGCGGCGTGGTGCTGGCCGCCACGGCGGCTGCCATGCACGATCGCCGGGAATGGCCCCGGCCCGGCCGCTTCGATCCCGATCGCTGGCGGGGGCGCGAACATGCCCCCAACCTGATGTTCGGCCATGGCCTGCACAATTGCATCGGCCAATATATGAGCACGGAGCAGATGACCGGCATCCTGATGCTGCTCTTTGCCCAGCCTGGTCTCGCCCGCGCCGGCAAGACCGAACTGGCCGGCCCGTTCCCGCGCCGTCTGGACGTGCGCTATGGCCCGGCGATTCCGGCCGGCCCGGCGGCGCATGCGATGATCACGCTGAATGTGCCGGTGCTGCGCGGGATCACCGATCCGGCAGAGCTGGCGGCGCTGGAAACCGCGCTGATCGGCTTTGGCAACCCGGCTGGCCCGGCGGTGCGCCAGTGGCTCGATGGGCTGGGCATCGTGCATTATCTGTCGATCAACGCGCTGGATGTCGGCACGCCGGCCATTCCCGATGTGCGCCTGCTGATCGAGATTTCCGCCGATGGCGAAGAGGAACAGGCCCTGGCTGCGATCTTTGCCAGCCCGCCGGCCGAACTGGTTGCCCTGATCCAGCGGGTCAGCGCCTGGGACGGCCGGGCCAGCCTGTTCCTATTCCTCACCCGCCACCGGCTGGATGTGCGGCCGCGCCCCTGGGGCACCACCGGCCTGCTCTACAACGGCTCCACCGGCTTCACGCTCGCCATGAAGCGCCGCCGCCGCGATCTGGCCGATTTCGTCCGCCGTGCCGCCGATCATGTGCAGCAGCAAAGCCGCGGCCAGGCCCAGCCGGCGCTGGCGACAGTGGCTGCCATCCGCGCCATGCTGGCCGATCCAGCCAGCGCGCCGACGGATCTGGCCAGCGACGCCGCCCGGCTGCGCCCGATGCTGTTCGTGCCCGGCCGGCAGCGGCTGCCCTTTGTCAATTTCACCTGGCCGGGCTTCTGGGGCGGGGTGATCGCGTATCTGGTTTCACCGGCTGGCCGCTGGATTCCGGCCATCGCGGCCGTGCCGGCGCTGCTCGTCGGTCTTGCCTGCTGGGGCCTGCTCGGCCCCGGCCTGTGGCTGGCCAAGGCGGTGATCTGCACTGCCGTCGGCCTGCTCGCTGCCGTGCTGTTCTGGGGGCTGCTGCTGTTCCTCACCGTGCGGGCACTGGGCCAACTGGAAGCCAGTGACCCGCCTGACACCCGCGATCCCGATCTGGCCCGGCGCCTCGCCATCGCGGCGGCTGAAAATGCGGCTGGCCACGAACAGAGCCACATCATTTCCTGTTCCGATTTCAAGCCTGGCCTGCTGCGTCGGCTCACCTTCGCCTTTGCCATGTGGGGCATCAAGGTCTTCGCCACCCACTATACCAGGTCCGGCTTCATCCTCACCATGGGCACCATCCACTTTGCCCGCTGGCTGCGCCTGCCCGATGCTGAAAAACTGATCTTCTTCAGCAATTATGATGGCACCTGGGAATCCTATCTCGAGGATTTCATCACCAAGGCGCACGAAGGCCAGACCGCGGCATGGAGCCATGGAGTCGGCTTCCCGCCGGCCCGCAATCTCGTGCTGGAAGGCGCGAAGAACGGCGATCTGTTCAAGCGCTGGGTGCGGCGGCAACAGCGGCTCACCCATGTCTGGTACAGTTCGCTGCCCGATCTGACGCTGGATCGCATCCGCGCCCAGGCCCTGATCCATCACGGCCTGGCCCGCGCGGCGGACGAAGCAGCCGCCCAGGATCTGCTCAGCCTGTTGGGCAGCGCCCCGCGCCCGGCCGAGGTGGTGGACACCGCCCAGGTGCAAAGCATCGTCTTCCGCGCCATGGGCAGCCTGGTCCACGGCGCCCATCTGTTCCTCGATCTGCCCGCCGGCGATCCCAATCGGGCGCTGGCCCGACTGGTGGCGGGGGAAGGGGATCTGCCCCCGGTCAGCTTTGGCGATCTGCCCTCGGGCGCGCCGCGCCTTGCCGCCAGCGCCAGCCTCGCCCTGTCACCGGCGGGGCTGGCCAGGCTTGGCCTGCCGGGGCCAGACAGCGCCCATGGCCTCGCCAGTTTCCCGCTGGCGTTCATGGCGGGCATGCAGGCGCGTGCCACCATCCTGGGCGATCCGGGCGATTGGGACGCGGCCGGCCTTGCCGCTTATGATGCCGCCGATGCCTGCCTGATTCTGGCCTGCGACACGCCCCAGCGCCTCGCCGCCGCCATCGCTGCCGTTGCGGCCATCGCGCCCATCACCCACCAGGTGATCACCAGCCCCAGCGGCAATGGCCCTGATCCGGACAGCCTGGACGTGGATCATTTCGGCTTTCGCGACGGCATTTCCCAGCCGGTCATCCGCCACACCGCCGATTGGCGCCGCCGGCCTGCCACTGATCAGATGGCAGCCGGCGAAGTGCTGCTCGGCCATCCCAGCAATCAGGGCTATGTCGCGCCGCCGCTGCGGCTGGAGGCCGGGCATGACCCGCTTGGCCTGCTGCCCGCCGCGGCGGAACCCAGCCGCCCCTATCCCGATTTCACGCCGGACCATCCGCCGGCCTTCCGTGATTTTGGCCGCAACGGCAGCTTCCTGGTGGTGCGCCGGCTCGCCCAGAATGTGGAGGGATTTGCCGCCGGCACCGCCGCCGCTGCCGCCGATCTCAACGGCCGCTGCCCGCATCTGGCCAGCAGCATCGGGCAAACCATTGATGGCCAATGGGTGGCGGCCAAGATCATCGGCCGCTGGCCCGACGGCACGCCGCTGATCGATCGCGCCGGCCCCGGCGGCAGTGGGGAAGCGCACAATGATTTCGGCTTTGCCCACGAGGATCCGCAAGGCCTGGCCTGCCCGCTGGGCAGCCATATCCGCCGCGCCAACCCGCGCGACGGGCTGGACATCCGTGATCCCGAAAGCCTGGCCACCATCAACCGCCACCGCCTGATCCGCCGCGGCCGACCCTACCGTGAGGGGGAGGAACGCGGCCTGATGTTCACCGCCATCTGCGCCGACATCGAACGCCAGTTCGAATTCATCCAGCAACGCTGGCTGATGGGCCCCAGCTTCCATGGCCTGGCCGGCGAGATTGACCCGCTGCTGGGCCAGGGCAATTTCACCCTGCCCACCGCGATCGGCCCCGTTCGCCTGACAGGTCTGCAGCAATGGGTGGCGATGAAGGGCGGCGGTTATTTCTTCCTGCCCGGCCGCGCCGCCCTGCGCTGGCTGTCACAACCGCGCTGATACAAGGCGTGCCGGCGGCCCCGCGTCGCTGCACGCTCTTGACGCATTGCCCCGCTGCGGCAGCATGGCTGCACATCCGGGTTTTCCCGCAGCTTGACTTGGCCGCAGCTGCATGGCCATTTGTCCGGACAACTTGTGGAGCATCTTTGCGATGAGTGACCTGCCCCCGCCCTACACCGCGCTCACCCGCCACCCGATGCTGGCGCGCACCAATCATGATGAGGCGGCGCGGTTCAACTTCCTCACCCATCTCAACCGCTATATCTCGGGCACGTTGGGCCCGGGCAACCGGCTCGCCTATGACACGCGGGTGCTGCCGGCCTTCCGCGCCGAACATGGCCGCGATCCCGAACACCGCTATGAAATCCGCGATGCCATGAACCAGGATCCGTTCCACCGCATGTGGAGCGCTCTGAAGCGCAATTCGATGGAAATGCGCCAGCACAATGGCCGCGCCACCGTGCTGCGCCAGCTGGACGAGCTTGACGCGCTTGCCCGCCAATTCAACGAGCATTCGGGCATGCTGGAGCTGGACCCGAGCATCGAGCAGCCCGAATATCAGACGGTGGTGGACATCCATTGCCAGCCCGGCGGCTATCACAGCGAGGAACGGCCTGGCGATGTGTCGGCCGGGGCCAATTATGATGTCGGCATCTTTGCCACCACCGGCGGCGCGCTGGGCGGGCTGAACGATGGCGGCGGCCAGGCGGTGGTGGCCTGGGCCAAGAAAGAGCGCCCGGGCTGGCAGCCGCAACGCATCCTCGATGTGGGGGCCACGGTTGGCCACAATGCCGTGCCGATCGCGCTGGCCTATCCAGAGGCGGAGGTGATTGCCATCGACACCGCGGCCGCCTCCCTGCGCTATGGCGCGGCGCGCGCCGCCGGGTTGGGCGCGAAGAACATCAAGTTCGTGCAGGCCAATGGCGAGGATCTGTCCCGCTTCCCGGACAATCATTTCGATTGGGTGCAGACCACCATGTTCCTGCACGAGCTGTCGGCCCGGTCGATGCCGAAACTGCTGGCCGAATGCCACCGCGTGCTGAAGCCCGGCGGCCTGATCCTGCATGTCGAGCAGCCGCAATACAGCGATGCCATGCCCCTGTTCGAACAGTTCATGCGCGACTGGGATGCGTTCAACAACAACGAGCCGTTCTGGAGCGCCATGCACGGCCAGGACCTGAAGCAGGTGATGGCCCGCGCCGGTTTCCCGCTCCGACAGCCAGTTCGTGGTCGGCGTGCGCGCCGTGGTGGATCGCAGCATCTTCCCGGCAGCCGAAACCGAGGAGCAGGAGGATTATGGCCGCGCCGCGGTGTGGAACGCCTATGGCGCGTGGAAGCCGCAGGCCCAGGAACTGGCGGCATGACGGCCAACAGCTCTGAATCCATCGACTGGATCGCCCGCGCTGGCGCCCGCCCCAAGGGCCGCCGCCCGGCCTATTTCGATGATCCGGCGGTGGACCGGCTCCTGTCCCTGTCCATGGCCCTGGTCGCGGAAGTGAGCGTGCTGCGCGAGCGGCTGGACACGGTGGAGCGGCTGCTGGAGGCCAAGGGCGGCCTCAACCGCGCCGAGATCGAGGCCTATATGCCCGACCGCGCGGCCGGCGAGGAACGGGGCGAGGCCACGCGCGCCTTCATCGCCCGGGTCATGCGCGGCTTTGCGCAAGAGGTTGAGGCCATGGCCAATCCCGATCCGCCGATCATGGATCTCGTGGAGAAATTGTCGAGGGAATAAGGCGCCACCAACGCGCCCGTCTCGACAAAAGGGGGGAGAGACGATGGACATCGAACCAGTGCTGGTGCTGCGCTGGCTGCACATCATTGCCATGGTCTATTGGCTGGGCGGCGAGTGGGGCGTGTTCCAGACCAGTTACAATGTCACCAACCCGCGCCTGCCGCTCGATGAACGGCGCCGGCACATGGAAACCGCCTATCGCATCGACATATTGGCGCGCACCGGCATCATCCTGCTGCTGCCGCTGGGCCTGCACATGGGCCATATCTATGGCCTGCAACCCTATGGTGGCGGCTGGCTCACCGCCATGTGGCTGGCGGTCGGTGCCTGGATGGCGCTGTGCTGGGCTGCCTTCTTCCAGCGCGAGACCGATGCCGGCATCCGGCTGACCAAGATGGATGAATATGTCCGCTTTGTCCTCATCCCCCTGATCTTCGTGGTCGGGATTGCCAGCCTGTCCGGCCATGGCCCGCTGGAAGCCGGGGAGGGCAACCGCTGGTATGCCACCAAGCTCACTCTTTATGGCTTTGCGCTGTGCATTGGCCTCGGCCTGCGCTTCATCATGCGGGCGTGGACGGTGCGGTTCCGCCGGCTGGCCGAAGGCCCCAATCCGGCCGAGGAAGCCGCCCTCACGCGCGAGATCGGCTGGGGGCGCATGATGGCCTATGTCTATTGGATCACCATTTCCGGCATCTGTTTCCTCGGCACGGTGAAACCGTTCTGAGCCGCCGAAAAAAGGAAGGGCCCCCGATCAGTCGCCTGACCGGGGGCCGCGTGACGAGACGGATGATCGTGTCACCACTCGGCGCCGGCTGGAGCCAATGCCCCCATCTGCCCCAGCCGGCGCGCGCAGCCAACGCCTTGCGGCCGGCGCGCAGTGGTGAACGACCATCGTCGTTCTCCCCGGACCCTGGCCGCGAACGGCCCTTGTCCTGCGGCATGTGATATGCCGATTCTTTTCCACTGTCAGGCGGGGTGATTGGCCCAATCGTGACGAAATCGTGAACTGTTGCGCTGGCGCAACAGTTGGCCGCCGCCGCGACCGGCTGTTGCCCGCTTGGCCAGACATGCTAAGGCCGCGTTCACATCCAAGCAGCCAAGAGAATCCCTGTGCGCCTGTCCCGCTATTTCATGCCCGTCCTCAAGGAAACGCCCGGCGAAGCCCAGGTGATTTCGCACCAGCTGATGCTGCGCGCGGCGATGATCCGGCAAACCTCGGCCGGCATCTATGCCTGGCTGCCGTTGGGCAAGCGCGTGCTGGCCAACATCGAACGGATCGTGCGGCGCGAGCAGGACCGTGCCGGCGCCATCGAAGTGCTGATGCCCACCATCCAGTCGGCCGATCTGTGGCGGCAATCCGGCCGCTATGACGCCTATGGCCCGGAAATGCTGCGCATCACCGATCGGCATGACCGCGAAATGCTGTTCAGCCCGACAGCCGAAGAGCTGTTCACCGCCATCTTCCAGAATGGCGCCAAATCCTATCGCGACCTGCCGCGCAACATCTATCAGATCCAGTGGAAGTTCCGTGACGAGGTGCGCCCGCGCTTTGGCGTGCTGCGCGGCCGCGAATTCCTGATGAAGGACGCCTACAGCTTTGACCTGGATTATGACGGCGCGGTCCACAGCTACAACCGCATGTTCATCGCCTATATGCGCACGTTCGCGGCGATGGGCCTGAATGCCATCCCGATGCAGGCCGACACCGGCCCGATTGGCGGGGATCTTTCCCACGAGTTCATCGTGCTGGCGCCCACCGGCGAAAGCGATGTGTTCTATCACGAAAACTGGCTGAAGCCGCGCGACACTGCCGGCATCGACGCCGATGACCGCGCAGGGCTCGCCGCCTTCATCGACGGACTCAACGCCGATTATGCCGCCACCGATGAAAAGCGTGACCTGGCCGCCGAAGCCGCCTGCGGGCCTGCACTGAAGCAATCCAAGGGCATCGAGGTCGGCCAGGTCTTCTATTTCGGGGACAAATATACCGCGCCGATGGGCGTCACCGTGCAGGGCCCTGATGGCGCGCCGGTCACGCCGCTGATGGGCAGCTATGGCATCGGCGTCTCCCGCCTGTCCGGCGCGATCATCGAGGCCTGTCATGATGACGCCGGCATCGTCTGGCCGGATGCGGTGGCGCCGTTCCGGGTCGCGCTGATCAACCTGCGCGCCGATGACGGGGCCTGCGCCGCCGCCTGCGACAAGCTTTATGCCGATTTCACCGCGGCTGGTGTCGACGTGCTCTATGATGATCGGGATGAGCGCGGCGGCGCCAAATTCGCCACCGCCGATCTGATCGGCCTGCCCTGGCAGGTCATCGTTGGCCCCAAGGGTCTGGCCGCCGGTGTGGTCGAACTGAAGCGCCGCGCCACCGGTGAACGGGTCGAGGTGCCGATCGACGCCGTGGTGGGCCGCATTTGATCACCGCACACGAACGCTTGGTCATCCGGCGTTATCTGACGCCGGGGCAGGGGGAGGGCTTCATCTTCCTGGTCGCCGGCATCAGCCTGGTGGCGGTGGCGCTGGGCGTCGCTGCCCTCATTGCGGTGATGAGCGTGATGAACGGCTTTCGCGCCGAACTGTTTGACCGCATCATCGGGCTGAACGGTCATGCCGTGGTGCAGGGTTATGGCGGGCGGCTCGACAATTGGGAACAGGTGGCGGCCGATGTGAAGGCGCTGCCCGGGGTCACGGCGGCGGTGCCGATGATCGAACAGCCGTTGATGGGCAGTGCGGCCGGCCGGGTGGAAGGCGTCATCCTGCGCGGGCTGCGCATTGCCGACATCAAGGCCAATCCCACCATCGCCACCAATATCCGGGCCGGCGCGCTCGACGCGCTGAAGCCGGGGGCCGACACGATTGCCATCGGCGCGCGCCTGGCCGAACAACTGGGCCTGCGCGTTGGCGACCAGTTGAGCCTGATCAACCCGGCCGGGCAATCAACGCCCTTCGGCACGGTGCCGCGCATCGTTGCCTACACCGTGGTCGCGGTGTTTGAAGTGGGCGTTTATGATTATGACAAGGCGTTCGTGATCATGCCACTGGCCGATGCCCAGACCCTGCTGCGCCTGGATGCCGCCGTGGGCATGATCGAGGTGGAAACCACCGATCCTGACCGCGCCGCCGCCATCCTGGAACCCATCCGCCAGAAGCTCGCCGGCATCGCCGTGGTCAACGACTGGACGCGCAGCAACGCCGCGCTGTTCTCGGCGCTGGTGGTGGAACAGACGGTCATGTTCTGGGTCCTGTCCATCATCATCGTCGTGGCGGTGTTCAACATCCTGTCCTCGCTCATCATGCTGGTGCGGGCCAAGACGCGCGACATCGCCATCCTGCGCACCATGGGCGCCAGCCGCGCCAGCATGATGCGGGTGTTCATGGCGGTGGGCACGTTGATCGGTGCGGCGGGCGTGGCCTCGGGCCTGGCGCTGGGCTTTCTGCTGCTCACCTTCCGCCAGCCCATCGTGGATGGCGTGTCGGCGGTGACCGGCACCAACATCTGGGATCCTTCGGTGCGCTATCTCACCCTGCTGCCGGCCAAGACCGATCCGGTCGAAGTGCTCGGCATTGTCGTGCTGGCGCTGGGCCTGTCGTTCCTGGCCACGCTCTATCCGGCGTGGAAGGCCGCCTCCACCGATCCGGTCACGGTGCTGCGCTATGAATGAACCGGTGCTGGAAACCATCGGTCTTGCCCGCCACTTCGAACAGGCCGGCGCCCGCATCGATGTGCTGCGCGGGGTTGATCTGGCGATCATGCCGGGCGAGATCGTGGCGCTGCTCGGCCCGTCGGGTTCGGGCAAATCCACCCTGTTGCAGGCGGTTGGCCTGCTGGAAGGCGGCTTTTCCGGCGAATTGCGCATCTGTGGCGAGGCGGCGGCCCGGCTGGATGATGCCGGCCGCACCCGGCTGCGGCGTCAGCGGCTGGGGTTTGTCTATCAATTCCATCATCTACTGCCGGATTTCTCCGCCCGGGAGAATGTGATGCTGGCCGGTTTGGTGGCCGGGGTGGATGCCACCGCCGCCCAGGCCCGCGCCGACGAACTGCTTGGCCGCCTGGGCCTTGGCGCCCGCCTCACCCACAAGCCGGCGCAATTGTCGGGCGGGGAACAGCAACGGGTGGCAGTTGCCCGCGCCCTGGCCAACCGCCCGGCACTGGTGCTGGCCGATGAACCCACCGGCAACCTGGACGAGGCCACGGCCGGCCTGGTGCTGGCCGCCTTCATCGATCTCGTCCGCTCCACAGGCGCGGCGGCGCTGGTCGCCACCCACAATCTCGAACTTGCCCGCCGCATGGATCGGGTGGTGACCTTGCAGCACGGCCGGCTGGTGCCGGCATAAAGCTGGGGACAAAGCCGCCACCGCGACGCACGCGCACTGGTCGCGGGCCGCGCCAGGCGGCATAGTTCGCCGATGCCGCACGCCGGATTCGTTCCCCTTCGCTGCCACAGCGCCTATTCAATGCTGGAAGGCGCCATCCAGCCCGAAACGCTGGCCAAGCTTGGCCGGCAATTGGGCTTTCCGGCGCTGGGTCTGGCCGATCGGGCCAACATGTTCGCGGCAATGGATTTTTCCGCCGCAGCCAAGGATTGGGGCGTCCAGCCGGTCATTGGCGCGCTGCTGCCCATCGAGCGTCCGGGCAGCGCCACCTTGCACAACCGGGCACTGGTGGATTGGCTGGCGCTCTATGCCCAGGATGCCGGTGGATACACCAACCTGATCGCCCTGGTGTCCGATGCGCATCTTGCCGCGGCCACGCCCGGCGATCCGCTGCTCACGCTTGACCAGCTTGCGGGCCGCACCGACGGCCTGATCTGCCTGACCGGCGGTGCGGATGGCGCGCTGGCCCGGCTGGCGGCGGATGGCCAGGATATCGAGGCGATGGCCGCCCGGCTGATGTCGTTGTTCCCCGGCCGGCTCTATGTGGAGATTGCCCGGTCCGGCGATCCGGTGGAGCGGCGCAGCGAGGCTGCGCTGCTGCGGTTGGCCGACACCCATGGCCTGCCCATCGTGGGCACGGCGCCGGTGAAGTTCCTCGATGCCGCCATGCACGAGGCGCACGACGTGCTGCTCTGCATCGCCGATTCCACCTATGTCGAGGCCGAGGACCGGCGCCGTTCCAATCCCGAACATTGGCTGAAACCGGCGGCGGACTGGCATGCCCTGTTCGCCGATCTGCCCGAGGCCATCGCCAACACCATCGTTGTGGCCCAGCGCTGCGCCATGATGGCGCCCAGCCGCAAGCCGATCCTGCCCCGCCTGTCGGCCGGTGGCGAGGATGAAGCGCTGGTGACCGCCGCAACCGAAGGCCTGGCCCGCCGCATGGACGTGCTGGGCAAATCGGCTGAGGACCGGGCGCCCTATAAGGCCCGCCTTGCCTTTGAACTTGATGTCATCAAGTCCATGGGCTTTCCCGGCTATTTCCTGATCGTCGCCGATTTCATCCAGTGGGCGAAGGGGCAGGGCATTCCGGTCGGGCCGGGGCGCGGGTCTGGCGCCGGCTCGGTGGTGGCCTGGGCATTGACGATCACGGATCTGGATCCGCTGGAGCATGGGTTGTTGTTCGAACGCTTCCTCAACCCGGATCGCGTCTCGATGCCCGACTTCGATATCGACTTCTGCGAAACGCGGCGCGGCGAAGTCATTGATTATGTGCAGCAGCGTTACGGCCGAGAGCAGGTGGCGCAGATCATCACCTTCGGCAAGATGAAGGCGCGCGCCGTGCTGAAGGACGTCGGGCGCGTGCTGCAGATGCCTTATGGCCAGACCGACCGCCTGTCCAAGCTGGTGCCCAGCCACCCCACCGATCCCTGGACGCTGGCCCGTACCCTGGGCCGCGGCAAGGACAAGGATGGCCGCAAATATCCCGGCGAACCGGCCTTCATTGCCGAGGTGGAGCGTGACCCCAAGGTCAAGCGCCTGGTGGATATCGCCCTGCAACTGGAAGGCCTGCCGCGCCACAGTTCCACCCACGCCGCCGGCGTGGTGATCGGGGATCGGCCGCTGTCGCAACTGGTGCCGCTCTATCGCGATCCCAAGTCCGACATGCAGGTGACGCAGTTCGAAATGAAGGCCGCCGAAAAGGCCGGGCTGGTGAAGTTCGACTTTCTCGGCCTGAAAACCCTGTCGGTGCTCGATCGCGCCGCGGCCATGCTGCGCGCGCGCGGCACTCACGTCGATTGGGCGACGCTGCCCACCGATGATCCAGACGTCTACAAGCTGATCGCCGAAGGGGACACGGTCGGCGTGTTCCAGTTTGAATCCGAAGGCATGCGCCGGGCGCTGGGCCTGGTGAAGCCCGACTGCTTCGCCGATATCGTCGCGCTGGGCGCGCTCTACCGCCCCGGCCCGATGGACAATATTCCCAGCTTTGCCGCCCGCAAGGCTGGCCGCGAGAAGGTGGAACTGCTCCACCCGGCGATGGAGCCCATCCTGCGCGAGACCTATGGCATCATCGTCTATCAGGAACAGGTGATGAGCCTGGCGCGCGAACTGGCCGGCTACAGCCTGGGTGAGGCCGATCTGCTGCGCCGCGCGATGGGCAAGAAAATCCATGCGGAAATGGTGGCGCAAAAGGCGCGCTTTTCCGAAGGGGCGGAAAAAAATGGCATTGATGCAGCAACATCGGATGCCATCTTCGAATTGATCCTGAAGTTCGCCAACTATGGCTTCAACAAGAGCCACGCGGCGGCCTATGCGCTGGTGTCCTATCACACCGCCTGGCTGAAGACGCACCACCGCGCCATATTCTATGCTGCCTCCATGGCCTATGACATCGACAACACCGACCGTCTGGCCATCTTTGCCGAAGATGCGCGCCGGTCAGGCGTTGCCATGCTGCCGCCATGCATCAACGCGTCGGCGGCGGATTTCACCGTCCAGGATGGGCCGGATGGGGTGCCGGTGGTGCGCTATGCGCTGGCCGGCCTGAAGGGCGTCGGCCTGAAGGCGATGGAAGGGCTGGTCGCCGATCGCAACGGCAAGGGGGCCTTCACCGATCTGGCCGATTTCGCCCGCCGCTGCGACCCGAAAGGCCTGAACAAGCGCCAGCTGGAAAGCCTGATCGCGGCCGGCGGCTTTGATGCGCTCAATCCCAATCGGGCCGGTGTGCACGCTCTGGCCGAAGCCATCATGGCCAGCGCCCAATCCGCGGCGGCGGAACGCGAATCAGCCCAGGTGGCGCTGTTTGGCGATGCCACCGGCATGGCCGATCATGCCAGCCTGGCCCTGATGG